>CAVXDM010000057.1:0-47026 GCA_963760455.1 uncultured Alphaproteobacteria bacterium
CTAAGCCAGAAGCCGTACCAAAAGCCCGTCATTCCCGATGCCAATCTCCTGGAGCGGCTCGACTTCGACGCCTATCAAGAGATCAAGTTCCGGCCAGACCTGGCGATCTGGCTGCATGGCGATGGCCCTTACCCGGTCGAGCTGTTTCACCTCGGCCGGTATTTCAAGGAGCCGGCCCGCATTTTCGTGGTGTCTCCGGACGGCGTCGCGCAAGAGGTGCTCTACAGCCCCGATCTTTTCACCTACGGCAAGAGCAGCTTCGCGAAGACGCTGCCGCCCGATGCGGGCTTTGCCGGCTTCAGGGTGCTGACGAAGGCCGGAGAGCCGGACTGGCTCGCTTTCCTGGGCGCCTCCTATTTCAGGTCGCCGGCCGAAACGGGCCAATATGGCCAGTCCTCACGCGGGCTTGCCATCGATGTCGCCATGCCAACGCCGGAAGAGTTTCCGCGATTCACGAGCTTTTGGCTCCAGCCCATGGCCGGGAAGCGCGGCATCGCAATCCACGCCCTTCTCGACTCGCCGCGCATGGCGGGCGCCTTTCGCATAGAGGCCGTCCGCGAGCAGGGAACGCTGATGGACATCGAGGCGCGCCTTTTCCCGCGTGCAGACATCGGGCGGGTGGGGATTGCGCCGCTGACGAGCATGTTCTGGTACTCGAAGCACAACCGGAGGCAGGGCACCGATTGGAGGCCGGAAATTCACGACAGCGACGGGCTCAGCATCTGGACGGCGGCGGGCGAGCGGATCTGGCGCCCGCTCAACGACCCTCTGGCCGTGCAGACCAGCACATTCTTCGACGGCACTCCCAAGGGCTTCGGCCTGTTGCAGCGCGAGCGCCACTTCAGCGCCTATGAGGACGACGGCGCGTTTTACGACAAACGCCCAAGCGTCTGGGTCGAGCCGGCGGCCGATTGGGGCGAGGGGGCGGTACAACTCGTGGAGATCCCGACGCAGGACGAGATCCACGACAATATCGTAGCTTATTGGGTGCCAAAGGAGCCGTTCCGGGCCGGCAGCCGGCGCGACATGCGCTATAAACTTCACTGGCGCCTGGACGAGCCCTATCCGGCCCCGCTCGCGCGCGTTACCGCCACGCGGCTTGGCGAAGGCGGCATCCCCGGCCAGCCCCGGCCGAAAGGCACCGTCAAATACGTCGTCGATTTCGAAGGCGGCAAGCTCAGCCAATTCTCCAAGCGCGGCGACGTAGAGCTGGCAGTGAGCGCGCACACTGGCTCAATCGAGCGCCAATCCATCTATCCCGTGGTTGGCACGCCCGTCTGGCGCGCGATGTTCGATTACACGGCCGCCTCACCGAGCCCCGCCGACATCACGCTTCATCTGCACAAGGGCGGAGAGGTGCTGAGCGAGTCCTGGGTCTTCCAGCACCTGCCGACTCTTTCGTTCTTCTGAACGGCCTCTGCGCGTCATTGCGAGATTTGAACTGCGAAGACCCCCTCACCCCGCAAGCGCGCCTTGGCGAGCTTGCCACTCTCGGTGGCCGCATCCGCAAGCGGATGCGGCTGGGAGAGGGGGGCTTACCCCAAGGGAGACGGCAGTTCCAGCGTCCCTTCTCCCCTTGGGGAGAAGGACAGGATGAGAGGGTCTTGCGACAGAGGTTTCTTCTTACGCCGGAGGCAGACGCAATCCAGAAGCGGCATACGCAGCGCGGATTTCTGGATCGCCGCGGCCGCCAACGGGACCAACAATGACGAAGCCGCCAGGACTCTCGACGGCTGGCGTCGCAAGACCGCGAGACGATGGCGCAGAGAATGCAGCCGTAGCCCGTACCAGACCTAGCGGCGTGGCTGGAAGGGAGCCGATGGAACGAAGATCGAGCCGGCGCGCGCAAATTATGAGAAATGCGGGCTATGCAGCCGACGCTTCGTCTAGTCCGTCGTCGTTGATGTAGGTGCGCTGCAACGCGGCTTCGATGAACGCGGCGAATATCTTGACGGCCGGCCGCACGAGCTGCGAGCCAGGGGTCACGGCCACGACCTGGGCCAGCGGAAGCTTGTCGCGCAACTGCTTAATGGTAACGTGACCGCCATCGTAGGTGGTCGTGGTCAGCGGCACGACGGTGTCGATCGCATAACCGTGCCCGCGCGCCACAAGCCCGCGGATCAGCTCGAACGATTTGAGCCGGAGCGCCACGTTTGGCACAAGCCCCAGCGCGTCGAATAAGGCCGGAACGTAACTGACCTTGTCGTAAAGGATCAGCGGCTCCTTTTCTAGCTCGGTTAGGCTGACATCGTTTGCGCGGGCGAGGCGGTGATCGGCTGCCAGCACGGCAACCGGCGACAGCGGCAGGAGCGGCGTCGTGTCGAAGCCTTGCGGCACCGAATCGCTGAAGGTAATGGCCATCTCGATCCGGCCCTGGGCCAGGTCGCGCATGAGCTGGTCGTGATCGCCTTCTTCGAGGTGCAAGGCAATCAGCGGATGCCGCTCGGAGAACTCCAGCATCAGCGAGGGCATGAACCGCGCCGCCAGCGTCGGAAAGCAGCCCACGGTGATATCGCCTCGCTCCACGTCGCTCAGTGATTCGGCGGTCTTGGAAAACTCCTCGGCGTGTTTCAAAAGCAGGCGCGCGCCTTGGATCAGCCGCAGCCCGGCCGGAGTGAGCGTGACGCCCTTGGCGTGATGGCGCACGAAGATCGCGATCCCGAGCATCTGCTCAAGCTCGGCGATCGCCGCCGAGACGGAGGGCTGCGAAACCTGCAAACGGCGGGCGGCTTCGGTGACGTTGCCACAGTCGGCGGCGGCCGTAACGTATCTGAGGAGGCGTAATGATATATTCATGTCAACTGCATAGCCTAAGTTCGTCCCTGTATGCCACGTATGAAATTCCGATACAATCAACTAGGAATTTCTTTTTTGTATAGTGTGAGAAATCTGCCTAATTGTTGCATAAATTGCCGTGCCCAAACGATTTCCCCAGTCATGCCGCCGCCTGCGGGGGCCTGCCGTACCACACGGCGAACGCACTGCGGGATGCGCATTCGGCGTGGCTTCCCAAAATTGTACACATCCTTTCTGGCAGCGCTCGGATGGGCAATTGCGGCACACTAACACTCTAAATCTGTCTGTTTCCTTCTATCCATCGATAGGTGCGCCGTGTGCCGAAACCAGGGGAGGCATTCCCGAAATGGTACACGCACGTCATTATTCCGCCTTCGAATCCTCACTTTGGACAATCTTCGGCGTAAACGGTTCGAACATGAAGGCGTACCCTGCGAGTAGCGTCCCCTCCGGCACCGGTTCTGACAGGCAATGACTCCGATCACCGATTTCTCATTTCTTGGCCTATTCCTGGCGGCTTCTCCGGTCGTGAAGGCCGTCATCCTCGGATTGGTCATGGCCTCGATCTGGTGCTGGTCGATTGTGATCGAGAAGTACCTCGCCTTCTCAAAGGCGCGCGCCCAGACGGACGAATTCGAACGCACCTTCTGGTCCGGCCAGTCGCTGGACGAGCTGTATATGGCGATGTCGCAGAAGCAGCCGAGCGCGATGGGCGCGCTGTTCGTCGCCGCCATGCGCGAGTGGCGCCGGTCCATCGAAAACACCGCGAAGCCGCTGGCAGGCGTTCAGATGCGCATCGAGCGCGTCATGGAGGTCACGATCACCCGCGAGATGGAGCGGCTTGAGCGGCGGCTCCTGTTCCTGGCGACGGTCGGCGCGGTCGCTCCCTTCGTCGGGCTGTTCGGCACGGTCTGGGGCATCATGACCGCCTTCCAGGGCATCGCCAACAGCAAGAACACAAGCTTGGCCGTAGTCGCTCCCGGCATCGCGGAAGCGCTGTTCGCCACGGCGCTCGGCCTGCTCGCCGCGATCCCCGCAGTAATTTTCTACAACAATTTCAGCCAGTCCGCGACGCGGCTGGCGCAGCGCTTCGAGGCCTTCGCCGACGAGTTCTCGGCCATCGTCTCGCGGCAACTCGACATGAAGGTTTGAAGGGAACGGCATGGGAGCTTCTATTCAGGCGCCAACGGGCGGCCCGAGCGGGGCGAGACGGAGGAAAGGCCGGCGGCACAGGCCGATGGCGGAGATCAACGTCACCCCCTTCGTGGACGTGATGCTGGTTCTTCTCATTATCTTCATGGTTGCGGCGCCGCTGCTTACCGTAGGCGTGCCGGTGGACCTGCCCAAGAGCGAGGGCTCGGAGCTGAAAAGCGAAAGCGAGCCGCTGACCGTGACGGTCGACCCTCAAGGCAAAATTTTCATCCAAAACGCCGAAATTCCGCTGACCGATCTTCAGCCAAAATTATCGGCAATCACCGAGGCTCGTAAGGGCATGGACGAGGCCATATTCGTGCGCGGCGACAAGTCCACCAACTATGGCGAACTCATGCGAGTGATGGGACGAATCGCTTCTGCCGGCTATAAACACATTTCCCTGGTAACGGAAATTGAGGAAAAGCACTGAAGGCGGACGGGGATTAAGGTGCGCTACGGCCTGATCGGCTCGATCATTCTACACATCGTCGTTTTCGGCCTCGTGATCTTCAACTTCATGGGCCGGAATGACGATACGCCTGCGCCTCCTCCCGTGCCGGTCTCCGTCGAGATCATGTCGCCCCAGGATTATAGCGAGCGGCAGGCAGGGAAAATCGAGGGTAGAGCTGAGAAGCCCGCTCCGCCCGCCGAGGTGAAGGCGCCCGAGGCAACGGCGAGTGCAAAGAAAGAAGTCATAGAGTCAACGCCGGCGCCGAAGCCCGCTGAGAGACAAGCGCTTGCCCCGCTGCCGCCGCCAGCCCCGCCCCCCGCGTCCGCGCCAACTCCCGCGCCCGCCCCCAAGCCCGTGGAGCAGGCAAAACCCGAGCCGAAGCCTGAGAAGCCCATCGAAAAGGCCGCGCCAAGGAAGGTCGTGAAGAAGGAAGAGGCGCCGAAGCCGAAGCCAAAGCCCGAGACACCCAAATATAAGTTCGATGCCGCCAAGATCGCCGCCGATGTGAAATCGGCCGAGGACGAGCCGCGGCCCTTCGCGGCGCAGTCCATGGAGGCAAGGCCGTCCAAGACCTATGCGGACCGGCAAAGCGCGGTGCTGGACCGCGATGCGGGCGCCCCCTCCGGCGAGTGGAACCCGTCGCAGCCCTGGCGGCCGGCCAGTTCGTTGCAGGATCAGGCCATGGGCGTGCCGAACGCGCGCGGTGCCATGAACGCGGGAACCTGCGCCGACGCTATTCAAAGCCGCATCGAGCAGGCCTGGATCTTGCCGATTGGCCAGCAATCGGCCGAGAACACAGTCATCCGCCTGCACATAGAGCTAAGGAGGGACGGCACTCTGGCGCGGCCTCCGGCCGTTATGGACCCGGCTTACACACCGGTTCAGCAGGCGATGGCGGACGCCGCGATGCGGGCGGCGGAGAGCGCCCAGCCGTATAACATACCGCCGCAGCAGTATGAGCAGTGCAGAAATATGATTTTGCGCTTCAACCCGCGCGACATGTATGGCGGCTGATTATGATAAGAAAACTTGTCCATCGTTTTCCCGTGGCCGTCATTGCGAGGGGCTGCAGCCCCGAAGCAATCCAGCCGCAGAAGGTTCGGGCGTGGAGCCAGCCGCTCTGGATCGCCACAGCGCAACAGCGCCTCGCGACGGTGCACCAACCGTCAGCCGGATTTGAGGTGAGATCGAACCGGTTTGCCTACTTCGGCGCATTGCTGATCGCATTCGCATTGCTGGCGCCGCAGATGGCGCGGGCACAGGTCGAGGTTGAAATCCGGCGCGGGCAGGTGCGCGCCATCCCCATCGCTATTGCGGAATTCGCAGGCCCAGGCATTGGCCAGGAAACCGCTCAGATCGTCGCCGCCGACCTCGAACGCTCTGGTCTCTTCAAGCCGATAAACCCGGCGGCGTTCATCGACCGCATGGCCAGCGTAGACGCCCCGCCGCGCTTCCAAGACTGGAAGGTCATCAACGCGCAGGCGCTGGTGGTAGGGCGCGTCACCGATACTGGCGACGGCCGGCTCAGGGGCGAGTACCGGCTTTGGGACGTATTCTCCGCACGGCAGATCGCGGGCGAGCAATTCCTCCTCCCGGCGAACGCATCGCGCAGGCTCGCGCACATCATCGCCGACGCGGTCTACGAGCGCCTGACTGGCGAGAAAGGCTATTTCGATAGCCGCATCGTCTTCGTCGACGAGACCGGCCCCAAGGACAAGCGGGTCAAGCGCCTCGCGATCATGGATCAGGACGGCGCAAATCTGCGGCTTCTGACACAAGGCCGCGAGCTTGTGCTCACGCCGCGCTTTCATCCGCTTTCGCAGGAGATAACCTACACCGCCTATCGCGATGGCGAGCCGCGCGTGGTCCTTCGCGACATCATGTCGGGGCAGGAGCAGGTGCTGGGCAACTTCCCCAATATGTCTTTTGCGCCGCGCTTCTCGCCTCAGGGCGACCGCGTGGTGATGAGCCTGCAGGAAGGCGCCAATTCGAACATCTTCGAGATGGACGTGCGCAGCCGCCGGCTCACGCGCCTCACCCAATCGCAGTCCATCGATACCGCGCCATGCTATTCGCCGGATGGACGGGGCATCGTGTTCGAATCCGACCGCGAGGGCAGGCAGCAGCTCTACGTCATGAGTTCCGGGGGGGCTGGATTGCGCCGGATCAGCTATGGCGAGGGCAGCTATTCGACGCCGGTCTGGTCCCCGCGCGGCGATCTCATTGCTTTCACCAAACGCGCGCATGGCGGCTTCGCCATCGGCGTCATCAGGCCCGACGGATCGGGCGAGCGCGTCCTCACCGAGGGCTATCACAATGAAGGGCCGTCCTGGTCGCCCAACGGCCGCGTCATCATGTTCTTCCGCGAATCGCAGGGCGACAATGGCGGCCCGAAGCTCTACAGCATCGATTTGACCGGGTATAACGAGCGGCAGATCGCAACGCCGTCCTTCGCGTCCGACCCGGCGTGGTCTCCGCTGCTGAAGTAGGGGCGTTATTCGTAGGGCATTACCCCTCACACTAGCCCTCTCCCAATGGGAGAGGGGATTCGCTCGCAGCCGTTGAGAAGCCGTCCCTTCTCCCATTGGGAGAAGGGCAGGATGGGTAACGCCCTACGCGAATCACGGTGTCGCCCGCGACAGCCTCCGCCCCCTTCCCCAGCGCATCCGTTACAACTTTTTACGTTTACGGCGGGCGTTTCGTGTTGCGGTTGAGCCAGCTTCGGCCTAAGAGCCACAAATCTGCCCGAGGAATCGGTTCTTGGTAGGCATTCCGTTACGATTTCCTGGTCAATCTGCTCGCATTAGTTGCGCGCAACAGGAGGCAACACGAATGCGTTCAATGACGGCTTTAAAAGTGCTGGCCGCAGCTTCGATGGCCTTGCTACTGGCCTCTTGCGAGAAGAATGCCCCGGCGGCGGGTTTCGGCGTTGGCGGCGGCGGGGGAAATTTCGCTCCGGGCAGCGTGGCCGAGTTCAATAACCGGATTGGCGACACGGTTCGCTTCGAGACCGACAGTCCCGAGCTGACCCCCGAGGGACGTTCCATCGTGAACGGCCAGGCGCTCTGGCTCAGGCAATACGCGAACTATCCCGTCACCATCGAGGGACATGCCGACGAGCGCGGCACGCGCGAATACAATATCGCGCTAGGTGCCAGGCGCGCCGAAACGGTCAAGAACTTCCTCGTCTCGCAAGGCGTCGACCCGCGCCGCATGCGGACGCTCTCCTATGGCAAGGAGCGCCCCGTTGCGGTTTGCGACAACATAAGCTGCTGGTCGCAAAACCGGCGCGCCGTGACAGTGCTGAGCGGCGGCGGCTCGGTCGCCTACAACTGATAGTAGATCCGGTTGGGTGCTTCCCAGCCTGTCATCCCGGAAGCCGCTTAGCGGCTATCCGGGATGGATCGCAACAGGTGCCAGCGTTCGTCAAGATCCCGGATAATGCCTCCGGCATTTCCGGGAAGGCACCTCGGAGGGAAGTGTTCAACCCTATCTCGTATGAGCAGGCCATGGCGTACCCGGCCTGCCAGCAAAGCGGTTGACAGCCGGCCCCGCGCAGCCGAGAACGGGGCACGGTCGATTGAATAGGGCGTGTCCATGAGAATCTTCGCAGCAGCCTCGATTTCTCTCGCGATGGCCGTTGCCGCCTTGCCGGCGGCGGCGCAGTATCCCGGGCAGCGGCCTCCCGCCGGCGATGGCGGGGGCGCGGGCTCCGGACGTATCGAGCGGCTGGAACAGCAAATATCGGATTTGCGAGGCGTGGTGGCGGCTGTCGAAACCCTTGCCAAGAACAATTCGGGCGGCGGCTCGGGCTATGCCGCCGCGGCCGGCGGAGGCGCCAACTCCGAGCAAGTCCGCCAGCTCTCCGAGCAGATCGCGGAGCTTACCCAGCGGATCGAGCGCCTCGAAGCGCGTTCGGGCGAAGGCGGCGGCGTTGCTGGCGGCGGCATGGCGCCTCAGGCCATGCCCAGGCCGGACCCGGGCTACGGCGCAGCGCCTGCCTCCGGTTTCGAGGACAAGCAGCCGCTCGCGCCCTTGGGAGCGCCTGCGGCCCCGGCTTACACGCCCCGGCAGCAGCAGAGCGCCGTGGCGCCGCGCCCGGCGGCTCCAGCAGCCGCTGCCAGCGGTCCAGCGCGAGCGCTTTTCGACCAAGGCTACGGCGCGCTCAACCGCCGCGAATACACGGCCGCCGAGGGCTATTTCCAGCAGTTTCTCGAAGAATATCCGTCCGATCCGCTCGCGGGCAGTGCGCAATATTGGTTTGGCGAAACGGCGTTCGTCAGCGGCGAATACAAGACCGCCGCCGATCGCTTCCTTAAGACGTTCACAAACTACCCATCGAGCGAGCGTGCTCCCGAAGCGCTGCTGAAGCTCGCGATCTCGCTCCGGCGGCTTGGCAAGAACAACGACGCCTGCGCGACCTTCTCCGAGCTGGGGCAGCGCTATCCCAAGGCGCCGGCGAATGTGCTTCAAAGAGCGGAAGCGGAGAAGAAACGGGCGAGTTGCAGCTAGCTGTGCAATCGGCGGCGGTTGTACCAAATAACTAGCCGCAACGCCCCTCACCCCAGCCCTCTCCCCATGGGAGAGGGGGCAGGCCGCAGCCGTTGATAAGGCGTCCCTTCTCCCATAGGGAAAAGGACAGGATGAGGGGTAATACGGCCAGTACGCCGGCGGGAAATCCTGACCCGCATGCAAAGTGGCACCTCGTCATTGCGAGCGCAGCGAAGCAATCCAGCGATCCAGGAGCAGCATCTGTGTCTCCTGGATCGCCACGGCGCGTTCCGCGCCTCGCGATGACGGCGATATGCGTCAGGACTTGCTGCGACCTATACTAGTATAGTCCGCCATAACCCTTGGATCATGCCGTGCCACGCATTATCGGCGACGCCGCGCTTTTGAGCGCATTTGCGCCCCTGGAAGCTTTCCCCAGCGCGGCGCTGGCCGTGTCCGGCGGGCCGGACAGCATGGCGCTCATGCATCTTGCTGCGCGCTGGCTAACACTCAAGGAACGCGCGCCGGCCAGCATCGCCGTTTTGACCGTGGATCATGGATTGAGGCCCGAAAGCGCGGAGGAAGCCGCGTTTGTGGCCGGGCGGGCTGCGGAGCTTGGGTTTGCACACGCCACCCTCGCCTGGGCAGGACAAAAGCCCAAGACCGGAATCCAGGCGGCAGCGCGGGAAGCGCGTTACGGACTCATGGCGGCCTATGCCTGCGAGCACCGCATCGCCTGCCTCGTCACCGCGCACACGGAGGACGACCAGGCGGAGACGTTCCTGATGCGCTTGCGCCGGGGCAGCGGGCTCGATGGCCTCGCAGCGATAGCCCAGGTCTCGGAACGCGACAGCGTCGCCATCGTCCGGCCTCTCCTCGGCCTCTCCAAGGCGCGGCTTACGGCCTACCTTCGAAGCCTCGGCATTCCCTTCGCGATCGACCCCAGCAACAGCAACGCGTCCTTCGAGCGCGTCCGGCTCCGCCACGCCATGAAGGCTCTGGCGGCGGCGGGCATCGCGCGGCCCGCGCTTGCCTTGAGCGCATCCCGCCTCGGCCGCAGCCGCGAAGCGCTCGCCGGCGCCGCGGAGGAATTCCTTGAGCGGCATTTTCGCGTGACAAGCCTCGGGCAAGGCCAAATCGGCCTTGAGGCCTTCCTGGCGCTGGCCCCCGAAATCGCGCTTCGCGTCCTGTCGCGGGCACTGGCGCTGACCGGCGGCAGGGAAGCGCCGCCCCGCATGACCAAAGTTGAACGGTTGTTGAAGGGCTTATACGAAATGCGGCCGGAACGTTCGGAACCGTCATCCCGGAACGGCGCTCGCGCCGTATCCGGGATCGTAAAGGGCGCTGGCGTCTGTAACGATTCCGTGTCCGCGCAGCACCATTCCATGCCGCGGCGCGCACGGGATCACGCCTGCGAACCGCACTCCGCAGCGTCGTTGCCGCGAAGGCGGGAAACCATTTCGGACGCTGGAGCAAACTCTTATATGGGTCCCCGCCTGCGCGGGGACGACGCCGGAGCGGGAATTGGCCCTGCGGCCGGCAAGCGGGAGGCAGCGCTGGGCGGATGCCTTGTCATCGCGGCGGCGGGCGCCCTTAATTTCTATCGGGAGCCGGGCCGCATGGGCCGAGCCCGGCAGGCTTGCCAACCCGGAAGCGCTTTCACTTGGGATGGCCGGTTCATATTAACGCTATCGGCAGATTTAAGTGGCAATCTGTCCGTAGCCCCCCTCGGCGCGGCCGGCTGGGCAATTTGCCGCAAGGCGCTGAAGAGCCAAGGGAAAACTGTGCAGGCCAACCGGCTCGCGGCACTAGCCTCTCCGGCTCTCTGGCAGGGCGCGCGGCTCCTCTGCGCCCCAGCAGCGGGGTTTACCGATATGGAGCTGGCGGGCGCACACACCGTGCCTTTGCGGACCCAGCTTGCGCCGCGCCTTAGCCATTTTCTCATATCAACCTGAACCTCAAGGGAAACCCTGCTTGGCAAAGCCTAGCCCGTACCCTATGTTTCAACCAATTGGCTCACTTTAATCCTAGCTTCGTAAGCTGGAAAGGCAGGCTGACTATGTGCTCTGCCTTTACGCTGTGTACGTGGCCTCAGGGGAAGATATCGTCTCCATGAACTCGAACTTCCGTAATTTGGCGATCTGGATCATTATCGCTCTTCTCCTGGTCGCGTTGTTCAATCTCGTGCAGAACAACCCCAAGGGGGCTCGCACCACCAATATTGAATACTCGCAATTCTTGAGCGATGTCGACGCGGGCAACGTTCGCTCCGTGGTCATTTCCGGCAACCAAGTCTCCGGCACGCTGACTAGCGGCGCGCCCTACCAGACTTACATGCCGAACGATCCGGAACTGGTGAAGCGGCTGCACGACAAGAACGTGCGCTTCGAGGCGAAGCCCGCCTCCGAGGACGTGCCTTCGCTGCTTGGCGTGCTCGTGAACTGGTTCCCCATGCTGCTCCTGATCGGTGTCTGGGTGTTCTTCATGCGCCAGATGCAATCGGGCGGCGGCCGGGCGCTCGGCTTCGGCAAGTCCAAGGCAAAGCTTCTGACCGAGAAGCAGGGGCGCGTGACCTTTGACGACGTGGCGGGCGTGGACGAGGCCAAGGACGATTTGCAGGAAATTGTCGAGTTCTTGCGCGATCCGCAGAAATTCCAGCGGCTGGGCGGGCGCATCCCGCGCGGCGCGCTGCTCGTCGGCCCTCCCGGCACCGGCAAGACGCTCCTGGCCCGCGCCATCGCAGGCGAGGCCAACGTGCCGTTCTTCACAATCTCGGGCTCCGACTTCGTGGAAATGTTCGTGGGCGTTGGCGCGAGCCGCGTGCGCGACATGTTCGAGCAGGCGAAGAAGAACGCGCCTTGCATCATCTTCATCGACGAAATCGACGCGGTCGGCCGGCATCGCGGTGCGGGCCTTGGGGGCGGCAATGACGAACGCGAGCAGACGCTGAACCAGCTCCTGGTCGAGATGGACGGCTTCGAGGCGAACGAGGGCATCATCCTCATCGCCGCGACCAACCGCCCCGACGTGCTCGATCCCGCGCTGTTGCGTCCGGGCCGCTTCGACCGGCAGGTGGTCGTGCCCGCGCCGGACATCATCGGCCGCGAGAAGATCCTCAAGGTTCACGTCCGCAAGGTTCCGCTTGCCCCCGACGTCGACCTCAAGGTCATCGCGCGCGGCACGCCTGGTTTCTCCGGCGCCGATCTCGCCAATCTGGTGAACGAGGCTGCCCTTCTCGCGGCGCGCCGCTCGAAGCGCGTCGTGACCCAGCACGAGTTCGAGGATGCGAAGGACAAGGTCATGATGGGCGCGGAACGCCGTTCCATGGCCATGACGGAGGAGGAGAAGCGCCTCACCGCCTACCACGAGGCGGGGCATGCGCTGGTCGGCCTCTTCGTTGCGGGCAATCATCCGCTGCACAAAGTGACCATCATACCGCGTGGCCGGGCGCTCGGCGTCACCTTCTACCTGCCCGAACGCGATGTGCTCACGACCAAGAAAAGCGAGTACGAGGCCCGTCTTGCCATGGTGTTTGGCGGCCGGATTGCCGAGGAGGTGATCTTTGGCCCCGAGAACGTCACCAATGGTGCGGCGAGCGACATCCAAAATGCTACGAGCATTGCAAGGCTCATGGTCATGGAATACGGCATGAGTGACAAACTTGGCCGCATCCGTTACCGCGACAATCAGGAAGAGGTGTTTTTGGGCCATTCCGTGTCGCGCAGCCAGAACATCTCGCAGGAAACGGCGCAACTGATCGATAGCGAGGTGCGCCGGCTCATCGAACAAGGCGAGCACAAGGCGCGCACCCTGCTGACCGAGCATATCGAGGCCTTGCACACGGTGGCGAAGGCGCTTCTCGAATACGAGACGCTGACCGGACAGGAGGTCAAGGACCTGCTCGATGGCAAGCAGCCAGTGCGCGACTTCACCACGACCGAGGAGCCGAAGCGCCGCTCCGCAGTGCCCACAACGGGCAACCGCGCCCCGCGCAAGGACCCGGACCTCGGCGGCATGGAGCCCCAGCCGTCAACTTAAGGATTAGACTGGACGCTTAAGACCCCCTCACTCTGTCTCTCTCCCCCAAGGGGAGAGAGGACGCCAAAATGACCGCTGCGGGTGGTTCAGGCGTCCCTTCTCCCAGCCGCACACGCTTGCGGATGCGGCCACGCTGAGTTGGAAGCGGCAGGCCGAGCTTGCGGGGAGAAGAACAGAATGAGGGGGTCTTTGTTATTCCGGAGGATCGCATGCCGAAGCTGGAGCCGGTTCTGGCGCAAATCGAGAGCGATTTCAGCGCGGCCATATCGCGCTACATCGCGTTCCTGCGCATCCCTTCGATTTCGACCGATCCCGCCTACAAGGATGAGGTGAAACGCGCCGGCGCCTGGTTGCGCGACGAGTTCCAGGCGCTGGGCTTCACCGCCGAACTTCATGAGACGCAAGGGCATCCGGTTCTGCTGGCGCATTGCGAGGCCGGAACGCCGGGCGCGCCGCACCTCCTCTATTACGGCCATTACGACGTGCAGCCGGCGGAGCCGCTTGAGCTTTGGGAGAGCCCGCCCTTCGAGCCCGCCATCGTGGACGGCCCCCACGGCAAGCGCGTCATCGCGCGTGGCGCGGTGGACGACAAGGGGCAGGTGATGACCTTCCTCGAAGCGTTCCGTGCTTGGAAAGCGGTGCACGGGAGCCTGCCGGTCACGGTGACTGCCCTGATCGAGGGCGAGGAGGAAAGCGGCAGCGCCTCGCTTCCGGGCTTCCTTGCCGAGCACGCCGCCTCGCTCTCAAAGGCGGCTGTTGCCATTATCTCCGACACCAACTCCTGGGACATAAACACGCCCGCCATCACCTCCCGCCTGCGCGGCAACGTCTACGTGGAAGTGACGCTCGAAGGCCCATCCCGCGACCTGCATTCCGGGCTTTACGGGGGCGCGGCGGTAAACCCGCTCAACGCGCTCACCGAAGCGCTCGGCCAGCTTCATGACCGCGACGGCCGCGTGCAACTCCCCGGCTTCTATGACGGCGTGGCGGAGCTTTCAGCGGAGGAGCGTCAAGCCTGGGCCGCCCTGCCCCTGGACGAAGCGGCGTTCCTGGGCGAAATCGGCCTGACGCAATCGGTGGGCGAGGCGGGCTACTCCCTGCTTGAGCGCATCTGGGCGCGGCCAACCTGCGACCTGCATGGCATCTGGGGCGGCTACACCGGCCCCGGCTCCAAAACCGTGATCGCAACCCGCGCCTCGGCCAAGCTGAGCTTCCGCACCGTGCCGAACCAAGACCCGGCCAAGATCCTGCAAGGCTTGCGGACGTTCCTGGCCGGGCGCACGCCGCCCGATTGCAAATGGAGCATTGAGGAGATGGGCGCATCGGCGGGCATTCTCGTGCCTGCGGGCGGGCCGTTCATGCAGGCCGCGCGCGCCGGCCTCGCGGATATCTATGGCAGGGCCGCCGCGATGGTGGGCTGCGGCGGCTCGATCCCTGTCGTGGGCCATATGCAGGAAGTGCTGGGCCTCGACTCGATTCTAGTGGGCTTCGGCCTCTCCGACGACCGCATCCACAGCCCGAACGAGAAATTCGAACTCAAATGCCTGAAGAACGGCATCCTGAGCCACGCCGCCATCCTCGCGCGGATGGAAGCGCTGGGCCGCTCATCGGCGCCGGCTTGACGCGGGGTGGCGGAATGAACTGAGGGAAAATCTCCCCTCACCCCAGCCCTCTCCCAGCAAGCTCGCCTCGGCGAGCTTGCCCTTTTCGCATCCGCATCCGCCAGCGGATGCGGATGGGGAGAGGGAGTACGCGCGTGCCCGTCGAGAAGGCGTCCCCTCTCCCGTCCATATCCGCTTGCGGATATGGACGCTTTTTGAGTGGCAAGCTCGCCAGGGCGAGCTTGCGTGGGAGAGGGACAGGGTGAGGGGAGATTCCCTCAGTTCATTCCGCCACCCCACGTTGGCCGCGATCAAATCTCGTAAGTGAACGACTCGTAGCTTCCCTCGGCCAGCGCCTGGTTCATGCTAACCGCTGGGCTGTCCGAGCCCGTGCCCTCGATAATCTTGGCGGGCACGCCAACCGCCGTCGAGCGGGGCGGCACGGACTTCGTGACCAGCGAGCCGGCCGCGATCTTGGAGAACGCGCCGATCTCAATAGGCCCGAGGATTTGCGCCCCCGCCCCGATCAACACGCCGGTCCGCACTTTAGGATGGCGCTGGCCCTTCTCAATGCCGCTGCCGCCGAGCGTGACGCCGTGCAGGATCGAAACGTTGTCCTCGATGAGCACGGTTTCGCCCGCCACGAAGCCGGTGGCGTGATCCAGGAAGATGCCGTTCCCGAACATCGCCGCCGGATGGATGTCGGTGTGGAACACGTCCGAGGAGCGGCTCTGCAGATAAAGGGCGATGTCGCGCTTGCCCCGCGTCCATAGGACGTGAGCGAAACGGTGGGTCTGGATCGCGGCGAAACCCTTGTAGAACAGGAAGGGCTCGATGAGCCTCGAAGTCGCGGGATCGCGCTCGGTAACGGCGGCGATATCGGCGCGCATGCCTATGCCAATCGAGGGTTCCGCGTGAACCTGGTTGAGCAGGATGCTGGCAAGCGCCTCGGCGGGTAGGAAGGCGTCGCTTAGAAGCACAGCGAGCCTCTCGATAAGAGCTTGCTCGAACGTCGGCGCATTGAGGATTTGCAGGTAGAGCGAGGCGAGCGCTGCGTTGCCGGCGAGCCCTTGCTGGGCCTCGGCGCGCAAACGCTGCCAGACCGCGTCGTCTTCGAGCGGCAAGGCTTCCTGCTTCCTGGCTGTGACGACCCGCAGCGGCTGGGTACGCATCGAAGGCTCCCGATTAGGTTCCTGGCCCGGAGTGGCGGCGCGCAAAATCGCGGCTTGACGCTGGCGGGCAAGCTAAAATGTGCTGCCCTGATGCCGATGTCAAAGCGCGGGATCAGCAATTGCATCGCGCGTCACGTCGCTTGCTTAGTAAACCGTTTCACTAATGCAGGATCAACGGCACACTCATGGAAAATATTTTTAAATCGCTATGAAGGCATTCTTATTTTCATCGGTCGCTGCCGCTCATTCGAAATGAACGGCGAGCCAGACCGTTGGTTCCAGCTCACCGGTCCATTCGACGCGGTGGCGCTTCCCCGCGGGGATGAAGACATAATCGCCTGCCGCCAGTGCCCGCACGCCAGCCTCGTCCTCGAAGCGCATTCCCGCGCTGCCCTTGAGCACGATCACCCACTCGTTTTGAGGCTGATCGTACCAGAACCCAGGCGGGCTCGCGTGCCCGTGCGAGACGATGCGCTCGATCTTCAATCCGGGGCGGCCAACGATTTCGGCGAAGTCCTCGTCCCCCGCGGCGCCAGCGGCCGGCATGTCCGCGAATAGGTTCCCTGCCTGGACTTCGGTCATCGTTTCTTCCCACGCCGTCTCAACTTCAGATTGCTCGGCCTCGCGGGCACAACAGTCGCCGTTCCGCTGCCTCGTCCGTCATCGCGAGGCGGCGTCCGGCCGCCGTGGCGATCCAGAAGTAGCGTTGGAATTCCGGCCTCTGGATTGCTTCGGGGCTTCGCCCCTCGCAAAGACGGTAGCGGTTATCTCAAGGCTACTACAGGCTGGAGGCGATGCGAGTGCGGGCCAGCGCGCGGCTTTCAAGCACGAACAGCCGCTTTTTCGCAGGTTAGCATGCGCTCAGTCGCCAAGGCTTGTGGCCTCCAGAAGAAACCCCGCCGTGATCCGGTCGACGGTGCCCACGTGGTCGTTGAAAAGCGCCGGAAGATCGCGGCAAAGGAAGCGGCGGAGGTTCAGCAGATCGTTTTGCAGGGCAGCCTCGCGGCCGCGGCCCAGTTCCTCAAGGAATTGCTCATGCTTGCCAATGTGGCAGTGAAGAATAGGAACGCCAGCGGATTGCATCAGCTCCTCCTCCCGGAGGAAATGAGCCCGTGTCTCGGCTTCGATCTTCGTGAATAACTCAGGCAAGGCCGCTTCGTCCGCATGGTTCGCCTGCTCCAGCAGCTCTTCCATATACACGTGGTCCTTGTCCATTAGGGGAACGCCGAGTGCGATGGGCATGACCGGAAATTACCTCTCAGGTTGCATAAAGCTCAACACTGCCACACACTGTCACGGGCTATCTTGACTTCGGTTAACCGTAGCCGCCACGGCCACTAATCCTGCATGCCTTCGTCGCTGGAGCCGGCGAATTCCCGCAGCCTGCCTATATCCGCGATCTTTACGGTTTCCTTCCCGGCCGCAACGCCATAGGGCCGGAGCTTGGCAAGCGCGCGCGAAAAGCTTTCCGGCTTCATGCCGAGCCTGCTGGCCAAGAGATTTTTCTCGAAGGGAAACTCCATTTCCGCCGGGCCATCGCTCTTGTGCACGAGTCCCGCGATGAATTCCGCGATGCGCTGCGGGGCCGATCGCACCTTGATCTGCTCGATCTGTCCGATCAGCAGCTTCATTTGGCGCGACGCCGAGGCGAGCATCGAAAGTGCCAGCTCCGGCCGCTGGGCGATGCGCGCCCTGAAGGCTGCCGCCTCGATGCGCAGCAAGCGCGCGGGCGTCACCGCCTCGGCGCAGGCCGGATAGCGGCCGCCCAGAAACATCGCGGCCTCCGCGAAGGTCTCTCCGGTCCCGAAAACATGCAAAACCACCTCAAGTCCGTCCGAGGTGATGCGGTAGAGCTTTACCCAGCCGCTGACGATAACGAAAAAGGCCGTGGCCGGGCTCACCCTGCTGGAACAGCGCAGTGCCTTTGCCGTAGACGCGCGGGCTTTGGCTGCCGATCAGCGAGCGTGCGTCCTCAGCGGGCATTGCGCTGAAGAACGCGGTCGATTTCAGAATTGACCAGTCGGCGGCATTCATGTTGCTGCAGCGTTGCGGAACCTTGGGGCAAACGGTGCGCACAGATCGCGCCGCAGAGCAATTGCCATTTTGCCGGGCCGCCCGCGGGCAAAGTCCGAGGCTTGCCATCCACCGCGGATATCGGCCGGCCCGGCCGGTGTGAAACTCGCGATGACGCAAAGCGGTTAGAACTTACGGCGGCTGGTAAAAGGACAATAAACGCGCGTAGGCGGTAGGGTATGGTAAATCCGGGTTTGGTAAATGCCGGAGCGTGGTATTTTATACTGCCGCATTTATGCGAATTTTTCCCGCTTTCTGCTTGATTTCTGCGTTTCAAAAACCCCGTTAAATATATGTGCAAGCGTGCAATTAACCCTGAAACGGCGCGTGCGGCCGCCGCCCGCGGTCGAGCCATCAAATATTCGCCATAGAACTCAACGTGTTATCCGCGTTAACGGTCTGGAAAAGCGCATTCGCCTATATTGCCCCGTTAAAGAAAAACGCAGGCGTCGCGCCAAAATCGCAGCCAACGGCGAAGAACAGGGTTAATGCGCGTTAAACCGGAGGCCGGCATGCTTCAGGATTATTGCCACCGCGAGGCGCCGCGAACAGCCCCGGAGAACGCCCGCGGCGTTTCCCCGAGACCGGCATCGGCGGCGCGCGGCCTATGGCTCCAGCTCGGTATCCCAGTAGAGGTAGTCGAGCCAGCTTTGGTGCAGGTAGTTCGGCGGGAAGAACCTGCCGTTGCGGTGCAGCTCGTGCACCGTGGGCCGGTAGGGCTTCAGCGCCGGGAACATCTTCGCCTTGGCCGGCATCTTGCCGCCCTTCTTGAGGTTGCAAGGCGCGCAGGCCGTCGTCACGTTGTCCCAGCGCGTCAGCCCACCACGCGAGCGCGGAATGAAGTGGTCGAACGTCAGATCGTGCGGCGACCCGCAATACTGACACTGGAACCGGTCGCGCAGGAATACGTTAAACCGTGTGAACGCCGGGTACAGCGCCGGTTTCACGAAAGTCTTGAGCGAGACCACGCTCGGGAGCTTCATTTCGAAGGTCGGGCTACGCACCGTGCGATCGTAAAGCGATACGATATTCACACGGTCAAGGAACACGGCCTTGATGGTTTCCTGCCAATTCCAAAGGGAAAGTGGATAGTAACTCAACGGTTGAAAATCCGCGTTGAGCACCAGAGCCGGGAAGCTTTCCGGCGGAGCACCTGTAGACGTTGCCAATGCAGTCACGCTGACCTTTCCTCAACGGTTGCCGTTAAGTCCGGGGGCTACGCTCGCACGACGTCGCTCTAACAGTTTGGATACTACAATCCCATGTCACTTCTGTGAAGGCTAACTTTGCCACACATTATGTAATATCATACCCCTATTGCGCTGCCCAATCGTTAAAGAGGCTATCTGGGTGAACAAACGCAATGAGATAGAACAGGCGGTGCGTGTGCTGGCGCCGCAAATTCCCGAATTCGAGGCGGGGGCCATCGCGGATCACGCCGTGTGCAGCCGCGGCCTATGCACGGCGGCTCCGCAAACGGCCGCGTGGCTGTCGATGGTCGCTTTCGTGCGCCATGCCCTGACAGAATACGACTCGCTCCTCGAAGAAGGCTACGACCAGGAAAGCGCCCGCCATTTTGTCGCAGCCGACATCCGGGCCATCTTGAGCGAATGGGGCGTGATGCGCCCCCTAACGCCCGCGGATTAAGCATGGTCACGCCGTATCCCGCGCCGTACTGCCCGGGCTCAACGCTCCGGCGATGCTCGCAAGCACCACCGCGAAGATGCCCGTCACGAATATTCCGTCGAAGGTGCCCGCGCCCCCGATGGAGGCAATCGGCGTGCCCAGCTGGCCAATATTGCCGAGGTTCATGAGGTCGGCGCCGATCAGCGTGCCGAGGCTGCCGCTGACATAGGCGACCGCCGGCGCCTGGCTCCAGGCCAGCAGGCAGGAGACCGCGCACGCTGCAAGTGGCGGAATGAATATCGGAATCGTGATGCCCGCCCCCGGCACCGGCCGCGCCAGCATGAAGCAGACTACACTTACCGCGGCAGTCGCGACGATGCCCGGCCCCCAGATATTTCTCGTCGCCAGCAGGTAGAGAGAGAGCAGGATCGGGATGACCGCACCGCCCAGATTGATCGCGATAATGGTCCCAGGCCAGTCGACCTCGGTGGGCAGGCTATATTCCATCCCGAAGATATCGACCCGCTGGTCCACGATCATGGTTTCGCCCGCGAAATGCGCGATCGGAATATTGACGTAGCTGCCAAGCAGGCTCGCCAGCAGCAGGGCCATCGCGGTCGCGGACGAGATGCCGAGCCGCGCATACACATAGCGGACGATCCCGATCTGAATAAAAACCGTAAGGATTCCAAGGGCGATAAACAGCAACGCGTACAACGGCCAGGGAATGGGCAGATACTGGAGATGGCTGCTAGGCATCATGTTCGTCGTCTCCCATGCGGACATACTCGCACCCGCAGGCCCGGTGAATAAAGGCCGCGCCTCACTATGAGATTGGGAGGCCACCGTGCAATTTGCAGGCAGGAGAACAAAAAAGATAAGCTGGCAGTTCCACGGCCGGCCTCCGGTAGCGGCGGATGGACTTTCGCAACCGGAAAACTTGACGCTAATGTGAATCAGCGGCCAAGGGTCCGCCAACAGCTATTGACCAATAATGCCCGCCCACCTATGGTCCCTGCGGAAGCGGTCGCAGCAAGCGGCCCGTGGACGGTTGTTTCCTTTGGGAGCCCATAGCTCAGCCGGTAGAGCATCTGACTTTTAATCAGAGGGTCGATGGTTCGAATCCATCTGGGCTCACCAATAGGATCAAGGAGTTACATAAAGAACAAAGAGGAACGCCGGCGGCGTTTCGCAATTTACCCCGGCCTGTTTTACAAACACCGTTCTTCGCTTGTTCATGCGGCCGCAGCCATCTCCCATTTGAGGACCGCCGCCGCCGCAAGCTTTTTCTGATTCACTTGCCGTGCATAGTGCTCCACCATCTGGCGAGATTGGCCAGTGATCGCCGACACCTCCGCATCGGTGCAGCCCAGCTTCCAGCAAATAAACCGCCACCGCAGATTTTCCCAGGCCGCGAAAGACAAGCCCTGCTTCGCGAAGGGGAGACATGATGTCGCGATCAAGCTCCTTGCCCCAAGAGGAGCGAAAACCATCGGCGGTCCACGGCCTGCCGCGTGTGTTCGTCAGCATCGTCGTCGCCTTCCGAGGGATGCCGGCCACAACATCACGCAAATCGCGGTGCATCGAAATCCATAGCTTCTTTCCGGTTTTCTCCTGAACCACCGATATCATGCCATCGGCACAATCGCTCCAAAGCATCGCTATGCCGTCGCTTTGCCGCTGACCTGAATAAAGCGCCAACGCCGCAGCCCACCAGAGTTCCGGTCACCGCGCTTCTCCTCGTCTAGAGGTAGCTTCGCAAGCTGGGACTGTTGCCCAGCGTCAACGCTTCATAAGGACTTTGACGCCAAGCCCCTCGCGAAAGCTCTAGGATAGGTTGTATCTGCAACCATGTGTAACCAGTTGGTGTAGAGTCTGCGTTGGTTTGAAACTTGGCTGTTTTCCGCGGTGGCGCTCAGTGAGCGGAGGGGGATGCGATAGGATGAATTCAAAAGGGGTTGTGCACATTATAGATTCCGCTGGAGGGGCTATCGAGGACAAGGCGCAACTTTTCGAGGCGCTCGGCCTTGAGCCGTGCGTGCATCGTTCGCCCTTGGAGTTTCTGCGGGGCTTCACTCACACACTGCCTTGCTGCCTGATTTCGGCAATGCGCCAGCCGGAGCTTCCGGGCTTGGAACTACTGGCACAACTGCAAAGGCAACCCACACCGCCCCCCGTCATTATGGTGACAGCCTATGGCGACGTCCAAACCGCGGTGCAGGCGATGAAGCTAGGCGCCGTCGAATTCCTGGAGCTTCCCGTGCATGACGAGTTGCTCCTGGGTTTGGTGCAGAACTGGATTCGCATCGACCGGGTTCGCCGCAACAAGGCTGGCAAATGCGCAGCCGTCCGCGAAAAGCTCGCCAAGCTTTCGGCGCGGGAGCGGGAGGTTCTGGCCGGCGTGCTCGACGGACAGTCCAACAAGGAAATGGCGGCGAAGCTTTCCATCAGCGCCAAGTCCATCGAGGTGTATCGCGGCAAGCTCATGGCCAAAATGGAAGCTGGCTCCATTCCGGAGCTTGTGCGGGAGGCCCTTCACTGCCCGCTTTCCAGTTGCAGCCCCTCGGACTACGGCTACCTATGCGCCGGCTCCGGTTACTGCAGCAACAGCGCGGGAACGAATGCAACGTTTGGAATGACTCCTGAAATACATTTTTCACGTATAGAATATGTGCCGAGTAAAGAGGAGATGAACGGTTTTAGGGGGTAGCCTAAATACAATAGGTAGTCATCCCAAATTTCAACTGCGCATAGGCCATGCTAGAACCCATCCTGTAGAGTTCAGCCACAGCACGAAAGGACATTCCAATGGCTGTTGAAAAGACCATGGCATCGAGCAGCCTCGCAGAGGTTGTCGACCGCATCCTTGACAAGGGTATTGTCATTGACGCATGGGCACGCGTTTCGCTCGTCGGTATCGAGCTGCTCGCGATCGAAGCCCGCATCGTCATCGCCGGCGTAGACACCTATCTGAAATACGCAGAGGCAGTCGGCCTTACAGTTCAGGCCGCCGAGGCGTAAGCCTTTTGCTAACAAGGCGGGCCGGCGCTTCTTTAGCGTCACCCGCCTTGATTGCAGCTCGCACCGCCTCGATTGTATTTCAGGAAGGAACATCCACCATGCAGGCGCCACAAAACTTCGCCTCAGCGCACCGTGCCCAGGCCGCCAGCGCGAGTCTATTCAAATAGGGCGGTCGTAAACGATATATTCCAGAACACCGGCGCATTTCTCGACGATTTCCGCACGGAGTTTCTTGCGAATGCCCGTGCGCGGCATAAAGAGACCGAAAGCTATTTAAAAAATCTGCGCCGGTCTGTGCAGGACATGCTGACCGACATGCGCCAAAACCGGGAGGACGCTACGAACGGCACCCGGGAATGTACTTGACGGCTACATGGAAGGAATCTGCGGGAGGTTTCCCGCCTTCGCCAGCAAGCAGCTCATGAACTTGCGCAGATGCGGGCCGAAGATCACGACGCATTGTGCGGAAACGCACGGCAGCAGTTGGAGGAGCTTGCGGATAGCCGGCGCAAGACCGCACGGTCGCTGCACAGCGAGCTATGCGGCTTCACGGCGGATCTGGCGGACCAGGTCGCGCAAACGCGCAAGCAGTTCCGGCAGGAGCTGGGCTTCGTGGAACCCGCGCGCGTGAAGGGAAAACCAAAACGCGCGCAGGCGAGCCAGCCTCAAGCCCGCCAGGAAGAGCCGGAGCACGCCGCAGAAGGGCACGCCTCGCAAGGCAAAGACCAGCTCCTCCGCGGCGGTAAAACACGCTTCGCCCATGAAGGCAAAGCAGCCTGCAAAAGCCAAGAAGACCGAAAAAGCCGCAGCGGGCGCTCGCTCGCGCAAGCGGCGGGTCCACTAATGGCAGGGGGAGGAACCCCGCCTAACTCCGTGCCGCCCTTTGCCCTTTTCGAGGGGCAGGGGTGGCACGGGTTTTCCCATTTGAAGTGCCTGCTTCTTCTTAAGGCTTCGCTTCGAAATAAGTGCGTCAGGGGGCCAGGTCGTTTTGGCCGGCTGCAGGCGCGCAAAAAGGGGCACGTATCCAGGATATGCAACCCTTTTTGGAACGCCGTAGGCGGCCAAAAGAACAAGCCGAATGGCGCACTTATTTCGAAGCGAAGCCTAAGCCGGTTTAAAGCCGCCGGACTGCCGGCAGACAGTATAGGCGCGGGCGGCGGTATGCTTCAGTTTATTCCCGGACCGGATCGGTTGCGATCCCAAGGAAGCATCGCGCCGGACTCAGCGTGAGTTTTTGTAATCGCATTCAAAAGAACAGATTCCGGCCGGGCTTCTTGCCGCCGGGCAAACCTAAAGAAGGACGATATGAGCAAGAAATCTTATGCGGGCGATGACGCGATTGC
This sequence comes from uncultured Alphaproteobacteria bacterium, assembly GCA_963760455.1. Taxonomy (GTDB): domain Bacteria; phylum Pseudomonadota; class Alphaproteobacteria; order Rhizobiales; family Rhodomicrobiaceae; genus Rhodomicrobium. The sequence goes on from CAVXDM010000057.1 coordinate 23,807, forward strand.
CACGCTGGCCTTGAGCCCGGGCAAGGAATACGTCGAGACCCCGGCGGTAAAGGCACTTAGCCAACGGGCACTTTCCTATCTCCAGGCAGGCTTTGCCATCCATCTGCGCGGGCCAGCGGGCACTGGCAAGACGACGCTCGCTTTCCGGCTCGCGGAAGGACTCGGCAGGCCGGTGACGTTCCTGGCGGGCGACGACTCCATCCAGACGGCGGATCTCATCGGCAGGCAGACGCGCCTGCGCCGCAAGAAGGTCGTGGACCGCTACGTCCACACCGTCATCAAATACGAGGAGAACATCGATCAGGAGTGGAGCGACAGCCGGCTGACACTGGCTTGCCGCGAAGGCTACACGCTCATCTACGACGAGTTCACCCGGTCGAGGCCCGAGGCCAACAACGTGCTACTGGGCGTGCTTGAGGAGCGGCTGCTGGCGCTGCCCGGGGGCGGCAGCAGCGGCGGCGAATACGTGCCCGTGCATCCGGATTTCCGCATCATCTTCACCAGCAATCCGAAGGAATATGCGGGGATTCACGACGCCCAGGACGCCTTGAACGACCGCATGATTACCATCGACATGGACTATTTCGACGAGTCCTCCGAGATCAGCATCACCGCCGCGGCTTCCAGTCTCGCGCCCGAGGCGGTGGCCCCCGTCGTGCGGCTGGTCCGCGCCTACCGCGCTTCCGGGCTTTACCGGCAAATCCCAAGCCCCAGGGCCAGCGTGACGATAGCGAAGATGATGGGCGTTCACGGCATCAAGCCGTTGGCCAGCGACCAGGCTTTCGTGCAGCTCTGCGTCGATGTGCTCGATGGCAAATGCGCCTACGCGGGCGAAACCGATGTGTCGGCGGCGAACCGTGGCGCGCTGCGCACCTTCATCGAGGAACATTGTGCAGGCGCCCCTGGGCGGCAGCCGGTGAAGGCGGTGCAGAAGGGTAGCCCGAAGGCCAAGCGTTTCGTCATGACCAACGGCGCAACAAATGGCGCAGTGAACGGGGCGGCCGTCCTCAAGCCGGCGAGGGTACGGATATGACGGCGAACAAGGCACATCTGCGCGGGGTGAACGATATCCCGGCCATGACGAGTGTGCCGTCGCGCGACGCGACCGCCGCCCAGAGCGCCAACGCGCTGGCCCGGCTGGAGCATCAGAAGACCCTTCTGGAGAAGCAGCTCCAGGTCTGGACCAAGCAGAAGACCATCACCGAGCATCGGCTGCGCCTTGTGAAATCGCAAATCGCAGCCACAGCCGAGAGCTTGAGAAAAGCTCAGTCCGTTACGCTAGTGAAACGGCCGGTGCCTAAGCCCCGCTCTGTCGCGGCTGCCATGGTGCGGCCGAAGCGGCGCGCGGATGTCGCCTATTCATTTTAGGAGGAAAGCGTCATGCCTGAGAAACGCCATAGCGAAACGCCGAAACGGCCGCGCAACATCCCGCCAAGGGGAGCGGCTGGAACCTCGCGCCCGAAGTCCGCTGAGCCGGCGCCCGAAATTTCGGCGGGCACGAAGGCGAGCGCCGCTGCTGCCGGGCTGTTCGGACTCGAAAACCTGTTCGGCATAATCGGCCGCGCGGTCGAGCAGCTAGGCGAGGCCGCCCAGAAGATGGAGGACGGCAAGTTCGAGAAGCAGGGCGATTTCAACGTCCAGGGCCTCGGCGAGAAGGCGCGCGGCGTCTACGGCGTCAGCGTGAAGATGGGGCTGGGCGGCAAGCCCACGGTCCAATCCTTTGGCAACATCCATCCGACCGCGAAGGGGCCGGAGGTTAGCGAGGTGCGCGAACCGCTGGTCGACATTTTTGACGAGGACAAGGAAGTCCTAGTGGTGGCTGAGATGCCCGGCGCGCAAGGTCCCGAGATCGCGGTTAACGTCAAGGACAAGACGCTGACGCTTGAGGCAAAAGGCACGCACCGTTACGCCAAGACCGTCGAGCTGCCGGCCAAGGTGAAGCCGGAGCCGTTGCGCAAAGTCTACCGCAATGGGCTGCTCGAAGTCCGGTTCGCCAAGGCCTGAGGCAGTGTGCGCTTGATTGTGCACAACCGTCATCGCGAGGCGGCCTCGGCGGCCGTGGCGATCCAGATGAAACATCCGTGGTGCTTGTTGCTCCTGGATTGCTTCGCGTTGCTCGCAATGACGGCGTCTCCCAACCAACGCACAATACTCTAGCGAAGGGGATTTCCCTTATGGCAAGAGCGGTCCCGCAAGTCCTCCGGCACAAGCCCACAAGCACGAAGCTGCAGGTCGTCTGTGACACAGCCACGGGATTGGAGGACTTCGCCGGCATCGAGAAAAAGGTGATCGGCGGCTTCGAGCGCCACGGTCACTGGCCGCATAAGCAGGTCAACCTGTTCGTATTCGAGACGTTGCAGCCGCTCGTGGAGCAAATCAAGCAGGCCACGGCGGCCGCCCGCAACCGGACAAGGCCTGGCGCGCTGGCCAAAGCGCGGGCGGAAGCTTCGCGGCACGTCGAGGAGCTGGACCGCAAGCCGATGGTCCATATCTATAATCTCGCGAACTTGGCCGAATGCTCAATATTCGTGAATCGCCGCCGGATGATTGCGCTGGGCCTGTGGGACGACGCGCTGGCGCTTGAAGGCCTGCTTGCGCACGAGCACGCGCATCCGCTGGCGGAAAACACAACGACGCGCGCCGCGCGAGGGCTTAAGGCAACCGTGCAAGTGCTGAGCCTGCCGGAAGGGCTCGAGTCCCAGGAGAAGCAGCTCCGCCATTCGGTGGAAACCCTGGTCGAGGAGCTTTGCCTCCACGCGCCGCACGAGGTCCTGGCCAACGAGCTGGCGATCCGCGCAGGCTTCGGCGAAGCGCTTCTGCACCTCAACCTCATGAGCTTGACCAATGGCCGCGCGGGGCTCAACGAGCACGCTGCGCTCAAGGCCAAGCTCGCGGCGGAGGTCAAGGCGGACCGGCTGAGCAATAAGGGAATGGCGCTTACGCTGTCCATGGCCTCCATCGAGGCGCATGTCCGCATGGCCCTGGAAAGCGCCGCCTTCACGCGGGCCGGCGACGCGGTGCGGGCCGGCGCCCTCGACAGCCTGATCGAGGAGGAGGTGTTCAAGCATGTCGAGCCAGAGGTTGGCGCGCTCTACCGCCTCTATTGCGCCCGCTATGTCACGCTCAAGCCCGATTTGGACACGCCCGGCGTGCGCGCCTGGATGTTGGAGAGCTTCGCGCCACTCACGGATGCGCTCCGCAAGCGTGGCGCCAGTTTCAAAGTAGACCTTTCCCCTGTGGGGGAATCAGTATGACCAGCGAGCAGCGCGTGACACGCCAGAAGCAGCCAAGTCTCAGTCCAAGCAGCCCGGATTCGGCGCGCAAATATCTCTATTGCGTGATCCGCAGCAAGAAGCCGCGCAGTTTTGAGGCGCGCAGCGTTACGGGGCCGGATCAGGCCATTAACACCATCCATTTCGACGAGCTTGCCGCCGTTGTCAGCGACGCGCCCGAGAAGAGCTACGATAGCACCCGGCTGAACATGACCGCGCATATGCGTGTGCTGGAAGTGGTGATGAACGAGCACACCATCCTGCCGCTCAAGTTCAACAGCGTCGCGGCCTCGGAGGAGGCGGTGCTCACCTCGCTCCTGAAGCCCGGTTACGACGAGCTTCTCGCCCGCCTGGACAAAGTTACCGGGCGCGTGGAGATGGGCGTCAAGGCGTTCTGGCGGGAGGACGTGCTGTACCAGGAAATCGTTGCCGAGAACGACGAGATCCGCCGCCTGCGCGACCGCATCGCCGGCCGGAATCCGGACTCGATGTATAAGGAGCGCATCAAGCTCGGCGAGATGACTGAGAAGGCGCTGCTTGCCAAGCGCGAGCGCGAAAGCGAGCAGATGCTGGCGCGGCTGCGGCCTCACGTCGAGGATGTCTGCATCCGCGAGGCGGCCACGGAGCGCATGGCGCTCAATGTTGCGCTGCTCGTGAAGAAGACCAAGCAGGCGGTTTTGGAGGAGAGCCTGAACGCGCTGGACCGGGAGGAAGGGCGCCGCATCATGCTGAAATGCGTCGGGCCAGCCCCGGTCTACAATTTCGTCCAGCTCACGCTGGGCTGACCGGCTGCCGGCCGGGTGCCTGGCAAGCTGACGGCAGCAAACGAGGATGGGGCCATGCTGACACAAGTTCTTTCATTTCCGCTGGTGGGGCCAATGCGCATGTCCATGTGGCTCTTGCGCACCATCGCCGAGCGCGCCGAGGCGGAACTCTACGACGAGGGCAAGATCCGCAAGGATTTGGCCACCCTGGAGCTGAGCTTCGACCTGGGCGAGATCGGCGACGAAGACTATCAGCGGGCGGAAGACGATCTCATGGAAAGACTACGGGAAAGCCGTAGAAGAGCGGAGGGTGTGAGCCGATGACAAAATCCATCCGCAGCCGGAAGAAGACCGGCTCAGGAGAAAATACCTTGCAGGAACAAGCAACCAGAAGCGCAAAAAATACGGTCGGCCAGCTTATGAAGCTGGCTGCGGACGAGTTTCAGTCGACACAAGCCGCGCAGGAGCGGGTGGCGCAATTGACCGCACGCGATGGTGCGGACGAAGACGCTCCGGCTCAGAATCCGGGTATTTCCGAACAAAGCCCGCTTCTCGGCCCCTCAAGCCGCGCGGGAGGCCGCCAAGCAGCTCGCTGAGCTTACCAGCCTGAAGTTCGATAGCGTCTCCGGCGTCGACAAGAAGGATACGGGCTGGCACGTCACCGTGAATCTCGTGGAGCTTTCGCGCATCCCGCACTCGACCGATGTACTCGGCATTTACGAGGTAGATCTCGACGCGGAAGGAAACCTCGAACGCTATCACCGCGGCCCCCGCTACCTTCGCGACCAGATCGGGGATTCCCTATGAGCCACGTCAATCAATCGCTGCAGGCGACCAACCTTGCCGACATCCTTGAGCGGGTGCTGGACAAGGGCATCGTCATCGCGGGCGACATCAGCATTTCGCTCGTGGACATCGAGCTTCTGACCATCAAGTTGCGCCTGCTCATCGCCTCGGTCGACAAGGCCAAGGAGATGGGCATCAACTGGTGGGAGGCCGATCCCATGCTGTCCACCAAGGCGATGGAACTGGAACAAGAGAACCGTGGGCTGCTCGAACGGCTGGAACGCCTTGAGGCGCGGGTGGGAGAGGCGGCGTGAGCGACAGAACGAAGGCGCACCGGGCGGCCAAGGCCCCGGAACCGGTGGAAGGGGTTTTTCGCGTGGCGGAAGCGCCGTCGCGCGATGTGGGCCGCGGACTTGTCCGCCTACACCCCGCGGATATGGCGGCGCTCGGCGTCGAAACCGGCGACGTGGTGGCGATTACGGGCAAGCGGACAACCGCCGCCCGCGTCATGCCGGCGCAATCGGACGAGCGCGAGCCCGGCCAAATCCAGATGGACGGCATCGTGCGCGCGAATAGCGGCGCGGGCCTCGACCAGCAGGTAACGGTACATGCCAGTGCGGCCGGAGCGGCACGCGCCGTGGTGCTCACACCGGATCGCGCCGCGCAAGGGGCGAGGCTCGACCGGCGCTATCTCGCCCGCCTCGTCCAGGGTTTGCCGGTGGTGGCGAAGGACGTTGTGCGGATCAGCGCGGCCGGGACGCAGACATATAGCTATACCGTCGCCAAAGTCGATCCGGCTGGGCCGGTGGTGATCGAGCCCGGCACGGTCATCCGCGTCGAGGGCGCGGGGGCGCGGGAAAGCGCTGTCACCTACGAGGATATCGGCGGGCTTTCGCGGCAGGTGCGGCGCGTGCGCGAGATGATCGAGCTGCCGCTCATGCATCCCGAGGTGTTCCTGCATCTGGGCATCGAGGCGCCGAAGGGCGTGCTGCTCTACGGCCCGCCCGGCACAGGCAAGACGCTGATCGCCCGCGCCGTCGCGCACGAGGTCGGCGTGCAGTTCTTTCACGTCAACGGCCCCGAGATCATCGACAAGCTTTACGGGCAAAGCGAAGCGCACCTGCGCAACATGTTCAAGGAGGCGGAAGCGGCCGCCCCCGCCATCATCTTTATCGACGAGATCGACGCCATCGCGCCCAAGCGCGGCGCGCTCTCGGGCGACCGGCAGGTGGAGCGCCGCGTCGTCGCCCAGCTCCTGGCGCTGATGGATGGGCTGAAGTCGCGCGGCCAGATCACCGTGATCGCCGCGACGAATATGCCCGACGAACTGGACCCGGCGCTGCGGCGGCCCGGCCGCTTCGACCGCGAGATCGAAATCAGCGTTCCCGACACCGAGGGGCGGCTCGAAATCCTGGAAATCCATAGCCGCGGCATGCCGCTCGCCGAAGAGGTCAGCCTTCAGGACATGGCGCGGCGCACCCATGGCTATTCCGGCGCCGATCTGGCGGCGCTGTGCCGTGAAGCGGCAATGAGCGCGCTGCGGCGGCTCCTGCCCGAACTAGGCACCGGCGAGCGACGGCATTCCAGCCGCGAAGCTCGAAGCGCTTAAGGTCGAGCGGGCCGATTTCGAGGATTGCTTCACCGAAATCCAGCCCTCGGCCTTGCGCGAAATCTCGGTCGAGGTGCCGGACGTACACTGGGACGACGTCGGCGGCCTGGACGACGTCAAGGCGTTGCTGTCCGAGGCCGTGCTCTGGCCGATCCAGCACCGGGAGCTGTTCGCCGCGGCTGGCGTGCGGCCTTCGCGCGGCATCGTGCTCCATGGCGGCCCCGGCCTGGGCAAGACCCTGCTGGCCAAGGCGGTCGCCGGCGAGACGGAGGCTAATTTCATCGCGATCAAGGGACCGCAGCTCGTCAGCATGTGGGCGGGTGAAAGCGAGCGCGCGGTGCGCGAGGTGTTCCGCAAGGCGCGGCAGGCCGCTCCGGCCATCATCTTTTTCGACGAGATCGACGCACTGGCGCCTGAGCGCGGCGGCGGGGCATCGAGCCAGGTGAGCGAGCGCGTCGTGGCGCAATTGCTGACCGAGCTTGACGGCATCGAGGAGCTGAAGGGCGTATTCGTGCTGGCCGCGACCAACCGGCTCGACCGGGTCGACACGGCGCTGCTGCGGCCGGGACGCTTCGACTCGCTGATCGAGCTGAAGGCGCCGGACAAGGCAGGCCGCCTCGCCATCCTCACCGTGCACGCACGGCGCATGCCGCTCGGGCCGGATGTGGACCTCAAGGCGATTGCGGCGGAAGGCGAAGGGCTCTCCGGCGCGGACCTCGAAGCGGTCTGCCGCGAGGCCGCCTATGGCGCCATCCGCGAGGCCGTAGCCGCCGAGGGAAAGGCCAAGGGCAAGGCGCGCGCGGGCGTCGCATCGGCGATGAAGGTTCGCATGCAACATTTCCAGGACGGCTTGGCCTGCATCGCCGGACAACAGGGATGATGCGGGAAGCTGCACGCCATACGAAGCTCGCTCCCCTCACCCTGTCCTTCTCCCAGCAAGCTCGCCTTGGCGAGCTTGCCATGTTGCGTGTCTGCATCCGCAAGCGGATGCAGACGGAGAAGGGACGATATCGCAACCGTCGTACAGGCGTCCCCTCTCCCATGGGGAGAGGGACAGGGTGAGGGGCGACTTCCCCAGTTCATTCCCCCCACACAGTGCCGCGTCTTGGATTGGCTTTAACTGCCGGGATTACGATGACCGAAGCGCTTTATCTTTATGGCATTGCCGGTGCGGCGGGGCTGACCCTCCCGCCAGTGTACGGGATCGAGGGCGGTGTGACCGCGCTGGAGCAGGACGGGCTCAGCGCCATCGTGGGCGTGCCACCCAAAGGCGGCCTTCAGGAACTCTCGCGCGAAAAGGCCGTGCGCCTGCTCCTCAGCCACCAGGAGGTGCTTGAGGCGGCCATGGCAAGCACGGCGGTGCTGCCGGTGAAGTTCGGCACGGTCTCGCCCAGCGAAGCCGCCGTTCGAAGCCTGCTGCGGCAGCAGCGCGATATGCTCTCAGGCCTGCTGGCCGAGTTCAGCGGCTGCACGCAAATGGAGATCGTCGTCTTGTGGCAGCCCGAAGCGGTGTTCGCGGAAATCGCAGCCGAGCCCGCCATCGCCGAAGCGCGGAAGGACGCTCAGCAAGGCGGGGCCGAAGGCGCGGCCGTCCGGCTCGGGCAGGCGGTCAAGGGGGCGCTTGAGCGCCGGCGGGCCGCGATGCAGGCGCGGCTCAGCGAGGCGCTTGCGCCGGTGGCCATGGACATCGCCTTCAACGCTTCGATGGACGACCGCATGGCCGCCAATCTGGCCGTTCTGGTCAGCCGGGCCGATGGCAAGCGGCTGGAGGAGGCGCTTGAACGCCTCGATGCGGAATTCGGCGGCCGGCTGACCTTCCGCTGCGTCGGCCCCCTGCCGCCGTCAAGTTTTGCCACCTTGCAAGTGACCTTCCCTTCGGCGCAGGCCATCGCCAGGGCGAGGCAGGCGCTGGAAATCACCGGCGCCCTGTCCCAAAAGGACATCGCATCCGCCTTCAGGCGCCTCGCGCGCGAGCATCACCCGGATGTGGCCGCTGCCGGGAGCCAGCCGGGCGAACGCATGGAGGAGCTGACCAAAGCGTACCGGCTCCTCCTCGCTTGCGCGAAATCTCTACAGGGGCACGGGACCGGGGATGGCCTGGACGAGCCCGTTCTGCTTGAGGTTGCCGGTCAGCGAAACAACGCTCCCCAAGAACGCAAGAGAGGCGCGGCATGACAACGGCGGCACTGGCGCCGGACGATCATATTTATGTCTACGGCGTGGCCCGGACGGGTCCTGAGTGCACATTGCCGCTTGCCGCCTGCGAGGGGGTGGTACCAGGCCGGCCGGTCGAGCTTGTGGCGTTCCGCGGCATGGCGGCAATCGTCAGCGCCTTTCCGGCAGACGCAGCCACGCCGAAACCGGGGATGAACGAGGGCGAGTGGGCGCGGAGCCGCGCCGTGGCGCATCATCAGGTGCTGTCGGCGCTGGCCAGCCGCATCCCGCTCGCCCCCTCGAAATTCGGAACGGTCCTGCGCAGCCTCGACTCCCTGGCCGCCTTCATCGAGCGGCACGAGGCCTCGCTGGAGGAAACTTTGGACCGGGTGGCTGGATGCCGCGAATGGGGCTTGAAGCTCTCGGCCGATCCAGCCGCAGCGCGCCAGGCCGCTGCATCCGCGCCTTCGCTGGCGCCGATCCAGGACGAGCTGGCCGAGGCGCCGGACGGCAAGGCCTTCTTTATCCGCAAGAAGCTGAAATTGGCGATCGAGGCTGAAGCGCAGCGAAGCCTCACCGCGCGGGCAATCGAGGTTCACCAGAAGCTCGATGCCCTGGCGCGGCGGAGCGTCCATATCCGTACCTATCCCAGCCTTTCGGGAGCGGGCGCGAAAGGGCGTGTGCAACTGCTCAATGCCGCCTATTTGGTCGAGACCTCTGGCGAATCCGCATTTCACAGCGCCCTGGACGCCCTGCGCCGCGCATTCGCCGCGACGGGCCTGAGCGATGCGCTGACGGGGCCTTGGCCGCCCTACAATTTCGTGTCGCTGCCGTCCGGGGAAACGGCGCATGTCTGATCTCGTATCGCCCGGCGACGGCCTCGCCCTTTCGGAAATGCTCGACAAGGTGCTGAACAAGGGCGTCGTGATTACTGGCGATTTGACGATATCCATTGCCGGTGTCGATCTGATTTATGTCGGCCTGAAAGTGCTGGCAGCCTCGGTCGAGACTGCGGAGCGCTTGCGGTCCGCTCCCTATGCGCGTGCGGTCCCCGCAGTTTCGCATGACGGCGGAGCGGCACCGTCTGGAGAAAGCCCGTGCTCTATCTCTACGGGATAATGGATGCGCGGGCGCGGCTTGAGCCGCCGCCGCTGGGGCTGGAAGAGCGGGCGGTGGCTGTGCTGCCCTTCAACGGCATCGCCGCGGTAACGGGGGAGCTGGCGGCAGGCTGCCCCGAAGCGATCGAGCGCCATCTGCGCGAACATTTCCGGGTCGTCGAGGCGTTCATGGCCCGCGATACGGTGCTGCCGGTTCGTTTCGGTACGGCATTCGCTGGGGTTGCGGAGCTCCGGGAGCATCTCGCGCGGGCGCACGATGTGTATGCGAGCGATCTGCGGCGCCTACGGGGCCAAATCGAGCTTAGCGTGCGGGCGGAAAGGCGGGGGCCGCCCGCGCCGCCTTGCATTTGCGAGCCAGCCCTTGCTGCGGTGGATGCCGGTCCGGGGGCGCGCTATCTCGCGGAGAAGTTCGCCTTGGCGGCGCACAGCCTGGCCCAGCAGCGCGACGCGTTGGGGCTGGCGGACATGCTTAGGAAGCGGCTCGCGGCGCAGGCAACGCAAGTCGAATGGCGGACTCTCGCTTTGCCTTCGGGGGCTACGGGCGTCTCCATGGCGTTTTTGCTGCCAAAAGAGCGCCTCGACGCCTTCCGGGGGGCGGTCGCCGCGCTTGGGGCCTCCGCGCCGGACCTGGACATCCTGCTTACCGGGCCTTGGCCCCCCTACTCTTTCGTCAGCGTAGCCGAAACGGCGGACGCGCTGGCCGGCATTTCTTGAGGAGCCTCGCGATGCAGAACGCAACAGCCTTGGAGAGTGTAAGCGCCAGCGGGAATTTGGCCGGGTCTGTGCATACGCGCATAAGCTCCAGCCTGCCAAAAGGCCGGCTGGACCTCGATACAGATAGCGTGGAGCACGATCTCGCGCGGCTGGTGCTCGGTATCGTCGAGGTGGTCCGCCAACTCATCGAGCGGCAGGCTCTGCGCCGGGTGGAAGGCGGGCGGCTGACCCCCGAGCAGATCGAAAAGCTTGGCCTCACGCTCATGCGGCTTGAGGAACGCATGGACGAGCTGAAAGAGCATTTCGCCGTGGGGGACAAGGAACTGGGCATAGACCTCGGCGGCTTGTTCGAGGAGATTCGATGCGGAATTCGCTGGGAGAAGCTGCCGGCGGCGCCAGCCCATCCGGCGGAAACCGGGCGGGCTGCTGCCGCTGCGAAGGCATGGGGCGCGATTATAGGCTGGCTTCCGACGTTCGCCGGGTCTCAGGTCATCGCATGCAGGTTCAGCGAGCGGAGGAATTCGGCAAGCCGCTCGAACACCATCTTGACGTCAGCGTTCGTCTGACCCGCTAGGGTTATCAGAGCGACGCATATGCCCGCTGCGATCAGGCCGACCTCGATTGCCGCGGCGCCTCTCTCATCGAACACAAACTGTTGAAGCTTCGAACGCATAACATACCTCCAACGTAACCGGCGAAAAGCTTTGCGCCTGTGAGCGGCGCTTGCCAGCACATTAGCGCCGCGAGCTTAAAAACGATTTAATTCAAATTGCCCGCAAACTGAAATTTCCTGCAATGGTTAGCAGCTATTTATCGGAATTCGTTACCGCTTTCTTTACGAACCGGCGCAGCGCCTCGCTGCGGCAACCAAATAGGCAATAAAGCTGATGGCAGGATGGGGGGAAGCTCCCTATCTTCACGCTATAAAAAGGGTGGAACCGCAATCATAAGAAAAGGGACGGGACGTTGGCTTTCCGCAGTCTGTTCGCAAGCTTGCGTCATCGCATCTTCCGGCCTTTCCCAATAGCGGCATTCTCCAAGGGGGTGGACCATGGGCACGCAATTTTCGCGGCGTGAAGTTCTTGCGGGGGCAGGCGCGATTGCCGCGGCTGTGCCGCTCGGGGCGAGGGCGGAGCGCAAGACCTCGCTGACCGCGGGGGCCGTGCAATTCGGCACCGGCCAATGGCTGTTCGACGTCATCGCAAACAACAAGCTCGACGCGGCCGAGGGTTTCACGCTTACGCAGCGGCTCCTGGCGTCCAACAGCGCGGCGGATATCGCGCTTCTCGGGCAGCAGGCCGATATCGCGATAACCGATTGGTTCTGGGTCATGCGGCAAAGGAGCCTCGGCGGCGATTACCTGTTCATGCCGTTTACCGCGGCGCTGGGCGGCGTGATCGTGCCGGAGGGAAGCCCGCTCAAGGAAATCTCCGATCTCAAAGGTAAGGAAATCGGCGTCGCCGGCGGCCAATCGACAAGAGCTGGATTCTGCTGCGCGCTTACGGAATTAAGCACGGCGCGGGTGATCTTGCGTCCACGGCGAAGCCTGTTTTCGGCGCGCCTCCGCTTCTGAACGAGCAGGCGGGCTTGGGCCGCTTGGCCGCGCTCTTGAACTTCTGGCCCTTCGCGGCGAGGCTCGAAGCCAAGGGCTGGCGGCGGCTGATCGCGGTTTCCGATATCATGCGCTCTTTCGGCATCGGTCCCGAGCTGCCGCTGGTGGGCTTTGTGTTCCCCGCGAGCCTGGCCAGGGACGAGCCCGCCCTGCTGCAGGGCTTTGCCAAGGCGGTGCAAAAGGCGCAGCGCATCTTGCTCGACTCCAACGCGGAGTGGGACCGCATCAGGCCGCTGATGAAGGCCGGCAGCGATGAGGAGTTCCTGCGGTTGCGGGACCGTTATCGCGAAGGCGTGCCGCATAGCTGGGACCAGGCGAGCCGCGAGGACGCGCGCAAATTGTTTGAGATCGTGCGGGAAACCGGCGGCGAGGACGTAACCGGCGCGGGCGTCCAGTTCGATCCAAAGGCGTTCTGGGATGGCTTTGTTCTCTAGGGCGGCTTCACATGAAGTGAAACGTCCCGCGCTTCGGAACCGCGCGGCGGCTGCCTTTGCCGCAGGGGAGCAGGGCCGGCTGATCGCGGGCGCGGTGTCGCTGCTGGCCCTGCTCGCCTTGTGGGCCTTGGTGGCCTGGCTGGCGCAATCGCGGCATTTCCCCGGCCCCGCCGCAGTTGGCGCCGCCATCGCCGCCGGCGTTAAGTCGGGGGAGCTTCCATACCACACAGCCATAACGCTGCTGCGCGTCGCCGCGAGTTTCACGCTGGCCTTCGTCATCGGCGCACCCATCGGCATTGTGCTCGGCCGTTTTCCGAAGCTCGACCTGTTTTTCGATAGCTGGCTGATACTCTTCCTCAATCTGCCGGCGCTCATTATCATCATCCTGTGCTTCGTGTGGCTCGGCCAGAACGAGGCCGCGGCGGTGACGGCGGTCGCGCTGAACAAGATCCCGAATGTCGCGGTGATACTGCGGGAGGGAACGCAGGCCATGCAGACTGGCTACGACGAGATGGCGACGCTCTACCGGTTCAACTGGTGGACGCGCCTCCGCCATGTTCACCTTCCGCAGCTTGCGCCTTACTTTGCGGTTGCCGCGCGATCCGGGCTCGCCATCGTCTGGAAGATTGTGCTTATCGTCGAACTGCTCGGGCTTTCGAGCGGCGTCGGCTTCAAGCTGAACATGTACTTCCAGTACTTCGACGTGACCGGTATCCTCGCTTACGCGCTGAGCTTCATCGCCGTGATTTTCGTTATCGAGGCCGTGTTGCTGCGCCCCTGGCAGACGGCGGCCAACCGGTGGCGCCCATGAGCGTGCTGTCGGTCGACATACGCCGCAAGGTGTACGGCAGCGGCAAGGCCGGGCGGCTTACCATCGCCAACCTCGAATTCGACCTGTGCGAGGGCGAGCTGGTTTGCGTGCTGGGGCCTTCGGGCGCCGGCAAAACCACGACGCTCAACATCATCGCCGGGCTCGACGGCGCATTCGAGGGCGAGGTGCGGTTCAGCGGCAGGAACGGGCACCGCCTCTCCTATGTATTCCAGGAGCCGCGCCTCTTGCCCTGGCGGACCTTGACCGAGAATGTGGCCCTCCCGCTGACGGGAAGGCCCGATGCGCGGGCCGTGGCGGCGGGTTGGCTCGACCGGGTTGGGCTCAAGGGCTGCCACGATCTTTTCCCCGGCCAGGCCTCGGCCGGCATGCAGCGCCGCGCGGCTATCGCCCGGGCGTTCGCCTTCGGCCCCACGATCCTCTTGATGGACGAGCCGTTCGTCTCGCTCGACGAGAAGGCCGCTTCCGAGCTGCGCAGCCTGTTCGCGGCGCTCTGGAAGGCCGAGCGCGTCACGACGCTGTTCGTGACCCACGACCTGGGCGAGGCGGCGGCGCTCGCCACCCGCGTGCTGATCTACACTACATGCCCGGCCACCATCGCGGCCGATATCGCGATGCCTGCCGGCAGGGGAGGTGCTGGCGCTCAGGAAGCTGAGCAGATGTTGCGTTCGGCGCTTCAGCATGCGGCAAATGCGGGTCAAACAATCAGTGATCGGAACAATTTCGAGCCGGGGCCGTTAGGCATCGGCTGAACCGGCAGAGCAAGCGGGGACTCCAAGCCGGAGCCCCATTCGACAACAGGAGGTAATGCTTATCATGATAAATCGGCAGTTCGGGAGGCTCGCGGCGCTTGCCGTTGCGGTGCTGGTGCCCAGTGCACTTTGCGCGGAAGTTCCGTTCACCCCGGCCAAGGGCGGCTACACCATCGTTTTTCCCGATAAGCCGCAGGAAAAGGAAGTCGCGCTGTCGCCGCAGGTCAAATCGACCATCTATTCGGTGAACCGCGCCGATGGCGCCTTTCTTGCCGGCTACACCGAGTACACGGAGGATATGGACGTCGATAAGGAGCTGGTGGCCGATGTGCAGAGCTTTGTAACGAGCCTTCCGGCCCAGATGACGGAGCGCAAGCGCAGCGCCATCAAGCTGCCCAACGGCACCTCCGCCGAGCGGGTCGAGTTCACCTTCGAAGGCGAGAAGACGGCCGGACGCGGGGTCGCGGTGATGACGAGCCCGCGTTCGTCGATCATGATCGCGGGGCTGGCCTCCAAACCGGGCGGCAAGCCCGCCGATGTGGACGAGTTCGTGAAGTCGTTCAAGCTTTCGGGGCAGTAGTAATTTCGGACGCTGCGGGTTTTCACCGTTTTCCGTCATCGCGAGGGGCATAGGCCCAGAAGCAATCCAGGGGCCGCGAATGTTGCCCCCGTGTCTGGATCGCCGCGCCGGCCAGGAGCCGGTTCGCGATGACGGGAGGTGCCCCACAACGGTTGCGGCTTCCGGCCACTGAAATAACGCCATGTTAACGCTCCTGGCTGCTCCGCCGGCGCTTTTGCCAGGGCCGGAGCGGCGTCTTTCAATTTTGAAGTATATTAGCAGAAACGTCTTGAGTAAGGGTTAAAGGGAATAACCGGCTATGGTATTGGTATAACAGCAAAAAATATGAGGCCGCCATAGCGGTGAGCGGCTGCGGCGTGTCCGTCGTTAGTTAATTCAAATATTCGTTTATATTTAACAGGGTTTTTGAGGTGCGGAATTCAAGCAAAAACGAGAAAAGATCCGCAAAAGTGCGCATGTTTGAAGCGCCAAGCTTTCGCGTTTACCGTACCTGTGTTAACTAGCATAATCGGCCTGGACTTGGCCAAGCAGGTTTTTCAGGTTCACGCAGCCGATGCGGCAGGCCGCTGCATTTTGCGCAAGCAACTCAAGCGGCACGAGGTTTTGCGGTTCTTCGGCAAGCTCGTGCCTTGCACGGTGGCGATGGAAGCCTGCGGCACGGCCCATTACTGGGCGCGCGAGATCGGCAAGCTTGGCCACAAGACTCAGCTTGTCCCGCCAGCCTACGTCAAGCCTTACGTGAAGCGGGGCAAGAATGACGCCATCGATGCGGAGGCGATCTGCGAGGCGGCAAGCAGGCCAACGATGCGCTTCGTGCCGGTGAAGACGATGGAGAACCAGGCCATCGCCACGCTGCACCGCTCACGCGATCTTCTCATCAAGAACCGTACCATGCAGGTAAACGCGCTGCGCGCTCACCTCGCCGAGTTCGGCATTTTTAGCGGCGCGCTACCGCACGACGCGCTACTTGAGCGCACCGTGGCGGGCAAGGGCATCGGCAAGCTGCCGGACCTCATCAAGATTGTGTGCGAGGCCCCGGCGGAGGCGCTGCCGGATATGGTGCGCGCCACACTTTCGGGGTTCCTGGACACGATCGCGGCGATTGGCAGCCAGCTCGATGCCATCGAAAAGCGGCTCAGGGCCTGGCATAAGAGCGATGACAGAAGCAAGCGCCTGGATAGCGTTCCCGGCATCGGGCTCGTAGTGGCCACGGCTTGCCGGGCCTTGGTTCCCGATCCAAGCCTGTTCCGGAACGGACGGCATTTCGCGGCCTGGATCGGGGTTACGCCCAAGCTTGACGGCACTGGCGGCAAAACGCGGCTTGGGCGTATCTCCAAAGCCGGAAACCGCTATCTGCGCCGGCTATTCGTGCTGGGCGCTACGTCTCTGCTGAAATCGCTGGCGAATAAAACCACGCCGCTTGCGCTCTGGATGCAGGGGCTCTTGGCCAGGCGCTCCAAGCGCGCGGTGACGGTGGCGCTTGCCAACAAGCTCGCGCGCATCGCGTGGGCTGTGATGGTCAGGGACGAGGCCTATAGGCCGCTCGTGGCGGCCAAGCTTCCAGCGCCGGCGGGGTGTGCATGAGCCGCCCGGTTCCCCCAATCCTGGCGCCGTGCTCGCGGCCGTCAACACCGCGTTCCGCGCCGCGTGCCGCGGTGGCCTTGCGGCCAGTGTTGACCGCCACTGCGCGCGGTGCCTTTACGGAGTTAGGCCGGGACGGAGAAACGGCCCTCAGCCAAACAGAGAAACTGCGCAATGGGAGCCACGATGCGCCGTATGACATACAAACCTAAGGCCCGGATTTTATAGCGTTCGCAAGGGTGAAATAAGCAGTGATGCTCAAGGCTCGGCCAGACTGGGAAAACCCGCTACCGTCATCGGACACAATGTCCGCCGCGATGATCGGGACCTCGTCCGTGGATCGCATCAGGGCAGCGGTCAAACGTACCGCAAACGCCGTACACATGACCGCACCCGCCAAAGAACATCACGCCGCCCAAAAAACCCTTGCAACAGGGGAGCCATCCACACATGACGGACAAGGCGGCGGAAGCGGTCAAGAGTTATGGCCGTTGGTACGCCGGGCGGGACGCCGCAGAGATGCCGCCATCAGCCCGCGCCAAAACGCGGCCTTTGCCGGGGATGCACGGCGATATAAGCGCGCCCCATGCCTCACACGCGGTAATATTCGCGATACCACTCTACGAAGCGGGCGACGCCGTTGGCGACCGGGGTCGCGGGCTTGTAGTTCACGGCCGCTTCAAGCTCGCTGACGTCGGCGAATGTGTCCGGCACGTCTCCTTTTTGCAGCGGCAAAAGCTCTCTTTCGGCCTTTCGGCCAAGCACCTGCTCGATGGCCTCGATGTAGGCGTCGAGCTTGACCGGAGAGTTGTTGCCAATGTTGTAGATGCGGAAGGGCGCGTTCGAGGTTGCGGGATCGGGCGCATCGGCCCGCCACGCGGCGTCCGGTTCGGCGATCCTGTCGCTCACCCGGATCACGCCCTCGACGATGTCGTCGATATAGGTGAAGTCGCGCGTGTGCTTGCCGTAGTTGAACACCGGGATGGGCTTGCCCTCAAGGATGTTCTTCGTGAACAGGAACAGCGCCATGTCGGGCCGGCCCCATGGCCCGTAGACGGTGAAGAACCGCAAGCCCGTTGTGGGCAGCCGGAACATGTGGCTGTAGGCGTGCGCCATCAGCTCGTTTGCGCGCTTGGTCGCGGCGTAGAATTGCAGCGGATGATTGACGCCGTGGTGCTCCGAGAACGGCATCGCCGTGTTGGCGCCGTAAATGCTGGAGGTCGAGGCGTAGGTCAGGTGCGGCGTGCCGTTGTGGCGGCAGGACTCCAGGATGTTCGTGAAGGCGACGAGATTGGATTGCACGTAGTCGTGGGGGTGGTCGATGCTGTGGCGGACGCCGGCCTGGGCTGCGAGGTGAATAACGCGGTCGAAGCGGTGCTCCGCGAAGCAGGTGTCGACCTGCGCGGTATCGGCGAGGTTTGCCCGCACAAAGCTATAGGTTCCGTTGTTTTCCCTGGCCGTCTGCTCCAGGATCTTGAGGCGCGCTTCCTTGAGCGCCGGATCGTAATAGGAATTGACCACGTCGAAACCCACCACCGCGTCGCCGCGCTGCAGCAGCGTCTTGGCCACGTGAAAGCCGATAAAGCCCGCGGAACCTGTGACCAGAACTTTCATCTCAAAACTGCCTTCGATGTTGCGTCCAGCGTATTGCCCCAGGAATGGGCGCGGATCGCTGCCGCTCCGGTGCATTCCCGTCGTCGCGAGGCCGCATTGGCGGCCGTGGCGATCCAGAACCAGCATTGTGCCTGCCGCTTCTGGATTGCTTCCGCCTTCGTAGCCGAGGCAACTCCGGCGGAAAAGAAGAAACCCATGCCGCAGCCTGACTCCCTCTCCCCGCAAGCTCGCCTTGGCGAGCTTGCATCGCAGTGTGGCCGTATCCGCGAGCGGATACGGCTGGGGAGAGGGAGTCAGGCTGCGGCCCATTCAGGGGGCCCTTCTCCCCTTGGGGAGAAGGACAGGATGAGGGGGGCTCTGCGAGATTCATCCAGAAGGGCGGGCGCGCCCGGCTTTTAGTGCTTGATCTCCACGCCCACCTCTTTGCATTTGTCGGTGAGGAAGGCATTGATGTCTCTGACGACGCCGTTTGCAATCACGCTGAACGTCGCGTCGACCGCGGTCGCGGACCAGATGGCGGTCTTGGCGAGAACCGGCGCCTCGATCGTGCCCCAGCCCATCTCGGCCTTCACCGCTTTTCCATTTTCGAAGGTCACGGTTGGCTCGATGGTGAGCTTAAGATCGTAGGCTGTGCCTGCCTTTGGGTCCTTGTTGTCTAGCTTGCAGGAGATGCTGTGCTTCTTCAGCTTCATGGTCGCGGAGGGCTTGGTTGCCGCATCGGCGATGGCCTTCCGGTCAAGCTCTATCGATGAGCTGCATTGAGCGTGTCCCCAGGGCCAGGTCAGCTTGTCGCCGAGAAAGCCCGTCTGAATTTCGGACGCGAGCCACGTCTTGGTCACGGTGCAGGCGATCGCAGCGCCATCGCCCGGCTGGGCGAAAGCTTTGCAGATGTCGGTTTTGCAGGCCTTGCGGTCCTCTTTCTCCTTGGCGATGCGGGCGGTCAGCTCTGGACTGACGCTCACGTCTTCCGCCAGCGCCTGGCCGCTGAAAGAAAAAAGACCGGCCACGCACACCACGCTTGCGGCATAAGCGGCGCATGCACTGAAACGCTTTACTGAACTCATGTTATTCCCCCAGACGACAGAATTGAGGTTCGCAAGCTACCGCACCACGGGCGAAACGCAACCACCCAAAGCACAAGGCAAGTTAAGCTGTTATGTGTTTTGCACCCAAAAGTTAGATGGCTGGTTCCCTGCTTGCCCCAAGGAGCGCAACCTTTGCGTGAAATAGTAGCCTTCATACTTGGGACGGCGCCTCGAATAAGCGTACCTTTATCTTGTTAACCAGATCGCCATTTGTAAATGCGGAAAGGTTTGCCGCCGAGTCCGGGCTGCTGCTGCCAGAATACGGCGGGGAGCCCCATGCTAGCGGCAACGCAAACGGCGGTAATCAGCAAAAGTGGAGCGCTGGCAATAAGCAGGACGAATGCGGCAGCCGCGTCGAACGCCCGTTTCGTCCGCCAATAGGGCCGCGACGCGGACAAGGTTAGCTCGGCGGGAGGAAGCTCGAAGCTGAGTTCCTGCTCTACGGACAGCTCGCAGCTCTTGGCGCCGGAGCAGTTCCGCTCCTTGAGACCCAAGTCTTCGGCTAGGAAATGAAGCGGGATGTTGCGCGAGCGCCCGGCACAAAGCAGTGCCTCTTGCGCCATTGGGGACAGCGTTTCGAATTGGGCTGCGACCACAATGCGGTCAGCATGAACGCCGTGGAGAGCCAGCGCGTCCAGAATGTGCTCGATATCCTCCGGAACGCCCCAAAACCGGATAGTTTGCCGCCAGCCGGCCTGCGTGGCGGCCAGAGCGGCCAACCAGGCCCGCGATCTTTATCCGCCCTGGTGCGAGCTGGCGGCGGCCTGCAGATAGGTCTCGGTAAGCCGCGAAATGCCAACGATGACGGTATGAGCGGGCTGGGTGGTGTGGGAAGCTCAAGCAAGGCCGCTGAAGTTTTGCCGTCCTCGCGCGCCGTCCGGCCAACCCGCTGCAGCTGCGCGTGCCCCCAAAAGAATGGCCTGTCGCCAGGAGTTGCAGGACCGGCAGCGAACGCGGCACCCCGTCGAGGCGATTGTAGGCGAACCCGATCGCCGCCGCCGCGCAAACGATCGCGGCAACCGCGCCCATGACGCGCCAATAATCGGGATGCGCAAAATAGCGCCTGACCGTGCGGTTGAGGCCTCCGGCGGAGAACATGGCAAGCGCTGCCACTGCGGTCGCCGCGAGATAGGGGAGGAATTCAAGAAGCCGGGCTTCAGAGACCTCGAAATTTGCGTGCAATATGAACGCCGCGAGCGTCGCGAAAGTCATGAGCGCTATATCGACCACTAACAATACGAACCGGCTCATCCGGATGACCATCGGCAAAAGTTTTTTCCATTGAGGAGAAACTCCTATCCGTTTGCTGGTAAAGTTGCAATAACCTCTGCAACCATTTGTCGTGTTTGTTGCAGCTATGCATCAGAGATTGAAGGGGCGCGCGGTCCGCGGCGAAGCGGCAGCCTCCCTCCGGCCTACGGCTCCTGCACGGGTTTTCTGGGCAGGTTATTACAGCGGCCATAAGTCTCGACCGTCCGGAAATCTCGTTCGTCATGTGTGGCGCCCCCCGCCGCCGTGGCGATCCAGAATTTGCGTTGCAATTCCGGCGTCTGGATTGCTTCGCGGCTCGCAATGATGGAAGCGGTCAAAACTTACGGTCGCTGCTATTACGCGCCCGCCCCGGAGAGCAGGCGGAGCACAAGCGGCCTGTAGGAAGCGCCGAAAAGCCTGAGGTGGACCAGCGCGGGCCACAGCTTGTAGATGACAATGCGCTCATGGTGGCCGGCTTCCGGCGCGCCGTAGGCTTCGTAGAATGCGCGCGGCGGGGAGTTCGAACATCTCAAGCATCGCGATATCCACCTCGGCGTGACCGTAATAGCAGGCCGGGTCGATGAGCGCGCTTACCCTGTTGCCCGCCGCAAGCACGTTGCCGCCCCACAGGTCTCCGTGAAGCAGGGCCGCGGGCGGGTGCGCGGGCAGCCGGTTTGGAAGGTCCGCGGCAAGCGCTTCCATGCGCCGGGCCAGGCGCCGGAGCGATGTGCCGGCAATGCGTCAGCAGCCTCCGCTCCGCCCAGAACAGCGGCCAATCGCCAGCCCAGCCGTTCGGGATGGCGACCGCGCCGAAAGCGTAATCCTCCGCCCAGCCATAGGACGCCCCCCTGGCCGAATGGAGCGTCGCCGCCACGCGGCCCAGATCCGCCCACGCCCCGCTCAGCGGCCCACCCGCAGGCATAGCCTCCAGCACCAGCACCTCGCCGCTGACCGCCAGCACGGCCGGCCGGGCGCTCCGCTCGCCGCAATCGCCTTGAGCATGGCCGCTTCGGTTTGCGGAGCGGGGCCGGTCTTCACGATGGCCTCGCGCCCGTCCTCAAGGACGATATGCACGATCTGCGAAAGGCACCGCCGCCGAGCGATTGCGACCGGCGCAGCCCGGCCCCAAGCAGCGCCGCGCCCGCCTCGGCGAGCCCCTTCATTCCCGCTCCGCCAGCTGCCGCGCAAGCGCCTGCGCGCCGAGGGTCGCATCCGCCCAGGTCACTTCGAAGCCCTCATCGCCGCCATAATAGGGGTCGGCCACGGCCTCGCCTTCGCGGCCCGGAACGTGGTCGAGCAGGAGGCTGATCGCGGCCGTCGCGTCCTTGGGCTTCAGCGCGCGAAGGTCGCGGAGGTTCTGCGGATCGAGCGCCACGATATGGCTGAAGCGGCGGAAATCCTCCGGCGCACCTGCCGCGCCCGGTACGCGCCGATGTCGATGCCATGCCGCAACGCCACCGCGCGCGCCCGGCGGTCCGGCGCTCGCCGACGTGCCAGTTGCCGGTGCCGGTGGAGTCGATCTCGGCGTCGAGGCCGATCCGCGCGGCTTCGCGCCGGAACGCGGCCTCCGCCAGCGGCGAGCGGCAGATGTTGCCGAGACATACGAATAGGACAGCGGGCTTTGCGGTCATGCACTCCGGCTCCACGGCGATGGCGGTTGCGACAGGATACACGCTCTCTATTCACATGTGCTAGGCCCAGATAAGACGCATGCGCCAAGCGCTGTTCAGTGGTCCCTTCTCCCGCGGGGGAAAGGACAGGATGAGGGGTGCGAGCCCTGTTCATTACGTTCTCTGTGCGTGCGCGGGTTTGCACGCTAGCTCTAATCCAGCGTGACACCCTTCTTGAGCAACTCGTGGCGCAGGCGGGCCAGCTTCTGCTGGAACGCAGGCACTATGGCGTCCTTCATGTACCGGGTCTCCTGCCAGATGGCGACGGAGGCACGCTGCTGGCGTTCGAGGCGCTCGCGGGTCGTCACATGCTCCATGTTGGCGGCGATATCCCTGTAATAGCGGCGCACGCTGGACAGGAAATCGGCCGGAAGCTGGAAGGTGACGCTCTGCTGCTTCATGGCATCCCAGATCAAGGTGGAGAGCGTCAGCGCCGGCGGATTGTCGTTGATGTCGGTGAGCCGGAACGCGGACAGCCGGCCTTTCCACCAGGCCACCCAGGCATGGCCGCTCTTCAGGATTTCCGGATCTGCGCCCTCCTTCAGCTCCTCGGCATGTGCCTCGATGGCCGGGTTCTTGTCGAGATGCGCCTGGAAATCGGCGCTCCAGGCATCGACTGCGGCGATGTTATCCTTCAACTCCTCCAGGAGCGCCGCACGCATGAAATAGCCGTCGCGCTCGGCACGGATAACCTCGTATTCCACCGTGTTCTTGTGCGCGGCCCGCGCCGCCAGATAGACGCCCAGCACGGTCGATACAAGCTGCACCCCGCTCGTAATCACCAGTTCCATTTCGCTCGCCATTACGCCTCCGCCTGTTGTCACTAACCGGTTGGGAGGACTGACGATTTATTGTGACGGCTTCGGGGCTGGAAAGCGACGGAAAATGCGTGCGGCGCCGCGGCGTGCTTCCCGCGAAGGCGGGATTCCACCGGTAGCGGCCGGAACCGGAGAATGGCGTATCCGGGGAAACTGCCGCGCGCTAAGAAGGGACGCCATACCGAAACTCCTCACACACCAAAAGTACACATTTTGATAGCCAAAGGGCGCTTTTTCAATTTGAACTAATTGTAACAGATGCGCCTTTCTGAAAGGTTAAGTGCAGTCTTGTCTGTAACTCATTGATATTGCATACAGTATTAGTTCTTAAACATCATAGTTATGGTAAAGCCTCAATATTTAACGGGGTTTTTGAAAGCTCGGAATTTGGCCAGTTTCGATAAGTATATTTGTGAAATTCCTGGTGATTTTCGAGCCCCCGGGAATCCGCGTTAACCGTGTTTGAACCAATGTGGCGATGACGGACTGTAGGGCTGGCGCCGCAATCACGCCGTATTTGCCCGGCGGAACACCCGAACGGCGGCAACCCGGCATCGGCTTCTTCAACGGGCAGGTT
>CAVXDM010000058.1:0-162446 GCA_963760455.1 uncultured Alphaproteobacteria bacterium
CCCTCGCAATGACGGAAAACACGGCAGCAATAGCTATTACTTGCGTTCCTGCGCGCTCCAGAAGCGCGACATATGACCGTCGACGATCTTATCGTATTCGCCGCTGTCCCTGAGTTTCCCGACCGCCGTGTTGATATAATAGAGCATGGTGCTCGCATGCGGATGGGTCTTGGGCACAATGATATGCAGCGTACCGATGGCGACCGGCCGCTGCAGGGATTTCACTTTGTCCGAGAATCCCAGCGCCGCCGCCACCGATTTGCCCGTCAAATCTGGCGTCACGACCGCGTTCACGGCTCCGCTATTTAGAAGCCTGAAGCATTCCTCCACGTTTTGCGGCCGGAGCAGAGAATCTTGTTTTCCCTGACCCAGTTCCGCCCGCCCTTGTCAAGCTCATGCGTGGATTGGCCAACCGGCAGGCAAAGGGACTTGCCCACGATCTCGTCGTCCTTGGCGAATGTAATCGGGGAATTCGCTCTGACGAACAGGACGGTAAAGACCTCGAACAGCGGATCGGAGAAAAAGAACTTCTGGCAGCGGTATTTGGCGTCCTGGGACAGCTCCGCGACGTGCGCGCAATCGGGCTTGAGCCACGGGAAGCCTGCATCGAAGGCTCGCGTGATGAGCAGCGGGTTGAGGTGGGCCGCCCAGTCGTTGACCCAGGACACATTATAGCTGAATGCGCCGCCCGACTGCTCCTTGATAAGGTTCATCGAGGTGCTGACGATCTGGGTAATCATGCCGCCATTGGGAAGCGTGCGGTCGGTGAAGGGGGTGTAGCCGTCGGCGGTCAGGAATTGGATTTGCCTGACGACGGAAGACAGCTCGATGTCGCCGCCGCCGCCCTAGAAGCCCCCTGCGTCTCCAGGAACCGGCACCGGAGCTGGAGCCGGAACGGGGGCTGGGGTTGCCGCGGATGGAGTTGGCGTACCGGCGGCTGGCGCATGGGACGCCGAAGGCGACTGCCCGCTCATGCAGGGAATGCGGATGCTCAACCCCGGCACAAGCATGGAAGCGTTGGCGCCCATCCTGTCCTGGTTCGCGTAAAAGATCAGCGGCCATTGGGATGAGCTTCCATAGACCCTGGCGGAGATGTCCGCGAGCGACTCGCCTTCCTTAATGGTATAGTCGCCACCGCAGGATTGCGCATGCGCCGCCTGCACATCGATCCAAACCGCCGCAGAAAGCAGCACGGCCGCAATGAGCCAGCGCGCGAAATTACTAAACCTCGCCATCCGCATCCCGTCTCGCCTCCATACCCGCCACGCTCCTGCTTAGCTCTTATGAGGCGCGACCTTCAATCACAAACAAACCAAATGATCTCAAAATTTTTCGCCACCCCGTGCAAATCGCGATGTCACGATATGTCCGGGACGCTCTGAAGCCCTTCCGGCTTGCCAATCATTTCTTTACGCCGCGCGGAAGCCCCCGGCAATAGGTCTCGAACCGGGCAGGCCCTAAGCTATGCGGTTTCTTTCAGGCAAACAATCACCTTTGAGAGAAGCGCGGAAACACCTCCCCGGTGCGCAGGCCAGCCCCTGCGAAGATGCCGTCCGGACCGGAGAGCGGGGCGCTCAAATAATCGAGGAAGTAGGGCTCGTGGAAACGCTGGGGGAACGCTTTGAGCAATCCATCGTAAGCGGCAACGTCGCCCCATTGCAGCGAGTTGACAAAGACGAACAGGCCGCCTGGCTTCAAGACGCGGGCGATTTCGGCCACGGCCTGCTTGCGCACGCCGGCCGGAAGCTCGTGAAAGAGGTAGACGCAGGTGACAATATCGAAGCTCCCGGCCGCGAAAGGCAGCGCCTCGGCATTGGCCTCAAGGAAGCTGACGTTGCGGCGCCCGCGAAGGTAGCGGCGGGCTTCGGCGAGATAGGCCAAGCTCAAATCGGTGCCGGCCATCCGCATCGCCGGGAAGGCCTGGGCGAGTTGGTGCAGAAAGCGCCCGCTGCCGCAGGCCGCATCGAGAAGCCGGAGCTGGCGCTGGTCGCGGCCGCGCACGAACCTCGCGATCGGCGGGATTGCCTGCCGGCGCATCGCTCCGCCGCCCCCATGAACAGCGTCTCGACCTGGACGTCGTAAAGCCTGGCCAACTCTTCAGTCAGGTAGCCGCCTGACTGGTAGTGGAAATTCTGGGCGTAATAGGCGGGCAGCCCCTTGGCCTCAGGCAGCGACGCCGCTTCGTTTGCGCGCCGGCCGGAACGCCGCTCGGCGGACTTGGGCAGGTCCGCGAACATGCGCCGCACTGCCTTGATATGCCGGCCAAGCGATACGCCCTCCTCGATAGGCACAGGATAGATGCCGTCGCGGACATTGCGCGCGTCCTGCGCCTGCAGCTTGAGAACGTCCTGCAGCAGCGTCCAGAGGCTTGGAACCGGCCGGCGAATTGCCACGCGCCGGGCTCCCTGGCCCGGTGGCGGCGGCTCGCCTGTTCGTCATCCGGTACAGTGCGGCGTAATAGCCGGTGCGCAGCGTTTGACTGGCCAAATGTGCGAGCGCCTCGAAGCGGTTTGACATAATCTCACCCTCAGGGACATTACTAAGCGATTTTGCCGCGACCGCCAGCCAAACCCAACACCGCCACCGTACATGACCGCAAACACATACAAGAAGATCGTCATACTAACAGGTGCCGGGCTCTCCGCCGAGTTCGGCCTGCACACCTTTCGCGACAAGGACGGCATCTGGTCCAAGTACGATGTCCGGGCGACGTGGCGACGCCCAAGGGCTTCCGGCGTAATCCGGAGCTTGTGTTGAATTTCTACAATGAGCGGCGGAGGCAGAGCGCGGGCGTCAAGCCCAACGCGGCGCATTTCGCGTTAGCGCGGCTTGAGGCCGAATATCCCGGCAGCGTGCTCACCGTGACGCAGAACATCGACCCGCTGCACGAAATGGCCGGTTCCAGGCAGCTAATTCATATGCATGGCGAGATCGCCAAGGCGCTCTGCTCGGCCTGCGGCGGCCGTCATGTCATCGGCAGCGAGGCTCTCACCATCGGCTCGATGTGCCCGGCCTGCGGCATGCCAAGCACGCTCCGGCCGGACGTGGTGTGGTTCGGCGAGATGCCCTACCGCATGGACGACATCTACCGCGAGCTCACGGCCTGCGACCTGTTCATATCCATCGGCACCAGCGGCACGGTCTATCCGGCGGCGAATTTCGTGCTTGAGGCCGCGTCGCATGGCGCCCATACGGTGGAATTGAACCTTGAGCCCTCCGAGCGCTACGGCGGCTTCCGCGAGGCCATCCACGGCCGCGCCACGGAGAATCGTCGCCGGCCTATGTTGAGCGGCTCCTGCAAGCGGTGCGTCACTAATGCAATCCGCCCTAAATTTCGACCGTTCCGGAACCCCGCAATTGCGATGCCGCCTTGGCGGCGGCGCTTCTCCTCCGCTTCGCATCTTGTGGAAACAGCCGGCCGCCCGGACCCCTTGCGGAAAAGCCCGTGCTATCAACAAACAAGGCGAATCTAACTGAAGCCGCTCCGCGCCGGGCCGGAGCTACTCGGATACAAAATAATGCCACACGCCATCCCGGCCTATCCCGATGCTGTAGAAGTTGTATTTCCCGCGCGCGAGCATTTCCTTGAACCGCGCCGGCGGCACGAATCGGTAAAGCTCGACCTCCTGGCTCGGGGTAAGGGCGCCTGGCGCCATCAGCGCGTGATAGGGCCACACGATCATCTCGTCCTTCGTGCCGGGATTGGCGATGGCGTAGCCGGTGGTCAAGAGGCTGTAGAGGATCGCCAGAATCTCCCGGCCGTTGCCGTCCGCCGACACGGCTTTGAAATAGGCGATCGGGTCCCGAGTATTGCCTTTGCCGAACACCGGGGGGATCTCGTTCATGTCGATGGGCAGGCGAAGCTGCGCGATATCGCCGCTGGCGGCGGCCTGCAAAATGGCCTGCCGCATGCGCTGCACCTGGGGCGGCAGCTTCGTGAGATCGCGCCCGATCTGGACCTCGCCCGCGAAGCAAGCGCCCCCAAGGGCCAGCAGAACGCAGGCAAGCGCCATCGCCGGAAGCCGCCGCCATGAGCTTAACCATCTTTCGCTGCGAACAAAAATTGCCCTTGGCAAAGCGATCACAATTGTCTCCTGTTGCAATTCATAGCGATTTCGCGGCATGGATGGCGGCGGGGGGAGCACGGCGGCATCTCAGTCACCTC
Organism: uncultured Alphaproteobacteria bacterium; assembly: GCA_963760455.1. Taxonomy (GTDB): domain Bacteria; phylum Pseudomonadota; class Alphaproteobacteria; order Rhizobiales; family Rhodomicrobiaceae; genus Rhodomicrobium. The sequence goes on from CAVXDM010000058.1 coordinate 4,166, forward strand.
GCTTCCGGTTTTGGGCGTGACGATGGCGGGAAAGGCGGCATGTTCCCGGCCACGAGACGAGAGGGCTGAATCGGCCAATGTGGGCACAGTCGATCATCGATCCGACGCGATTTGCCGTACTTGGCCTGCTTATCGGCATACTCATCGCCGCGCCTGTAGGTCCGGTGAACATCGTCTGCATTCAGAGGACGCTTGAGCGCGGCTTCTGGGGCGGCTTCGCGGCGGGCCTCGGCGCGGTTCTGGCGGACGGCATGGTCGCCATGATCGCCGCCTATGGGGCCAGCGCCATCTCGGGCTTCATGCATGCCCACCAGCTCAAGATCGAGCTTGCCGGGAGCGTGATCCTCACGGTGTTCGGCCTCAACGTCTATTGGGCGCGGCCAAAGATCGTCGCAACCGCGACAATGAACATCGCGCGGCTCAGACATCTCTCCGCCACCATCCCGCAATTCCTGCGGCCGACGCTTCGCTACCGTGTCTGGCGTCTCGTGCCGCATTTGAGCATCGTGCCTCAAACCTTCTTCCTTACCATCACCAATCCGGGCTCGATCCTGGGCGTGTTTGCGCTATTCGGCGGCGCCACGTCGGTTCTGGGCGGCGTCAACACCTGGGTGCAGGCGATCACCGCCGTCACCTCGATCATGACCGGAAGCCTCGCCTGGTGGGCAGGCCTCTCCCGCCTCATCAGCCGCGTGCGCCACAAGCTGACCGAGGACCGGCTCAAGCTGATAAACCAGGTTTCGGGCATTGTGCTTGTCGTGTTCGGCTGCGTCCTTTTCGCGCAATTCGCCTACGGGCTTGCCGGCCACCGCATCGGCGACACCCATCCTTTGGCACCCCCCGCCTCCCACGCCATTAACACTTTCCAGGCCACCCCACCGCTCTAGTGAGAGCATCCGCCTGATTTGATCCAATATAGAACAAATACTTTTAAATTTCATTAAGCCGGAGGCTGCTGCCTAACTGCCTGATGAAACGAGATAAATTGCTTTGATTTTTAATCTGTCTGCGGATTACCGAGGCGAGCCGACTGGTTAACGCGCTGTCCGAGGGTATATTTAACGGGATTCTGGAAGCGCGGAATTGCACCCAAAACGCGAAAATTTTCGCAAAAAGATGCGCACAGAACACATCGCGCGCGGGCGTTAACCGTGCCCGCATTTACCACGGTACGGCCTTAGGCGAAAGACACGGCCTGTTAACCGCTCAAGCCGTCGTCCCAGAAAAGCGCTTGCGCCTGTTGCGGTCCCGGATAGCCGCAAACGGCTTCCGGGCGACGGGCGCGCGGTTTATGCCTGTGCAGGCGCGGCAGAGCTGGCTGGGTTACTGCGTCTTCGAGCCGAAGATGCCGGAATACCAGCTACCGGAGCTTTGCTCCTTGGGCGCGGCAGCCGCCGCCTGCTGGTTCGGCTGCTGCGTCGTGGCCACCCATGCCTTCGCGGGCGCCTCGCCGGGTGCTGGCAGCGGCGTATTGGGCGCGGGCATCACGAGCTTGGGCCGCTCGGGCAGATCGGGCGACTGCGGGCCGGTCTTGGCCCCGAGCATGGCCGTCTTCGCGCCGCCAAGCCCCATATCTCCAACACTACCGCAACCAGCAGCCAGCATGCCAAGCGCTATGGCGGCTGCCAAGCCTGTCAAGGATTTGCGCGATGCAGACATTGTAAGGCCCCGTCTGTATAGAGTTTCGCCTGCTAAGCCTGTTTTCCGGCGCTTTTGTGACTGGCCACGAGCGCGTCGTAAAGCAGCCCTGCTACACCTGCGGCAATCGCAACATCCGCCAGATTGAAAATGTACCAATGAAACGAGCCGATGTGAAAAGAGAAAAAGTCCGCCACCGCTCCAAACCTTATGCGGTCGATGGCGTTACCCATCGCACCGCCGATGAGAAACCCGAGGCTCAGCGCCGGCAGGCGGTTGTACAACTGCGCCAGCCAGTATGTTAGCGCGAGCACCGCACAAAGCGATACAGCCACAAGTATCCAGCGGCCAGCATCGCTATCCTGCTTCAGCAACCCGTACGATATGCCGCGATTCCATGCCATTACCAAGTCGAAAAACGGCGCCAGCACGATCTTTTGCATGGGGCTGGCATCGAGCACCCCGACCATCCAGGCCTTGAACGCCTGGTCCGCAAGCCCCGCCGCCAGCGCCACACTCGCGCCTAAAGCGCTATACCGCCCCCAAAACTTCATAAATTTCCGCACCATCCATCAGAAATGCCACATGCGTCCTTATCGCACACCGGGCCACTTCACAAGATGCGTTCCCCGCGTGACAGTGTCCGCGACTGTGTTTATAAGCGGCGCCAGCGGGAAAATGGGCAAGCATTCAAAAGCGCTAGGGCGAGCGATGACGCAGACTGTTTTTTGTATGAAATGGGGGACCCGCTATGGGCCGGCTATGTCAACCGGCTCTACTCCATGGCAAAGCGCCACACAAGCCGCGACCTGCGCTTCATCTGCATTACCGACGATCCCAGCGGTATCGTGGCAGGCGTCGAGATCCATCCGATGCACCCCTTCACTCTGCCGGAATTTTTCCGGTACCGCCCATTTCGCCGTATGTTCATCTGGAAGGAAGACTTTTGCGGGCTTTCAGGAAACGTTCTTCATTTCGATCTCGATCTCATCATTACCGGTCAATCGACGAATTCTTCGATTTCAAGCCTGAATGCAGTTTCTGCTCGGTGGAGAACTGGACCCAATTCGGGAAGAAAATTGCGAACATGTCGATTTTCCGGTTCCGGGTAGGCAGCCATCCGTATATGTGGTCGCAGTTTGAAGCAGACCCGATGAAATATTTGCGGCTTTACAGGAACAGCCAAACCTATGTCTCCCGCAACATTAATGAGATGGAGTTTTACCCGAACGAATGGTGTCTGAGCTTCAAGCACAGCCTCTCCCGGCGTGGCCGCTAAACTTTTTTAACGTGCCGCCCTTGCCCAATGGAACCAAAGTTGTTGTGTTTACCGGCAAACCCGATCCCGACGAGGCGATAGAAGGACGCTGGCCCCACGAGCATTGGTATCAGGGGCTCTACAAGCGGGTACGGCCAACGCCGTGGATCGCCGAGCACTGGCGCTAGCGGAAACATCAGGAACCGGCCCCGATGCGCATCGTCCAAGCGCTTGGCAGCTCAGGCCGCGGAGGAGCGGAGCGGTTTTTCATCCGCTTGGCGAAAGCCTTCCACGCGCGCGGCATCCCGCAGGCGCTCATCGCGCGCCGGAAGGCATGGGCCGCCGAGCATCTTGAGAAAGCGGGCATTCCCTTACAAACGGCGTGGTTCGGCGGGCGCTTCGACATCGTCAGCCGCTTCAAGTACCGGCGCGTGCTGCAGACGCTGCACGCCACGGTGGCGATCAACTGGATGCCCCATGCCGCCGCCGCCTGCCCGCAAGGGCCGTGGGTGAAGGTTGCGCGCATCGGCAAATGCTACCCGCTCAGCAGCCCGATCGCCTCCTGCGACCACCTGATCGCAAACTCGCTCCGCGTCGCCTCCTATCTGGAGGCGCAAGGGTGGCCTTCGAGCCGCATCAGCCTGATCCCGAACTTCGTCCCTGAAAATACCGCGATACCGGCCCGCCGTGCCGCCTTCAATACACCGGAGGACGCGCCGCTTATCCTGTGGCTCGGCCGCATGGCGCGCGACAAGGGGCCGGACATCGCCGTGCGCGCGCTGGCCGCGGCTCCGCGGGCTTACCTCTGGATGGCGGGCGGTGGGCCTTACGAGGACGCGGTCAAGGAGTTGGCGGCGCAAATGGGGGTCTCCTCGCGCATCCGCTTCCTGGGCTGGCGCGACGACGTGCACGCCTTGCTGAGGTCGGCCGACCTGTTCATCCGCTCCTCTCGCAGCGAGGGTATCGGCTACCTGCTCGAAGCCTTCTCCAACGGCGTTCCGGTGATATCGGCGCGTTCAACCGACGCTGAGCGCCTCATCGCCGATGGCCAGACCGGTCTCCTGGTTCCGAAGGAAGACCCTGGCGCCCTCGCCCAGGCCCTGAACACGCTGATCCACAACAACGATCTCGCGGGCCGGCTTGGGGACGCAGGCAAGGCGCATTTCCAAGCCAGCTACTCCGAAGAGCCGGTGGTAAAGATGTATCTCGACCTCTGCCACCGGCTGAAAGAGGAGTACGCTTGGCGCACGCAGCAGGTGCCCGCTACGCAACCCGCCGGCGTGACGCCAACGTTTGCAGGGTAGCCGGCGGGCTTGCGCGGAGCATCGTCCTTGTTGTCATGGCCGGGCTTGACCCGGCCATCCATGAAACACAGTGCGGCCTTCGTGTTAGTGGATGGCCGGGGCAAGCCCGGCCATGACAACTGAATATATTGCGAGCGCGCCGGCATTTTGACGCGATCAAGACCCCTTCCGCACAAAGGCGAGGCAAGTAACTTGCACTTTCCGGCCTATCGGCTAAAAGCGCATTATGAGGGGGAGCCGGAAATCCGCGCTGGGCACAGTCGCAGCGATAGTGGTGATTGTCGCCTTGCAGGCGCTCGTCATCAACTATCTCGGCCGTAACAACTACCTGCCCGAAGGGTCCGAGCACTGGACCGAGGATTGGCTCATCCATTATTTCTCGCCGCATCCCGCCGGGCCGCACAAGGCAGTTGCGCTCGTGATGGTCGATCCGGAGAGCCTTGAAAAGGCCGGCCTGCCTTCGGTGCCGCCCGCCGACCGCGCGTGGCTCGCCAAGCTTATCACCGCCGTGTCGAATTCCGGGGCGCTTGCGGTCGGGGTCGACTTCTATTTCAAAACGCCAAACACCCCCGCCAAGGACGAGGCGCTTGTCGCCGCCATCCGGGATTCGAAGGCGCCCGTGGTGATCGCGGCCGTCAACGACGCCTATCTGCAAACCGACGCTCAAAAGAAGTTCCTGCAGGATTTCATCCAGCGGACCGGCCGCAAAGCGGGCCATATCGGCCTCAAGCGAGCGAAAGAATTCTTGTCGCTTGGGGACCGCGCGACCCGCGGCGTGTGGCATGATGACCCCTCCCATGACTATCCTTCACTTTCAGCCGCGCTAGCCGGCCTTCCCGAGGTCGCCGCCGCGTATGGCAAGCACGATATCCCTGGCGGCCAGCAGCGCATCGACTGGCTGCTTGAGCCCGAGCACGGCCAAGTTTTCTCCCGCTACGCGGCTCATGAGATTTTGTCGCCGAAGCCGGGCGCGCCGGCGCCGGACCTGAAGGGCAAGATCGTCCTCATCGGGTCGGATTTCGCAGGCCAGGATCAGCACACGCTGCCGTTCACCGTCGGCAAGGAGAAGGCCACGTTCTTCCCCGGCGTCTTCGTTCAAGCGCAGGCGCTGGCCCAGATCATCGATGGGCGCTTCTTCCACAACTGGGACACTTGGGAGCAGTTTCTGCTACTGTTCTGCGTTGGCCTGACGGGCGCGGCGGCCGGCTGGCCCCTCCATCAGTTTCGTGCGGACTTCCTTATTGGAATAGCCGGCTCTTTACTCATTATCGGCTTGAGCGTACCGTTTTTCATGATGCGCATGCCGTTTCCGACCGCGCTCGCCATCCTGGCCTGGGGCGCCTCGATTTGGACGGGGCAGAAGATCCAGGAGTGGCGAAAATAATGGGCACCGTTATCGAGGGAGTTTTAAGTGCTTAGAGCCATCGCCTTCATTGCCGTTCCGGCGGTCTTCCTATCCATGGCGTCTCCACCCTGTCTCGCGGGCGAGCAGGATGCCAAGCAAAAGCCGGCCGCCACGGGCGCTCCGAGTAAGCAGGACATGAAGTCCCGCGGCTTCCACCGGAACGACGCCGCCCCGGCAGCGTCTGCCCCAGCGGCGGTGCCTCCGTCTTCCGCCCCCAAGGGCGACAGCGGCGGGGCCGAGGACACCATCGGCGGCCTGCCTGGGCACTCGTCCGGGCCGGCGCAAGACCGGCAGCCCTAGTACCCACTATCGCTGAAGTATGAGTTACCCCTCGCCTGCTTACTTCTCATCCTGTCCTTCCTCCGCAAGCTAGCCCACGCGAGCTTGCGGAGGAGTGAGAGGGGACTTTTAAAACTTCGTGGCAGCACCGAAGCGGAAGACCTGCGCTTGGTCCACTTGCGCGGCGCTGAGGTCTTGATAGTGGACCTTCTTATCGGCCGGTGACGTAACACGGTAGCCATAGACGAGTTTCTGTTCCTCGTCCGGTTCGGCCTTTAGGGTCCAGCGCAACAGTCCACGCTTGTTTTCGCCCTCGATGGCGGCGGGCTGCGGCCCCGCGCTGACCGAGAAATCGACCTTGATCTCTTCCTGCACCGAGACGGGCATGCGGTCGATCACCTCGACATCCATGGCACGCGCATGCAGGTTCTTGATCGTGAGGGTGTAGCTGCGCTCTTCGATGCGGGACTTCGAGAAGGTACCGGCTTCGCTTGTCCTATCCTCGGCCAGGAGCTGTTTCACCTTCACGCGCTCGTCGGCGCCGAAGCCAAGCTCGTAAGTGTCGCCTGGGCTGAGCTGAGGCAGCGAGCCGCTGCCAACGAAAACGCCGTCGCGGAACAGCGAGACAGCGCCCGCCGGGAGCGGAGACGAGGCCTTGGCCGGCGCAAGCTTCGCATAGAGGTAGGCTGAGTGATCGAGGCGAGGCACGGCTCTCACAAAGACAGAGGTATCCGTGCCGGCGGCTGCGATTTGCAGGCGCTTGGTTTCGCCCGCGTTTTTAATCGTCGTCTTGCCGCCGATTTTGTACACCACCTGGAAGGCCGATATCGCGGCTTGAGCTTGTGTCTCGACCGCGGCTACTGCGCGGGCACGTGCGGACGGAGCGGGCGCTACATGCGAATAATTGTTTGGCTTCCACAGCTCCGCTTCAGAGTCCTCTTTTAGCTTCCGGTAAGCGGTTGCGCCGTCTGCCTCTTTAATCGACGCTGGCGCGGCTTCGAAGTCCACGCTCAGCATATTCGGATTGGGTGCGGCGGTTGCCGTTCCCGGCCGCGTGGTCGATAGTGAGAGCTTTACGTCCTCCCAGTCCTCGCCCGTCGTCTGCGTGATGGCCGCCCGGTGCGCTAGCGTGAGTTCTCGGTGCATTGGCGCTATCGCCGGTTGTGAGCCGCGCGTCGTAGAATGGATACCAGATCGCGCCGTTCACCTGATATCGCAACACAAGCTTGGCTTCGAGCGGGGCTTCGGCGGTTACATTGATCTTCACCCGCGTGCGGCTTTCGGTTTTGCTGCTCGCCGCCGGAAGCGACTTTTCCAGATCCGCGATGCTCCGATCCAAGTCGCGCTGTCTCAGCTTCGCCTCCCCGATAGCCTTCGACGCCTCAGTCATGCGGGGGCCGAGAACCCCGAACAGTTCGCTCCAATCCTTGTTGGGCGAAGTTTCCCGGACTCCTTGGGTTTGCGGAAGAGCCGCGAGGTTCTGCAGATAGGCCTGCTGCAGCTTCGCGGCGCCGATAATATCGTCCTCCGCAGTGCGCCGGTCGCGGAGCGTTTCGATTTCACTTTCGATCCTTTTGCGCTCCGACTGAGACACGGCCGGGTCCGTGCTTGGTATGTGCACAGTCTGCACATCGACGGAGCCGATCTCAAGGCCGCCGCTCGCCGTTCCCTCGACGCGGACGGAGGCTGGAACGGCTTGGCCGGAGATGTCCACGGCCACGCTGTGGTCGCCAGCGTCAAGCTTCACAGGGAGGGTGCGCGTGATTTCCGCGCCCGAGGGAAACACCGTGACCTCCTCAATGCTGGAAGCGGCGGTAATTTCGGCGGCGCAGGCTGGGAAGGCCGCCGCCGATAGAATGGCAGCTAGGAAATTTCCGATGCGCATGGCAGCTCCAATCCGGATACCGTTGAACCTGCGCGATATTTAAGCAGTATCGTGTCGCGACTGAGGCCCGGCTGCAGCGTAATTTTGGCAGCGCTTTGCCGTTGGCCGGCACGTCATCGCGAGGCCTGGCACACGCCCTGACGATCCTGGGAGCAAGTGGCTCCGCGCCCGAGCCTGCCGCTTTATGGATTGCTCCGGCCCACCGCTTCGCGATGATGGAAGCCTTACACAAGCGCCACCGCTTGCGCTTTCTGGTCCATGCGGTAAAAACACACCCATAAGGAATGGCAGGATATCTTTGCTGGGGGCGAAAGAAGCCGTGCATACACCCGCGCTTTCCTTCGCCTGCCTTTGCAGTTAACCGTTGCCCGGTGGCAATCCTTGGGACATAAAGCGTTCGCAGGCGGATGCTCAACGCAGGTACATTATGCCAAAGCTCAACATTAACGGCCGGGAAATCGAGGTCGAGGACGGCATCACGCTGTTGCAGGCGTGCGAGCTGGCGGGGTTCGAAATCCCGCGGTTCTGCTATCACGAGCGCCTGTCGGTGGCCGGCAATTGCCGCATGTGCCTCGTCGAGGTCGTGGGCATGCCGAAGCCGATGGCGTCGTGCGCAACGAGCGTGAACGATCTGCGCCCGAACCGGGACGGCACGCCCCCCGCGATCCGCACGGATTCGCCGCTCGTCAAAAAGGCGCGCGAAGGCGTGATGGAGTTCCTGCTGGTCAACCATCCGCTCGATTGCCCCATCTGCGACCAAGGCGGCGAGTGCGACCTCCAGGACCAGGCCATATATTACGGCCAGGACGGCAGCCGCTACCGCGAGGCCAAGCGCGCCGTGGAAGAGAAATATCTCGGGCCGCTCATCAAGACCTTCATGACGCGCTGCATCCAGTGCACGCGCTGCGTCCGCTTCATGACCGAGATCGCGGGCGTGCCGGAGCTTGGGCTTATCAGCCGCGGCGAGGACGTGGAAATCACCACCTACCTTGAGCAGGGCATGGTGTCCGAGCTTTCGGGCAACGTGGTCGATCTCTGCCCGGTCGGCGCGCTGACCTCGAAGCCCTATTCCTACACCGCGCGGCCCTGGGAGCTGCGCAAGACCGAGTCCATCGACGTGATGGACGGGCTTGGCTCCAACATCCGCGTCGACAGCCGCGGCCGCGAGGTGCTCCGCATCCTGCCGCGCAACCACGACGCCGTGAACGAGGAATGGATTCGGACAAGACGCGCGCCGCCGTCGATGCGCTGAAGCGCAAGCGGCTCGACCGGCCCTACATGCGCCGCAACGGCAAGCTCGAAGAGGTCTCCTGGTACGACGCCTTCAGCGAGATCGCCGTGCGCGTCAGCAAGGCTCGTGGCAAGGGCGTGGGCGCCATCGCGGGCGACCTTTGCACCGCCGAGGAGATGTTCGCGCTCAAGGCGCTGCTCGATAAGCTCGGCTCGCCGCACTACGACTGCCGCCAGCTCGGCGCCAAGCTGCACCCGAAGCACGGCCGCTCAAGCTACCTCTTCAACTCCAGCATCGCCGGCGTGGACAAGGCAGACGCGATTCTCCTGATCGGCTGCAATCCCAGGACCGAGGCGGCGGTGCTCAACGCCCGCATCCGCAAAGCCTGGCTGCAGAACCGCGCCAAGGTCGCGCTGATCGGGCCGCAAGCCGATTTGAACTATCCCTACGAATGGCTCGGCAACTCGCTCAAGCTGATCGACGACACGCTCGAAGGCCGCAACAACGTCCTGGCCATGCTGAAGACCGCGCTCCATCCCATGATTATCGTTGGGCAGGCCGCACTCAACCATGACGCCGGCGAAACCGTCCTGCTCAAGGCCACGCAACTCGCCGCCGCCGCGGTGGATGGCCAAGACTCGTCCTGGAACCCGCTGAATGTGCTGCACACAAGCGCCGCGCAGGTTGGCGGCCTCGATATCGGCTTCGTGCCGGGCGAAGGCGGCCACGACGTTCACGGCATGCTCGACAGCGGCGATATCCAGGTGCTCTATCTCCTGGGCGCCGACGAATTCGACGTGAGCAACACCGGCGGCGCCTTCGTGATCTACCAGGGCTCGCATGGCGACCGAGGCGCGCGTCTCGCGGACATTGTGCTGCCCGGCGCCGCCTACACCGAGAAGAACGGCACCTACGTAAATACAGAGGGCCGCGTGCAGCTTGGCGAACGTGCCGTGTTCCCGCCCGGAGACGCCCGCGAGGATTGGGCGATCATCCGCGCGCTTTCGGAGCATCTGGGCCATAAGCTGCCCTTCGACAACCTCCGCGAGTTGCGCCAGGCGATGTACGCCGCGCATCCGCACCTCGCGGCCATCGACCAGTTGACGCACGAGGGGCTGGCGCTGCCGGCCGCCGCCAAGGAACGTCTCGCCGCGCTGCCGGATGAGCCGCTGGCGCCGCTGATCGAGGACTACTACCAGACCAACCCGATTACACGGGCGTCTGCCGTGATGGCCGAGCTTTCGGCCGTGAGCCAGGTAAACCAACTCGGGGCGACGGGCACCAATGGCTGATATAGATTGGTATGCACTCTGGTGGGACTACGGTTTTCCAGTCGCCATCATCCTGGGCAAGAGCCTCCTGCTGCTTGTGGCGCTGCTCCTCATCATCGCCTTCCTGCTGCTTGCAGACCGCAAGATCTGGGCGGCCGTGATGTTGCGGCGCGGACCCGAACGTGGTCGGCCCCTACGGCCTCCTGCAATCCTTCGCCGACTTCCTCAAATTCGTGCTCAAGGAGCCGGTGATCCCGGGGGGCGCGGATAAGGTCGTGTTCCTGCTGGCGCCGCTCGCGACCACGGTGCTGGCGCTGTCGGCCTGGGCGGTGATCCCCGTGGCGGACGGCTGGGCCGTCGCCGATTTGAACGTAGGCATCCTCTATATTTTCGCCATTTCCTCGCTCGGCGTCTACGGCATCATCATGGGCGGATGGGCCTCGAACTCGAAATATCCGTTCCTGGGTTCGCTCCGCTCCGCCGCGCAGATGGTTTCCTACGAGGTTTCCATCGGCTTCGTCATCGTCACCGTGCTGCTCTGCGCGGGCTCGCTGAACCTCAACGAGATCGTCGCCGCCCAGAAGAGCGCACGGCTTGGCCACGCTGCTCGGCGTCCCCTGGCTTACGGTGCTCAACTGGTACTGGCTGCCGCTGTTCCCGATGATGGTGGTGTTCTTCATCTCGGCGCTGGCCGAAACGAACCGGCCGCCCTTCGACCTGCCCGAGGCAGAGTTGGAACTCGTGGCGGGCTTCATGGTGGAATACTCCTCGACACCCTATCTACTGTTCATGCTGGGCGAGTATGTCTCCATCGTGCTGATGTGCGCGATGACCGCCATTCTCTTCATGGGCGGCTGGCTGCCTCCGGTCGACGTGGTGCCGTTCAACTGGGTGCCCGGCGTCGTCTGGTTCACGATCAAGGTTTGCGTCGTCTTCTTCATGTTCGCGATGGTGAAGACGATCGTGCCGCGCTACCGTTACGACCAGCTCATGCGGCTGGGCTGGAAGGTGCTGCTGCCAACCTCGCTTGCCGCGGTCGTCGGGGTTGCCGCGTTTTTGCAGTTCGTTGTCCCGTCACTCGGGAGCGTGGCGCATTAGCGCTTAAGCAGAGTTCCCAAAAGTGGCCTTGCCGGTTTTGGGAAAAAACTCTGCGATAACGGAAGACTCTTTGTCACAGGAGCGTTTGCATGGGCTTCGCACAATCCCTCAGATACGCGGTCTTGGCGGAATTCGTGGCGGCGTTCTGGCTTGCCATGAAGTACTTCTTCAGGCCGAAGGCGACGATCAACTACCCCTACGAGAAAAACCCGCTGAGCCCGCGCTTCCGCGGCGAGCACGCGCTGCGCCGCTATCCCAACGGCATGGAGCGCTGCATCGCCTGCAAGCTCTGCGAAGCGATTTGCCCCGCGCAGGCGATCACCATCGAGGCCGGCCCGCGCCGCAACGACGGCACGCGGCGCACCACGCGCTACGACATCGACATGGTGAAGTGCATCTATTGCGGCTATTGCCAAGAGGCGTGCCCGGTCGATGCCATCGTCGAGGGGCCGAATTTCGAGTTCGCCACCGAGACACGCGAGGAGTTGCTCTACGATAAGGAGAAGCTGCTCGGGAACGGCGACCGCTGGGAGCGCGTGCTGGCGCGGAATCTGGAACTCGACGCGCGGTATCGTTGATAGGTAGTGGCGCCCCCCTGTTGCTGCCGCCTAAATATCCTGTTTCAAAGCTTTGACGATGACTGGGAACGGCAGCACAAGAGAAAGCGGCGCATCGTTGAGGCGAACCGCACCGTAACCTTCATACCATCGCGCGGCACGGTCATCTTTGGCGTCAATCAGCAGAGCCACGCCTCCCACCTGTTGCGCGACAACGATGCAGCGCCCGGCAGCGCGCAGCAGAAGCCGCCCACCAAGTCCGCGCCCTTGCACGCTGCGATCCACGGCGAGGCGGCCCAAGCCGGTAGACAGGCACTTCGTACCGGCCAAGACCACGCTTCACGACGGCGGGCACGCGCTCGAATTCGACCGAGGCAGGAACTCAGTGTGTAGAAGCCAAGAATACGCGTGGGGCTCTCGCACAGCGCCGCCAGGAAGCATTTTGCTCCGCCGTTCTCGTGGTTCTGACGCGCGTAGCGTTTCAGATAGACGTTGAGGCTGTCTTCGCCGCAGTCGAATGCGTTGCGATCATGGTGCTTTCCGAGCGGGCTTTCTTCCCAGCCAAGCGCTGTCATTCAAGCACGAAGCCGCCCTTTGCAGCGCGAAGCAGACGCGCGGATGGCTCTGGCGGATTTTCCAACAAATCGAGCACGAGCAGTGAATCGCGTTCCGACAGCCGTAGCTTTTCAGAATTCAGTTACGATCTCCCGCGCACGGGGAAGCGCCGCGCGCAAAATGAAGCTGGTTAGATCGAGCCGTTCGATGGCAGCAGCGCGCGCCAGCATAGCTTTGTCTTCCGGCTTGAGCCGAAGCTCGACTCTCCCACTCCCAGCATGCTCACGCGCCATGGCGCACCTCCTTGGCTTCATATTTATATACGGATGAATTCCGTACGCATCAAGATAAACAAGGGTCTTCGATTTCTCGGCGGCGGACCGCTCTATCCGCCGCGGCCACGGTCATCGGGGCGAAACGGCAGGACTGCCGCCCGGCATCCGCTGCCGAAGGCGCGCGAATTCGCCCGCGCCAAGCACCCATTGAAGTGGATGCGGCAAAAGGCTACAAAATCCTTGAACTAAACGCGTCCTACCGCTAACCCTTAAGCCGAAAAGCCGGTGCGCCTTCTGCAAGCCATCTGCCAGGATAGCTTTGCGGCGGGATTTGCGAGCGCCCGCTGCTAATTCCCGCCAGGGGCAGCGGACTCAAAGGTACAATTCGTTCTTCAACGGCTCACGCCGCTAAACTCGGGATCGGCCGCGCATGACCATCGCAGGGTTTTTCTTCTACCTCTTCTCCTTCGTGCTGGTGGCTTCCGGCTCCTTGGTCATCACCGCGCGCAGCCCCGTCCATTCCGTCTTGTTCCTGATCCTGGCCTTTTTCAATGCCGCGGGCCTCTTCGTGCTTCTGGGCGCCGAGTTCCTGGCCATGATCCTGGTCATCGTCTATGTGGGCGCGGTGGCCGTGCTGTTCCTGTTCGTGGTGATGATGCTGGATGTGGACTTCGCGGAGTTGCGCAAGGGAAGCGCCACATACCTGCCGCTGGGGCTTCTGATCGGCGCCGTTCTGCTGTTCGAGCTGCTGATGGTCTCGGCCGGTTTCGTCGTGGCCCCTGGCGCCGTCCAGGCGGTTCCGGCGCAGCCAATCTCGAATGCGGCGGCCATCGGCGCCGTCCTCTATACGAAATACGTCTATTACTTCGAGCTGTCGGGCGCGGTTCTCCTGGTCGCGATGATCGGGGCCATCGTGCTCACGCTCCGTCATAAGCGCACCGCCAAACGGCAGAATGTGGCCGCTCAGGTCGGCCGCCGGCGCGAGGATGCGATCGAAGTGGTCCATGTGGAAACCGGGAAGGGGATTTCCTGAACATCATGTTGAGCCCTATTTCTCCCATCGAGGCCGCGACCGGCATAACCCTGCAACACTATCTGGGCGTGGCAGCCATCCTGTTCACGCTGGGCATCTTCGGGATTTTCCTGAACCGCAAGAACGTCATCATCATTCTGATGTCCGTCGAGTTGATGCTGCTCGCGGTGAACATCAACCTCGTCGCCATGTCGGCCTATCTGAACGACATCACCGGGCAGATTTACGCGCTCATCGTTCTGACCGTGGCCGCGGCCGAGGCTGCAATCGGGCTTGCCATCGTGGTGATCTATTTCCGGAACCGCGGCTCAATCGCCGTTGACGACATCAACTCGATGAGGGGCTGAGGCACGATGTATCCAGCGATTGTCTTGATGCCCCTGGCCGGGGCTCTTATTGCGGGGTTCTTTGGCCGCATCCTGGGCGACAGGGCCTCCGGCCTCCTTACAAGCGTGCTCGTGCTTGCGAGCGCCGTGCTCTCTTGGGTCGCCTTCTTTAAGGTGGGCATCCAGGGCGAGGATGTGTCCACCATCGTTCTGATGCCCTGGATCGGCGTCGGCGATGCCCTGAACACCTCCTGGTCGCTGCGCATAGACACGCTCACCGTTGTGATGCTCGTGGTCGTGAACACGGTCTCGGCCCTCGTCCACTTCTACTCCATCGGCTATATGCACGACGACGACCGTCAGCCGCTGTTCTTCGCCGAGCTGTCGCTTTTCACCTTCGCGATGCTGTCGCTCGTGACCGCCAATAATTTCATCCAGCTCTTCTTCGGCTGGGAAGGCGTCGGCCTCGCATCCTACCTGCTCATCGGCTTCTGGTATCACCGGCCGTCCGCAAACTCCGCCGCGATCAAGGCGTTCGTGGTCAACCGCATCGGCGATTTCGGCTTCGCGCTGGGCATCTTCGCCATCTACTACGTGTTCCACGACGTCAACTTCGACACCGTTTTCGAGGCCGCGAAGCACGCCAACTCGCCCACGCTCATGGTCTTCGGCTATCAGACCGACGCACTGACCGTGATCTGCCTCCTGCTGTTCATGGGCGCGATGGGCAAATCGGCGCAATTCCTGCTCCACACCTGGCTGCCCGACGCGATGGAAGGCCCGACCCCAGTCTCGGCCCTCATTCATGCCGCGACCATGGTGACGGCGGGCGTATTCATGGTGGCACGCCTTTCGCCGCTGTTCGAGCTTTCGCCCGTGGCACTCTGGGTGGTTACGCTGACCGGCGCCACCACCGCGTTCTTCGCCGCAACCGTCGGCGTCGCGCAGAACGACATCAAGCGCGTGATCGCTTACTCCACCTGCTCGCAGCTCGGCTACATGTTCGCGGCCCTGGGCCTGCGCGCCTATAGCGCAGGCATATTCCACCTGTTCACCCACGCCTTCTTCAAGGCGCTCCTGTTCCTGGGCGCTGGCTCGGTGATCCACGCGCTTAGCGGCGAACAGGATTTGCGGAGAATGGGCGGCCTGCGCAGCGCGATCCCGTTCACCTTCATGATGATGCTCGCGGGCACCTTGGCGCTGACCGGCTTCCCCTATACGGCCGGCTACTTCTCCAAGGACGCCATCATCGAGGTCGCGCACGCCTCGCACGCGCCCGGCGCCGAATACGCCTTCTGGGCGTTGATTATCGCCGCCTTCCTGACCTCGTTCTATTCCTGGCGGCTGGTGTTCATGGCGTTCTTCGGCAAGCCGCGCGACGAGCACGCCTTCGAGCATGCCCATGAATCGCCGCCCGTGATGACCGTGCCGCTGCTGGTGCTGGCCATCGGCGCGATTGGCGCAGGCCTCGTGTTCGCGCCCTACTTCATCGAGGAACACTACACGCAATTCTGGCGCTCAGCGCTGTTTACGCTGCCCGACAATTCGGTTCTCGCGGATAGCCACACGGTGGAATCGCTGCTCATGAAGTGGCTGCCCACGCTGATGATGCTGGGCGGCTTCCTGCTTGCCTATATCTCCTACATTGCCGCGCCCGGGCTTCCAGCCTGGACCGTGCGCAATTTCAAGCCGATCCACGCCTTCCTTTATAACAAGTGGTATTTCGACGAGCTGTACGATTGGATCTTCGTGCGGCCCCTCCGCTTCATCGCGCGCATCCTCTGGGTGTACGGCGACGGCGCCATCATCGACGGGCTTGGCCCCGATGGCGTCTCGGCCCGCGTCGTTGGCCTCGCCAAGCGCGCGGTACGCTTCCAGACTGGCTACGTCTATCAATACGCTTTCGTCATGCTGATCGGTGTTGTCGCACTTGTCTCCTATTTCGCTTATTTCTTCCACGGGGCGCTGTTCAAGCTATGAAGGATTGGCCAATTCTCACCACGATCGTCCTTTTGCCCCTGCTTGGGTCCCTCCTTCTCGTCTTTCTGAGAGGGAACGACGAAGCGGCCAAAAGGAATGCGCGCTGGATCGCGCTTTGGACCACGCTCATCACGTTCGGCGTCTCGCTCGTGCTGGTGGTCAAGTTCGATCCGTCCGCCACAGGCTTCCAATTCGTCGAGCACCGGCCCTGGCTTAGCGACACCATCACCTATTACCTCGGCGTCGACGGGCTTTCGCTGCCCTTCGTGATCCTCACGACCTTCCTGATGCCGATCTGCATCCTGGCGAGCTGGAACTCGATCCAGACGCGCGTGAAGGAGTACATGATCGCGTTCCTGCTGCTCGAAATGCTGATGATCGGCGTGTTCGTGGCGCTCGACCTCGTGCTGTTCTACCTGTTCTTCGAGGGCGGCCTGATCCCGATGTTCATCCTCATCGGCGTGTGGGGCGGCGCGCGGCGTGTCTATGCGAGCTTCAAATTCTTCCTCTATACGCTGCTCGGCTCGCTCTTCATGCTGCTGGCGATCCTGGCCATGTACGGGGTAGCAGGCACCACCGAGATTCCGGCGCTGCTCAAGTTCCACTTCGCCGAGAACCTGCAAGGCTGGCTCTTCTTCGCCTTCCTCGCCTCTTTCGCCGTGAA
The DNA here is from genome assembly GCA_963760455.1 of uncultured Alphaproteobacteria bacterium. Taxonomy (GTDB): domain Bacteria; phylum Pseudomonadota; class Alphaproteobacteria; order Rhizobiales; family Rhodomicrobiaceae; genus Rhodomicrobium. The sequence goes on from CAVXDM010000058.1 coordinate 20,925, forward strand.
GCTGCCGATGTGGCCGGTGCACACTTGGCTTCCCGACGCGCACGTCGAGGCGCCGACGGCCGGCTTCGTCGTGCTGGCGGCGATCCTCCTGAAGATGGGCGGCTACGGCTTCCTGCGCTTCCTCCTGCCAATGTTCCCCGCCGCGTCCGTCACTTACGCGCCGCTGATGTTCGTGCTTGGCGTGACAGCGATCATCTACACCTCGCTCGTCGCCTTCGCCCAGAAGGACATGAAGAAGCTCATCGCCTACTCCTCCGTCGCGCATATGGGCTTCGTCACCATCGGCACGTTCTCGGGAACCGAGGTTGGCGCGCAAGGTGCTGTCTTCCAGATGATTAGCCACGGCGTCGTGTCCGGCGCGCTCTTCCTTTGCGTCGGCATCGTCTACGACCGCATGCACACGCGCGAGATCGCGGCCTATGGCGGCCTCGCCGACCGCATGCCCGTCTACGCCTTCGTCTTCATGCTCTTCACCATGGCCAATGTCGGCCTGCCCGGCACGAGCGGCTTCATCGGCGAGTTCCTGTCGCTGCTTGGAACCTTCAAGACGAATTCCATCGCAGCCTTTTTCGCCACCTTCGGCGTGATCTTCTCGGCGGTCTACGCGCTGACGCTTTACCGGCGGATCGTCTTCGGCAAGCTTGAGAAGCCGGCGCTCTTCGACATTCCCGACATGTCCGCGCGCGAGATCGGCATCATGGCACCGCTCGTGGTGCTGACGATACTCCTGGGCTTCTATCCGAAGCCCGTTATCGATACCACTGCCGGCGCTGTAAATGCGATGATCCAGCCCTACAAAGACCTCATCGAGGCGCGCCACGCCATGACCGTCCCGCCTGTCCTCGCACAACTTCAGAATAAGGCCAGCGCCGATGCTCAATGATTACGCTCCGATATTTCCAGAGCTGTTCATCCTGCTGGCCTCTATGGTGCTGCTGCTCTGGGGCGTCTATCACCGCCGGGGAGCCGCCTTCACCATCAGCATCGTCTCGATCCTCGTGCTGGCCGGTGCGGCGCTTCTGATCGCGGGCCAGCCGGCACCCACCGAGCAGCTCTTCAACGGCGCGTTCGTGAACGACAGCTTCGCGCGCTTCATGAAGATCCTGACGCTGGCCGGCGCAGCCTTCACCATCATGCTGTCCTTCGACTATATGAAGCGCGAGCGGCTGGCCCGGTTCGAATACCCGGTGCTGATCCTGCTCTCGACGGCCGGCATGCTGCTCACCATCTCGGCCAACGACCTGATCTCGCTGTACCTGGCGCTGGAATTCCAGAGCCTGGCGCTTTACGTGCTGGCCGCATTCCGCCGCGACAAGCTGCGCTCGACTGAGGCCGGCCTTCAAATATTTCGTGCTGGGCGCCCTCTCGTCCGGCTTGCTCCTCTATGGCTCATCGCTGATCTACGGCTATACCGGCGCCACGCTGTTCCCGCAAATCGCGGAGGCCGTCCGTGTGCATGGCGCGCCCATCGGCTTCATCTTCGGCCTCGTCTTCGTGCTGGCGGGCCTCGCCTTCAAGATTTCGGCGGTTCCGTTCCATATGTGGACGCCCGACGTCTATGAAGGCTCGCCCACGCCTGTCACAGCCTATTTCGCGGCAGCGGCGAAAATGTCGGCTATGGCGATGGTCATCCGCATCGTGCTTGGCGCCTTCCCGAGTGCGGCAGATCAATGGCAGCAGATCATTATCGCCATCTCGGTTGCCTCGATGGCGCTGGGCGCCTTTGCAGCAATCGGGCAGCAGAACATCAAGCGGCTGCTCGCCTATTCGTCCATCGGCCATGTCGGCTACGCGCTGATCGGCCTCGCCGCGGCAACGCCACAAGGTGCGCCGGTCGAGGGCATCTCAAGCGTGCTGATCTACCTCACCATCTATCTCGCAATGACGCTTGGCAGCTTCGCCTGCATCCTCTCCATGCGCCAGGGCCACACCGTAAGCGAGGCCATTGGCGATCTGGCCGGCATATCGCGCGAGAAGCCGCTATTCGCGTTCCTGTTCGCGATGCTGCTGTTCTCGCTGGCGGGCGTACCGCCGCTGGCAGGCTTCTTCGCCAAGTTCTACGTGTTCGAAGCCGCGATCCGGGCACATCTCTACTGGCTCGCCGTGGTGGGCGTGGTCCTCTCGGTCGTGGGCGCCTACTACTATCTGCGCATCGTCAAGATCATGTACTTCGACGAGCCGGGCGCCACGTTCGACCCGATCCCGGCCTCGGTGCAATTCACCCTTGGCCTCTCCGCGATCTTCGTGATCCTGTTCCTCCTCGCACCCAGCACGCTCAAGGCTGCCGCCGACGTGGCCTCGCGCTCGCTATTCTGAGGCGTGCCCCTGCAAACATCTACCGCCGCCAAAGTCCTGCATTTCGAAGGCCTCGATTCGACCAACACCGAGGCACTGCGGCAGCTTGGCTCGGGCGCGGAGGCCCCGCTCTGGATCGTCGCGGACGAGCAAGTCCAGGGCCGCGGCCGTAGCGGCCGGCGCTGGCACTCGCCAAAGGGCAATCTCTACGCGACCTTGGGGCTACGGCTTGGTGTAAGCGCCGCCGTCGCCACAGAGCTTTCCTTCGTCGCGGCACTCGCCGCATACGACGCCATCGCGCGCCATCTGCCCGCGGAACAAGCCGCCGCGTTGCGCCTTAAATGGCCCAACGACGTGTTGCTGGGAGGCGCCAAGATCGCAGGCATTTTGATCGAAAGCGCCACGCTGCCAAAGGGCGCGGGCCTTGCCGCCGCCATCGGCATCGGCATCAACGTCGCCTCGGCGCCGCTAGACACCGGCCGCCCGGTAGCGGCGATGGGCCTCGCCCCAGACGCCCGCGCCGCCGTCTTCGAGGAACTCGCACCCGCCTTCGCGGCCTGGCTTGGCCGCTGGAATGAAGGCCGGGGCTTTGCAGGCATCCGGAACGCCTGGCTCGCGCGCGCGCATGCAATTGGAGAACCGCTCAATGTCAGTTTGAACGGTTCCTCGATTGGAGGTAGGTTTCACGGCCTGGACGAAAGAGGCGCCCTTCAGCTACGAACGGATGCAGGGGTTGTCATAACGGTCAACGCAGGCGACATTACCTTAGCGCCCCAGGGCTGACTAATAGACCAATAAATTGAAAGCTTTGCACTTACGCGAAGCGGGACACCATCAAAAGAATGTCAAAGACAGGAACGCCTGCCAATACCGAACTTGTGTTTTTGCCTCTGGGCGGAATTGGCGAAATCGGCCTCAACGTTTATCTCTACGGCATCGGCAGCGCCGAGGACCGGCAATGGCTGATGATCGACTGCGGAATCACCTTCCCCGACGATACCGAGCCGGGGGTAGATGTCGTGCTGCCGGACTTGCGCTTCATCGAGGAGGAGCGGAAGAGCCTCGCTGGCATCCTGATCACCCACGCGCATGAGGATCACATCGGCGCGGTGGCCGAGATGTGGCCGCGGCTGCGCGTGCCGGTCTACGTGACCAAGTTTGCCGCGCACCTGCTCAAGAGCAAGCTTCAGGAGCATTCCTACGCGGCCGAGGTGCCCATTATCGAGATGGCGCAGGGCTCGCGCTTCAATATCGGGCCGTTCGACGTCGACCTTGTCACGGTTTCGCATTCGATCCCCGAAAGCAACTCGGTTTTCATACGCACGCCAGCCGGCAACGTGCTCCATACCGGCGACTGGAAGTTCGACGACACGCCGGGCTTTGGCGATCCGACCGACGAAGCCAAGCTTGCCCGGCTAGGCGACGAGGGCGTGCACGTGCTCGTCTGCGACAGCACCAACGCACTGGTCGAAGGGAAAAGCGCCACCGAAGAAGCCGTCGCCGAGAACCTGAAGTCCGTGATCGCCCGCGCCAAGGGCCGGATCGCGATCACCACCTTCGCCTCGAACGTGAACCGGCTCACGGCAATCGCCGAGGCCGCGCGCGCCGCCGGGCGCGAATTGGTGTTGGTCGGCCGCGCCATGCACCGCATCGTTGAGGCCGCCCGCGATACCGGGCTTTGGCCCGAGCATCTCACTTATTTCGACCAGGAAAGCTTCAGCACTTTCCCCCGCGATAAGGTCGCCGCGCTCGTGACAGGCAGCCAAGGCGAGGCGATGGCCGCGCTCGCGCGCATCGCCAAGGGCGAGCATCCGATGGTGAAATTCGACCGGGGCGACAGCATCGTCTTCTCCTCGCGCACCATTCCGGGCAACGAGGACGGGGTGATCCGCATCCAGAATCAGCTCGCCGAGCGCGGCATCGCCATCGTCACCGAAGCGCCCGACGGCCCAATTCACGCCTCCGGCCATCCGCGAAAGGGCGAGCTGACGCGCCTCTACCGGCTCACGCGGCCCCGCTATGTGCTGCCCATGCACGGCGAGCCGCGCCACCTCGAAGCGCATGCCTCTTTCGCGGAGGCGCATGGCATCATGGCGGTGCGCGGCGTGCGCGACGGCCGGATGTTCCATCTTGGCCCGAGCGACCCGCATCTGCTCGACGCCGACGTGCCCATCGGCCGGCTTTACCGGGACGGCAACCTGATCCTGCAGGCGGGCGACCCCGCCATCGTCCAGCGCAAGCGCCTGTCCTGGAACGGCCACATCTCCGTTTCCGTGGTGATCCAGCGCAATGGCGAGTTCGCCGCGGAGCCCGAGATCGACGTCAACGGCGTCCCGATCGCCGACGCCAAGGGCCTCGACCTGGGCGAGCGCGCGCTGAGTGCTGTCTACAACGCCGTGGAAAGCATTCCGCGCGGCAAGCGCAAAGACCGGGAGCTGGTCCGCGACGCCGTCAAGCGCTCGATCCGCGCCGAGATGAAACTCGCCTGGGGCAAGAAGCCCGTATGCTCCGTGCTGGTTTCGATCCTTTAGGCGGTTGTCCGCCGCCGCTGAGGATGTGCCATGGACAGAGCGCGTTACCCCTCACCCCAACCCTCTCCCACAGGGAGAGGGAGTCCCGTCGCAGCGGTTGTGAGGGCGTTTCCCTCTCCCATGTGGGAGAGGGACAGGGTGAGGGGTAATGCGCCTCATTTCGGATCACTCGATCCCGCTTACTGGCGGCCTGCGCGAGCCTTACCATTTTGCAAGGAAGTTCTCATTTCCCGTGAGCCGCAAATGTTGTATGGGAGACTTTAGTATCGACTTCCGGCCGACGCATCCCGGAGAGCATTTGCCATGAGCAAGCCGCCCTATTACAAAACCCTATCCGGCCCGCAAATCTTTGTGTGGCGGATGTTTTTGTTTGTCGTCCTGATCGGACTCATCGCCGGTATCTTTAATCAGAAGATATTGGAGCTTGTCAATTTCAACAACAGCACGCCGCTGAAGTTGCTCATCGTTGGCGTGCTTGTATTCGGCGTCATGCTCACCTTCCAGCAGGTGTTCCGCCTCTATCCCGAGGTGCGCTGGGTCAACAATTTCCGCATCTCCGACCCTGGCATGACCATGGATAACGCGCCGGTTATGCTGGCGCCCATGGCGATGATGCTACGGCGGCGCCAGGGCCAAGCCGCGATCTCGGCGACGGCGATGCGCTCGATCCTCGATTCCATCGGCTCAAGGCTCGACGAAAGCCGGGAGACCACGCGCTATCTTGTGGGCCTCCTCATCTTCCTGGGCCTGATCGGCACCTTCTGGGGCCTTCTCATCACCACGGGCTCCGTGAGCGAAACAATTCGGGCGCTCAACACCGATGGCAAGGAAACCGCGCAGGTCTTCCAGGAGCTGAAGACGAGCCTCGAAGCGCCACTCTCCGGCATGAGCACCGCATTCTCTGCCTCGCTTCTGGGCCTTGCCGGCTCGCTGGTCCTGGGCTTCCTCGACATCCAGGCGGGCCAGGCACAATCGCGTTTCTATAACGAGCTGGAGGAATGGCTCTCGACCATCACAGAGAGCCGTGGCGATGCGGGCGATGGGGCGGGATCGCAATCGCAGCTCCGTTTCGCGATCCTCGACATGCAGCGCGCCGTCACCGACCTTGCCGAGAAGATGCAGCACGGCGTCGTTCACGGCGGCGGCGGCGTGCAAAGCGGCGAGCTTCACCGGCTGACCGACGGCATCGACAAGCTCGTGCAGCAGATGCGGGCCGAGCAGAAGGTTTTGCGCGAATGGGTTGACGACCAGTCGCATAATCAGGCGGAGCTGGCCGCGGTTCTCAAGGAGCAGAACCGGCTTGCAACCGCGCTGCGCGAGATTGCCGCGCGCGCCCCCCGCCGCGATTAGTCTGGCCGCCGGCCGCGCCAAGGAGCTAGCACATGGCAATATCGAGACGCCGCCGCCCATCCACCATCGATTACTGGCCCGGCTTCGTCGATGCGCTTTCGACGCTGTTGCTCACCGTCACCTTCCTGATGGTGCTGTTCATGGTCGCGCAGTATTTCGCGGCGCAGGAATCCAGCGGAAAAGACAATACTCTGGCCCTCTTGAAAAAGCAGATCGCGCAATTGGCCTTTGCGCTTTCCCTCGAAAAATCGCAGAAGAATTCGGCGCTGGACGAATCCTCCTCGCTTCGCGCGACGCTTGCCGCCACCGAGGCCGAGAAGAAGCGCCTCGCTGGGCTGCTGGGCGCCGAGGGTGCGGGCGGTAGCGCAGAGATGCGGGTCGCGGCCGTTACGAAACAACTCGACGAGCAGCGCGGCCTCACGGCGCAGGCGCTCGCCCAGATCGAGCTGCTTAATCAGCAGATCGTCGCGCTGCGCAAGCAACTCGCCGCTCTGGAGAACTCGCTTGGCGATGCGGATAAGCGCGACAAGTCTTCGCAAGCCCAGATCGCCGATCTCGGCCAGCGGCTCAACGTAGCGCTCGCAAAGCGCGTGCAGGAGCTTGCGCAATACCGCTCGAACTTTTTCGGCGAGCTGAAGAAGATGCTCGGCGACCGCGACGACATTCAGGTGGTCGGCGACCGCTTTGTGTTTCAGTCCGAAATCTTCTTCGACAGCGGCTCCGCCGACCTGACGCCGGAGGGTTATGCGCAGCTCGACAAGCTCGCTACCGCGCTTCACGAGCTTGAAAGCCGCATCCCGAAGGAACTCAATTGGGTGCTTCGCGTCGACGGCCACACCGACATCCGGCCGATCAGCACGGCGACCTTCCGCTCGAACTGGGAGCTGTCGGCGTCCCGCGCCATCTCGGTGGCGAAGTACCTCATCAGTAAGGGCGTGCCGCCGAACAGGCTCGCCGCGGCGGGCTTCGGCGAGTTCCAGCCCATCGCGCCTGGCAATACCGAGGCCGATTACCGCCGCAACCGCCGCATAGAGCTGAAGCTCACGGAGAAATAGCGCCGCTGGCGAAGAGCACGAGCGCCCATGCCCGCGCTCGTGCGCGCTATTGCCACGGCTGCGGGGTGAGCCTGCACATAGTTGTGGATTGCCCGGGTAGCAGCGGCCGGCGTCGCTACGGCAGATACGTGCGCCACAGGCGAATCGGCGATACATCGCGCAAGCATCCGGAACGCAGTAAATCCCCCGCCCTGCGTAAGGAATGTGCACAGTCGCGTGCAGTGTGCCCAATATTTTTGCCCAGATTTATGTACGGGCACGGCCTGAACTTATGCTAAGCTTTCCAGTGAGTTGGAGCGATGTTCGACCTCAGCTTGCGCAGCGGGGGCGGCGGATTCGTCCCGCCGCGAGATGAGAATGGCAACGATAACAGCTTTAGAAAAACCGGCGGCCGCAGGCCCCCTCAACGGTTACGATCCTGGCCGGAACTATTGCGAGCTAATCGGCTCCAAGGAACTCCGCAACCGGCACCTAGCCGCCCTATGGCAGCGCCTCCAGCAGCTTGAGCTGGGCAGGCTGCGCGAACGGGCCGAGGACGCCGAGCGCGAGCTTTTCACGCTTGGCATTACCTTCACGGTTTACAGCGAACGCTCCGCCATCGACCGCATCCTGCCCTTCGACCTCATCCCTCGCGTTATCACAGCCACCGATTGGCGCAAGCTCGACCGCGGCATCAAGCAGCGGATCAAGGCGCTCAATCTTTTCCTCTGGGACGTCTATCACGAGCGCAAGATCCTGAAGGACGGCATTCTGCCTGCGGACCTTGTCATGGGAAACGCGAACTTCAGGCCGGAAATGGTGGGGTACGATCCCCCTTGCGGCACCTACATCCACATCGCCGGCACCGACATCATCCGCGATCCCAGGGGCGATTTCTACGTGCTGGAGGACAACGCGCGCACGCCCTCCGGCGTCTCCTACGTGGTGGAGAACCGGCATCTGATGCAGCGCGCCTTCCCGGACCTGATGCAGGGCTTCGCGATCCAAAGCGTTTCGGAATATGGCGAGCAGCTTTGCGATAAGCTGATCGAGTCCGCCCCTCCCGGCGTATCCGATCCCAACATCGTGCTCCTATCGCCGGGCGTGTTCAACTCTGCCTATTTCGAGCACGTCTTCCTGGCGCGCGAGATCGGCATTCCGCTGGTCGAAGGCCGCGACCTATTCGTGGAGGACGACAAGGTTTTCATGAAAACCGTGTCCGGGCCGTCGCCGGTTCACGTGATCTACCGCCGGCTGAACGACGACTTCCTCGATCCCGAGGTTTTTAAACCCGAGAGCGTTCTGGGGGTGAAAGGGCTGATGCGCGCGGTCAAGAAGGGCTCGGTCACGCTCGCCAATGCCGTGGGCACGGGCGTGTGCGACGACAAGGCGGTTTACGCCTACCTGCCGCGCATCATCCGCTACTACCTGGGCGAGGATCCGGTCCTGCCCATCGTCGAAACCCACATCTGCCGCGAGCCGGCTGCGCTGGCCTACACGCTCGAAAATATGGACAAGCTGGTGGTGAAGCCCGTGGGCGAATCCGGCGGCTATGGCATTTGCGTCGGCCCCAAAGCCACGAAGGCCGAGATCGAGTTGGCCCGCGAGCAGTTGAAGGCCGATCCGTCGAACTATATCAGCCAGCCCATGATCGAGCTTTCAGTCTGCCCCACGCTGACGGACGATGGCGTCGAGCCGCGCCATGTGGATCTGAGGCCATTCGCCGTCACTGGCAAGGAAACCTGGCTTCTGCCCGGCGGTCTTACGCGCGTGGCCCTTCGCAAGAATTCCATCATCGTGAATTCGAGCCAGGGCGGCGGCACGAAAGACACCTGGGTCTTGAGGGAGGATTGATGCTGGCTCCGTTTGGTCGCTTCGCGCGGCTGCTAAAAGACCCCCTCACCCTGTCCCTCTCCCCAAGGGGAGAGGAGACGCCTGTGTCCTCTTCCCTCAATCGAAGGGCCGCAGCCTGCTCCCTCTCCCCTTGGGGAGAGGGTTGGGGTGAGGGGGTCTTGGGGAACCAATCAGCCGGATTTGATATAAGATGAGCAGCCTCCTTTCCCGCCACGCCGAGAGCATCTTCTGGATGGCGCGCTATTTCGAGCGGGCCGAAAGCCTCGCGCGCATCCTCGAAACGCAGACCTCGTTCCAGCGCGGCTCCAGCGACAATTCCTGGGCCTGGATCGTGGCGCTCTATTCCGACGAGAAAGCGTTCGCGGACGCCTTCGGCGAGGACACAAGCGCCGATAATGTCATCCGCTTCTATATGGCGCATACGGACAACCTGGGGTCGATACAATCGTCGATCCGGGGGGCGCGGGAGAATGCGCGCGCACTCCGGCCGATGCTGTCCATCGACCTGTGGTACGGGCTCAACGACTTCTATAACCGGCTCTGCGCCTTCGGCCCGAGCGACGTCTCCGAGGTGCGGCTGTCGCGCACCTGCGACGCGATCAAGCGCGGCTGTTTTGCGCAATTCGGCGCCGCCGAAAGCACCTTCTACCGCGACGAGACCTGGCCCTTCTTCAGGCTCGGCCAATTCGTCGAGCGCGCCGACCAGACCAGCCGGCTGCTCGACGTGCGCTTTGCGCAACTGCAGACCGGGCTCGCGAGCGACGAGGGGCGCTACGATTTCACCTTCTGGACCATCCTGCTAAGAGCGGCGTCGGCCTACCACTCCTACCGGCGCATCTTCCCGCGCCACATCGATCCGAAGGAAGTCGCGCGCTTCCTGCTGTTCGATGCGCGCATGCCGCGCTCGCTCGCCTTCTGCCTCATCGAAATCCAGGGCATGATCGATCTCCTGCGCCGGAATTTCGGGCTTCGCAACGCGGCGGCGCCAGCGGAAAAGGTTGAGGAGATGCTCGTTGGCCTCGAAGCGGCGAGGCGGGACGAGCGCCTGCTCGAAAGCCTGCACAGCTTTAACGACTGGATACAGCTCAGCCTGGGCCAGCTTACCGATGAGCTTGGGCAAGCATTCTTCGGCCAAATTGGCGAAACCGAAGCGCCCGCGCCCGCGAGTCAGTCGCAATCGCAGTCGCAAACCATGACCGTGAATTAGCGCGCAGACCATACCAAGTCTGTTCGGTCGCTTCGCAGTGCGCCGGTTACGAGCCTGTAACGCCATATTAACTCTCCAACTGCCCAGATGACCTGCAGGAGGGCGTCTTTTTGAGTTTGAATCAATATAGCAGAGAAGTCTTGAGAAAGCGTGTATATGCTATGCCATTGAGGCAACACGAGTAATTTGCAGGCGGCGAGCGGGTTTTTGGTAAATTCAAATGCCGTTTCATATTTAACTGGATTTTTGAAACGCAAAATCTCACCCAAAAAAAGCGCAAAAACTCGCGTGTTTGAGACACCGCGATCTCGTATTTACTAGGCTTGCATTAAACATAATCAGCTTCTACGCCAAACGAACGGTTTTTTAATGCCTCCGCTTCTGTAACACAAGGCTTGAGTGTCCGTCATTGCGAGGGACGAAGCCCCGAAGCAATCCAGAAAGCAAAGGGCGCCGTGCTCTTCTCTGGATCGCCACGGCGGCCAAGAGGCCGCCTCGCGATGACGCTGCGGCGCTTTAGCCCCCATGCTCCTTCGTTGCGCAAAGTCGCCCCTAAAGCTGCAGCTCGATCCGGCAGACCAGGCCGCCCGGCTCGAACCGTTGCTCGACCTTCGCATCGGCGATTGAATTCTCGATGACATAGGTCCCAAAGCCGTCGCGCCTCTCCGTTGGAACAAGCGGCCCGCCGCTTTCCCGCCAATCCAGTTCCAGCAGCCTTCCATTCCGCTGCAGCACGACACGCCAAGTCACCGAGAGATTGCCTTTTTCGCCCAAGGCGCCATATTTCGCGGCATTCGTCGCCAGCTCATGCAGGACCATCGCAAAGGGTGTCGCGGTGTGAGGCTTGAGCACCAGTTCCGGTCCCTCGATGGCAATACGTCCTTGGCTGGAGGCTGGATATGCATCCATAAGGCTGCGCACGATCGCGCCGATCTCTGCGCCGTTCCAGTTGCTTTGCACCAAAAGATCGTGGGCACGCGACATGGCGAACAGGCGGGCTTCATACTTTTCAAGCGCTTCAGAGGTTGTCTCGCCGCGCAAGGTCTGCCGGGCCATCGACATGATGACGGTGAGCGTGTTCTTTACCCGGTGGGACAGCTCCTGAAGCAAGAGGATTTGCTGTGCCTGCCAGGCCTTCACGTCGCTGATGTCTTGGACGGTCCCCACAAGCCTTGGGTGACGGCGCTGCTCCTCCTCGCCTCTGAAAAACGCCTTTCCCATAGCCCGCATCCAGCGATCCTTGCTCTCGCCCCGCAGCTTGAACTCAACGGAAAATGCGCCGCCGGCCTTTGCCTCAAGCGCGTTGCGGAACGCCTCCTGAGCATTGGCGCGGTCATCTTCCGCAATTCCCGCCCAAAACGCCTCCAAGGTCGCTGGACCGGTTTCACCGAGGCCCCAGAGCTTGCTGCATCGTGCGTCGCACCAAAGCTTATCCGCATCGGCATCGTAGTCGAAGATGCCAAAATCGGTCGCCTCCCGGGCAAGCTGCAGCCGTCTCTCGCTTTCGACAAGATCGCTTTCCGTCTGCCGGCGCTCCGTGATGTCGACGAAGGTCACGACGACACCCTCAATCTTGTCCTCCATCGTGCGGTAGGGCCGCATCCGCAACAGATACCAGCGGCCGGCATCGCACTTGACCGCGCATTCCACCGGAGCAAGATCGGCCAGGACTTTCCGGGCCTCGCTCGAAAGGGCGGGATAGTCGATAAGCCGGTGGGTGAAGTCCGAAATCGGCCGGCCCTCATCGTTGGCGGTGATGTTGAAAAGATCGGCAATCCTGGGAGTGAAGCGCCTGATCCGCAGATCGCTATCGAGAAACAGCGTGCCAACATCGGTGACGGAGATCAGGTTTTGCAGGTCGTTGTGAGCGCGGGAAACGCTCTCGACCTTGAGCTTCAACTCTTGATTGGTTGCCTGCAATTCCTCGTTGATGGATTGCAGCTCTTCCCTGCTCGTCTCCAATTCCTCGGCGGTCGAGCGGTACTCTTCGCCGACCGACTGCATTTCTTCGTTGGCGGCGCGCAGTTCCTCGATGGCGGTCTCATAATCCTGTCTGCTCGTGTGCAGAAGCAGCTTGGTCGAGTTCTAGCTCCTCTGCCAGCGCCTGCGTTGCATTATCCTTTCGCAGCTCGGCGGAGCCGAAACTGCGCAAATCGCGCTCGCGCAAGTCATCCGCGCTCGCTTCGATGAAGAAGATAAGTGCCGAGGGCTGGGCGTTTTTCCGGAAAACAGGCCGCACGGCCAAGTGCACCTGCGCTTCGCTTCCGTCGAGCTTCAGAATGACCGGCGCGGTCAGCGAGGGAAGCTGCCGCTCGAACGCCCGGCTCAACGCGGCCAAGACATCGAGCCTCAATTCCGGCCGGATCAGGTCGCTGGCATTGGCGCTCAGTGGCCCGCCGCGAAGCTGAAAAAACCGGCCAGCCGATTCCGATAAGTGGAGAATACGAAAGGCGCTGTCCACGAGGACGCTCGGCGGCGCGAACTCCTCCAGCGCTTGCTTGTGCGCGGCGCTGTCGCTTGGCGGCGATGAGCGGGCCGGCGCCAGCGGAATCTGCAAGCCGTCGAGCCGCACGGTTCCAAATCCGCGCAGCGGCGGGAAGGCGGCCTCCGGCAGCCGGCCGGCGGACTGGAAAATGCGGGCGTCCTTGTCGACGGCCCGAAACGCCCCCCGCACGGAATCCGCGCTCTCCGACTGGCCCAGGAAAAGATATCCGCCGGGAAAAAGTGCGTAGTTGAAAGCGCCGCACGCCTGCCGCTGCAGGTCGCGGTCGAAATAGATGAGCACGTTGCGGCAGGAAACCAGGTGGATACGGGAGAACGGCGGGTCGTTCGTGAGGTTGTGTACGGCGAAAACAACCGTATCCCGCAGTTCACGTTTGACCTGACAATGTTCGTTTTCCACGATGAAAAACCGGTTGAGCCGTTCCTCGCTCACGTCGGCCTTGATTGCGCTTGGGTACCGCCCGGCTCGGGCAACGGCAAGCGCGTTGCTGTCGATATCCGTGGCGAAGACTTGAATTTGCGCCCGGCTGTCCCGGCGCGCTGCTTCTTCCAAAAGGAGCATCGCTATGGAGTAGGCTTCCTCGCCCGTGGCGCAGCCCGGCGTCCAGACGCGAATGACGCTGGACGGGTCCTTGCCCTCGAACAGGCGCGGAATAACGATCTTGGCAAGCGCATCGAACGCGGCAGCATCCCGGAAAAAGGTTGTCACCGATATGAGAAGGTCGCCGAAAAGAGCCTGAATCTCGGCAGGATTTTCGCGGAGGAACTCCAGATACTCCTTAAGCCCCTGGACTTGCTTCACCTGCATACGGCGCGCAAGCCGCCTCAAGATGGTTGGGCGCTTGTATTTGGAAAAGTCGTGGCCCGTTCGCGCCCGCAAATACGAAAATGCCGAGCGAAGCAGTTCTTCATCGCCATCGCCGGCCTCAAGTCCATCATAATGCTTGTGTTGCATGATGGCCGCAAGCCGCTCCGCGAGCTCGCGCAGTGGCAGAACGTCATCCGCGCATCCAGTTGCCATGGCGGCGCGCGGCATGGACGGGTATTCGGCCTCTTTCGGGTCTTGAACGAGGATCAGCCCGCCAGCCTCCTTGATCGCCTTCACGCCCACCGCGCCATCCGAGCCGGCGCCTGTCAGGATCACGGCAAACCCGTCGACAAGCTTGCCCGCAAGCGACCTGAAAAAGTGGTCTATAGGCGCGCGGGGCCGTCGCGTTTTCTCGAACTCGCAAGTATCGAGCGCACCGTTCGAGACGATTAGCTGCCGGTTCGGCGGAATGACGTAGACGTGGTTGGGCTCAATGGCGATCCGCTTCTCGACCTGCGCCACAGGCATGCGCGTCCGGGTGGCGAGAATGGCTGAAAGATCGCTCCGATGCTCCGGGTCCAGGTGGAGAATGACCACGAACGCCGCGCCCGTATCCGCCGGGATCGTCTCGAAGAAGGTCTGAAGGGCTTGGATTCCGCCAGCCGAAGTGCCGATCGCAACGATCGGGAAAGCAGGGGTTCTATTCAACTTGCCGGTTTTTTCTGGATCGAGAGGCATTTGAACCGTCACCCTTCATGCGCATCGCTGAGTATTGAACAAACTACCGCCCCGAATCGCCATGGAAAATTATTCATTTGTTGAAACGTGTCCACAATAGTTGTGCGAATTGCCTGTCCAAGTTTCCCCGCGGTGACCGGCAACGCGCCGGATGTCATTGTTCTTGATCTTTTTTCCTGCTTGAACGCTCCTGCGCCGTAGCAGTTCCAGCTCGCAGGCGGAAGGGGGATTGAACCTGGCCAACGCTTGCGGCGACAAAGGGGTAGCTGGGAATCGCGCAGGGGAAAGATAAGGCAGGGCTTGCCCTACCCGGCACTTCCTGGTTCCGAATAAAAGCGTAGTTAGCCCCCCGCGTACCGCCCGGGCTGTCTGTCTATTTGCTAATTCACGCTTCGCGCGCAGGCGGGTAAAACTGTGCGGAGGCAATTTTGGGAGCGAGAGAATGGCGGTCCTGCTGGCGCTGCACACATTGGCGGTTGTCATTTGGGTTGGCGGCATGTTCTTCGCGCACATGGTGCTCCGGCCAAGCACCGGCCCGCTCCGCGCTGAAATCCGCCTGCCGCTCTGGCATCGCGTCTTCGAGCGCTTCTTCCCTTGGGTCTGGCTTAGCGTTGTAACGATCCTCGCAAGCGGCTTCGCCCTCGTAGTCATCGGCTTCGGCGGTTTTGCCCAGGCGCCAGGCTACGTCAACGTGATGATGGCGGCGGGCATCGTGATGGCCGCGGTGTTCTTCTACATCTTCTTCGGCCCATGGCAGCGCTTCCGGCAGGCGGTGCCGGTGAGGAGTGGACCACGGCCGAGCAGGCCATCGCCCACATTCGCCCGCTGGTTTACTTCAATCTCGTGCTCGGCTCGATCACGGCGCTCGTTGGCGCAGGCGGACGCTTCCTCGCCTAAGGCATCGCCGCAGAGTTCGCAAAAGCGGCCTTCCCGGTTCCGCGACAAAGCACGGAGCGAACACCCATTCCAGGGCCGCCCCGATGCGGCAAAAATAATACTTGTCAACTTCGAAAGCTCCTGGTGCACTATCGAACGAGCCAGATTGCGGCCAGGCAGACGCGTAAAAAACGGGGGCGCGTACATGCGAATTTGCGATTTCCGCGGCGAATACGAGGTCAAAAGCGCTGAGGAGATAAAGAACCTCCTGAACAAGCGGTATGGAGGATTTAACTGTTTCGGCCTTTCCCATGACGATGATGAATATCCGTGCCTTTACATAATGACAAAAGACGCCATTGCGAGTTTGTACTACATCCCAGCAGATAGAGAGGCCGGATATATATCGCAGCACGGCCTCCGCAGCCACGAATCGGGCGGCACGACGACCTTCTTTATGGCGGAACGTGGGGACGAGGCCACGTTTGCAAACGATTCGCTGATGCCGTTTTCCCTGGGCGTCGAAGCGGCAATCGAATTTATGTCGTTGAAGAATTTGCCCAAGCGGGTCCACTGGCTTGCATTATAGGCGCGCGGCGGACACATCAGCGTAGGGCATTTCGCGATGGCGATGCCGGACACTTAAGGAGAGCCTTCGAATGGCTGATGAACAGGCAACGAAAGACGAAGTCCTCGCTCACGTGAAAGCGCTCAACGAAACCTGGACCAACGGCGACGGCTCGGCGCTGCGCAATTACTTCCATCCCAACATGGTGGCGATTACCGCGACCGATCAGGATATCCTGTACGGGCGCGATGCCTGCCTGGGATCGTGGCAGGCCTTCGCGCGGTCGGCGCAAATCCGGCGCTGGGAGGAGATCGAGCCGCAGGTCCAGCTATACGGCGACACCGCCATCGTGACCTACTATTACGACATGGCCTTCGACATGGACGGCGAAAACTTCGCCATGGGCGGGCGCGACATGTTCGTGCTCGTGAAGGAGAATGGCCGCTGGTGGGCGGTGGCCGACCAATTCTCGGGATTTCCAGAACAGAACGGCTAGCTGGCGACTAGTGTTGTCATGGCCCGGCTTGACCGGGCCATCCATGGAAAACTCAACGGTGCCAGTTTGTTGCTGGATGGCGGGTAAGCCCGGCCATCACAAGCGGGTTTCGTGCGAACGCGGCAATTATTTCACACGCTCGAAAGGCGCGCGATACTCACCGCGACATCGGCGGGCTTGGCTGTGTAAGGCCAGGACGAGACGATCAGCCCCGCGCCGGCCTCCACATAAGCGGGCGCGTTCGCCGGGCTAATGCCTCCAGCCGCGACGACGAGCGTGCCGGCGGACGAAGCCCGCGCGAACTCCGCGACCGCCGCCACGCCGGCCGGCTGCATCTTTTCGAGCTGCACGATCTCGAAGCCCGCCTCGATGGCCTCGCGGGCCTCCGCCACCGTCGCAACCTCGATGCCGCGCTTCTTCTCCGGCGCCTCCCGCCCGAGCCTCGCCGCCAGTTCCTTGAAGCTCGCATCGGGCAGAAACACGCGGTGCTCGGCGAAAACGAGGATCGTTTCGGACAGCCCAAGCCGGTGGTTGATGGCGCCGCCCGCCCGGATCGCCATCGCCGAAAGCTGCCGGGTAAGCGGCACGGTCTTGCGCGAACAGGCAACCATCACATCCGGGTTTGCGGCTTGAACGGCGTCCACAAGCGCCCGCGTGGCCGTGGCGACGCCTGAGAGGATTTCCGTGAGCGTCTGCGCGGCCTTCCAGGACAGATGCAGCGCGGCGGCTGGCCCCGAGGCGGACAGCAGCAGATCGCCCGGCTCCGCGTGCGCGCCCTCCTGGATCGAAACGGACGCCTCCGCCCCCGCATGCGAGATAAGTGCCGCCGCAATGCCGATCCCGGCGACGGTCATCGCGCCCCTGGCCCGGAACTCCATGCGGCCTTGAAATGCGCCTATGCCCAGCGCTTCGGTCGTCAGGTCCGTGTGCGGCACGTCCTCGGCCAGCAGGCGCTCAATGAGGGAGAACGGAACCGGCATGCTCAAACCGCCGCCGCGAAGGCTTGGCTCGGCTCAGCCGCTCCGCCCGCGAGCAGGCCTGTGAGAGCGGCAAGCGGCAAGGGAATGCGCTCGATATTGTGCTGGGCGAGGAACCGCGCCTCGTTGCGCGTGGGCGTCTCGGGCAAGATCGCCCAGTGCCGGTCCGAAGAGCGCTTCACGATTTGGTGCGCGAAAATCCGCTCAAGCTGGGTCGAGAAGCGGCAGCCGAGGAACAGGAAGTGGCGGTTCTTGCGGATGTTGAGCACGGCTTCGGGAATCGGGGTTTGAATGTCGATCTCCGTCAATACCTCAACGAAGTCGGAGTCCGAAACCAGGTAATTCGCCGCAGGCGAGACCGAGCCCAATGGCTGATAGAGCAGCGTCAGCCAATCCGCGGCATCCGCCTGCCCTGCGCGGGCCAGCGTTTCTCCGTTGAAATAATGCACCCACTCTCCGAAATGCTGGGCCTGGCTGACACCTTGCACCATGCCCCAGCGGCCATTTCCGGCGAGCGCTTTTTGCATAAGATCGTCGTACCAGGCGTGGACAATGAGCGGCAAAGCGGGCTGCGCGGCCAGGAAGCGATGAAGCGGCGTTGGCTGCGGCGGACGCGGCGAAGGCTTCCGTCATCGCGGCAACAACGGTCTTGCGATGCTTGAAGTTTTCGATGAACTGCGCCGCCGCCGTGAGGTTCTTGCGGATCTTGTGCGGCACGCTCGCCTTTGCGGTGAGCCGGTCCACGAGTTCCCCGGGCGAGCGTGGCACCGGGCAGGTTTCGCCGGCGAAAGCCAGCACGCCGGGGCCGAGATAGGGAATGACAAGCCCTCGCGCTAGAGCGTCCTTGATCGTCCCGATTGCTTCCAGCATCATGCTTGCCTCCGTTTAGTGAAGTCCCGCAACCTTCAGCGCTCGCGTCCCTGCATCCGCCGATAGGCGCATGGCGTATCAAACGAGGGAATCTCGCTCACCCCAGCCCTCTCCCCAAGGGAGAGGGAGTCCGCTCGCAGCCGTTGAGAAGGCGTTCCCTCTCCCATCCGCATCCGCTTGCGGATGCGGCATCACTCATGGCGTTCCCGGATGGGCGGCGATGGCAACACCGGTTGCATGCTCGGGGCTGTCCGTCAGGCTCCAGCAATGATTGCTGCCATCGACCAGATGCAAATCGAACCGCTCGTATTGCCGGAACGGCGTCTCCAGGCTTATGTCCGAGGCGTCGATGCGCGTGACCGATAACCGGGGAAAACGTTCGCGAAGCATCGCAAGCGCTTGAGCCGCCGGCCCGGCGCGGCCAGAAGGGCGCCGATTTCCGCTATGTCTTCCGCGCTCAAGCCCATTATTCGGCGCCCAATTTGCGGGCCTCGACAGTGATGGGAAGCCTCGTGTCCACGGCGAGATCCGGCAGCTCAAGCCGCCAGCCATTGGCGAGCGTCACCACGCCACCCCACATCTCCGGCTTTTCCATCTCGACGATGGGCTCTTCCAAATCCTTCTTCGGCACATAGGCCGACATCCTGCCGTCGGGCATCTTGCGGATCATGACCTTCATCGTTCGCTCCTGTTGCCCGGCGGGCTTTGTGATATAGCAACTGCCATGGGTCCTGACCGGTCCGGTGCACTCGCCGTCATCGCGAGGCGGCCTTTACCGCCGCGGCGATCCAGGGCCAATGGGCACTTCCGTGTGGCTTCTGGATTGCGTCGCTTCGCTCGCTATGACGGAAATCGGCAAGGACATAGGGCCGTTGGTATCAAATAGGATGGATTTCACCTTCGAGGCAGCCGACCACGAGCCGCTTCGCCGAACTCCACAAGATAGATATGCGTGCCGGTTTCCACATGCGTCCCGACTTGGACGATCTCGCCCTCGTCGCCCGCCTTTACGAGCAGCGCATCCACGGGCTGCTCGGGAAACGAGCCGTCGTTGAAAAGATCGCCAGTGGCGCTCACACGCTGCCCCCATTGAAATTTCGGCGATTCTGGAATGTTCATGCCTGGCCTCCTTCCGAAGCGCTGTCCGGCGCCGCGTCCACGAGTTCGATCTCCTTGCGCTTCATGCCCACGCGGTGCCCGGACGAGATGAACTCGACGCCGTAGATGTAGAATTGCTGCAGGAACGTCCCGATGCTGACCACGTAGCCCTCCTCGCCTTTCTTGCAGAGGACGTCGCCGATGTCCTTGCCCGGAAAGGTGCCGTCGTTGCGGACGTTTTTCAGGCTGCGGACCTTCTCGCCGTAGTCGAACGCGGGCGGCCCCTCCAGCTCGATCTCATCGCTATCGCGGTTGATTTTCATCTCACGCTCCTGACGAGGACTGCTGGCGGTGCGCGCTTCGAAGGCCACGACGTTGCCGCCGGGCAATTCCGGCCTTTCTTGCGCGATCCGCTACCAGGACGAATCGCGAACCATCTCGTCGGGGTCGTCCCGCATGTCGAACAAGCATTCGCCGGGCACCCGCCTTGCCGCCTCGTAGCGCACGCGCCAGTCCGGATCGTCCCGGAACCGCCGAAGGTCATCCTCTTCAAGACGCCGCACGGCGGCCAGCCGCACTTCGGCGTCCTCGTCCGCCGCCATCTGGTGGAGCCCCTCGCCTTCGATGCGGCTCGCCACGACGCGCCGGACCTCCGCCTCTTCGTCCGCCATCATCGCGGGCAGCATCTCAGGCAGTACGCGCCGCGCCGCCACGATCCGCACGCAGTAGTCTGGATCGCGGATCATGGGACTAAGCTCCGCGCCGTCCAGCAGCGAGGCGATGCGGATGCGGACATCGCGATGCGGATCGTTCCGCAACAGCAGCAGATAGCGGCGCGGCAGGCGCTGCGCGGCGCTCCAGCGCACCGTTTCGTCCGGATCGGCAAGCAGCGGCGGCAGGTGGAACAGGTCCGCCGACTTGGCGGCGAGCGCGCGCACTTCGAAATAGGGGTGCGCGAGGTATTCGTTGGCGAGCGCCCCGTTCCAGGCGAAAAACCGTTCGATTCGGCGCGCATAGCGGTCCTGCACGCAGGCGCGCTTGAGAGCGCAACGGCCCTCCGCGGCGAGACTGCGATGAACGCACGCCTCGCAATCGACTTCGTTCCCCTGCCAATCCACCGCTTCGTCGATGTCACTCGTCATCGTCAAGCCCCACGCGGTTAATCACCCCGAGCAGCACTTTCGCGCCAATCTTGTCGCTAGGATCGAGTTCGAGCAGCTTCGTCGCCATGGCGCGGCCCCGGCCCGAATCGCCGAGCCGCATGGAGAGGTACGCGGCTGCCTTGAGCGTGAAGAGATAGAAGCGCGGCAGTGCCGCGGCGTAGTCGCTGAACGCCGCATCGGAGGCGCCGAACCTCGCGCCAGTCGAGGGAAAGTCCATTGTCGCGCGCCGCCTTTGCCAGGCAGATATGCGCGATGTCCAGCGCTTCGGTAAGCCGCCCTTTGTAAAAGTAGAAGCGGTAAAGCCCGATCAGCACGGCCGCATGATCGGGCGCTATTGCTTGCGCGCTCCGCAGATGGTCTTCCGCGATCCGGCTGTCGCCATAGGCACCAGCGGCGAGGCTCAGATGCCATGCGGCTGCCTCGGGCAGTCCGGCGCCCAGAATGGCAGCGGTCAGCCCGGCGTTTTCCGCCATCGCTGCTGTGTCATGCTGGGCCACCGGTGTCATCGTGCTGGCCCTAATGCTTATCGAGGCCGGGCGGCGCGGCGATTATGCCGTCCGAACCGCAGGAGCCGCAGCCGTTTAGCTTCGGATCGTGGAACACGAAGCCCGTTTCCATGGCCGTTTCGCTGAAATCGATGGTCACGCCATCGAGGAGCAGGCGGCTCTCCGCTGGCAGAAACAGCTTGATGCCGCTCACCTCGACCACCGCATCGCCGGCCAGCGGCGCAGCTTCGACGCTGAACTCGGCGGCAAGGCCGGAGCATCCTCCGGCTTTCACCTGCAGCCGGAAGCCGCTGCCGGGCCGCCCCCCGAAGCGAAGCAAGCGCCGTATGAACTTTTCAGCCGCCGGCGTGAACCGCGACGTCCATTCCGTGTCTCCTCAGGCGCGTGGGCTGATAGCGCGGAACGCTCGTGTCGATGATGCAAGTGTCGTCGACCGGGCAGACGGAAACGCATTGCGGCGTGTCGAAATGGCCCAGGCACTCGGTGCACTTCTTCGGATTGATGATGAAAACGCCGTTCTTCTCTCTGATGGCGACGTTCGGGCACTCAGCTTCGCAGGCAGAGCAGGCTGTGCACTGGGATTCGACGATCTTGTAGGCCATTGAAGTTCTCCTGTTTATGAAACGAAAGGTGGTCAGGCGGCGATGAAGGCGCCCTGGCGGATTCTGCGCATCCGCGCGAGGAGCTGGCGCGATCTCGCCGGCCTCGATTTTCTTGAGGTAGTCCTTGAAGTAGGCGATGGCCGATTGCTCGATGAACTCGTGCGCGTACTGCTCGACGGGCTCGATGCCGGCCTTGAGCAGTTCCGTCCTTCGGGCAGGCGCCAACTTTGGCGACGAACACCGCGGTGCAGTCGGCGATGGCGCGGATCACGGTTTCGAGCTTGTCCTCGTCGCCGAAGCCGCCCTGGCAGTAAAGGTCCACGCGGCGGTGGCCGACGAACTTGGCGCCGCCCGCGCTCAGCTCGTAAATCTGGAACTCCTTGGCGTGGCCGAAATGCTCGTTCACGCGCCCGCCGCCCTTGGTCGCTACCGCGATCAGGATCTTCGTATCGCTGCATCTCGCCCGCGAGCGCGGCTAGCTCCGCGTTTTTCGCCGCCACTTCCGCCTGGCGCGTCTCCTCGACCTTGGCCTGGTAGGCCTGGCGGCTATCGAGATCGTAGCTGACCTCCATCTCCATGACCTTGGCTGTCGTGAATTCGGCGCTCCGGTCCTCGCCGAGCAAGCCCACCGCGTCGGCGCGGCACTGCCGGCAATGCCGCATCATGTTCATCTCGCCTTCGCAGGAGTCCTGCAGCGCCTTCAGCTCGCGCGCCGTCGGCCCCCGCTGGCCGGTGAGCCCGAAGACCGTGCCGTGCTCGGGCGCGGAGATCAGCGGCATGATGTTGTGCAGGAAGGCGCCGCGCGATTTGACGGCCCGGTTAACCTCCACGAGGTGCCGATCGTTGACGCCGGGGATCATCACCGAGTTGATCTTGCAGAGGATGCCGCGCGCGGTCAGCATTTCGAGGCCGCGCAACTGGTGCTCCGAGAGAATCCTCGCGGCCTCGACGCCCTCGTAGCGCTTGTGCTTGTAGAAAATCCAAGGATAGATTTTCGCGCCGATTTCGGGATCGACCATGTTGATGGTGATGGTTACATGGTCGACCTTGTACTTGGCGATGGTCTCGACATGATCCGGCAGTGCGAGGCCGTTGGTCGAGAGGCAAAGCTTGATGTCGGGCGCCTGGGCAGCCACAAGCTCGAAGGTCTTGAAGGTCTTGGCTGGGTTCGCGAGCGGATCGCCGGGGCCTGCGATGCCCAGCACCGTCATTTGCGGGATGGTGGCCGCGACCGCCAGCGCCTTCTTCGCCGCCTGCTCCGGCGTCAGCCGCTCGCTCACTACACCGGGGCGGGATTCGTTGGCGCAATCGTATTTGCGATTGCAGTAATTGCACTGGATGTTGCAGGCCGGCGCCACCGCCACATGCATGCGCGCATAGTGATGGTGCGCTTGCTCGCTATAGCACGGGTGGTTCTTGACCTTTTCCCAGATTTCCGGCGGCAGATCGCCCTGCCCCGCGCCCGATCCGCAGCTCGCCTTGCCGCTCCCGCCGCCAGTCCCGCAGCCTTTATGCTCCGCGACCTTTTGCAGCACCTCGTCCAGGGCCTTGTCCCCGTCGCTGGGGTCTTGCTGCTGTTCGAAATCCAACATAGCCGGTCCTCGCGTTGGGCCGCTTCGCCGATGGTGGCGGATTGGCCCGTATCATTCGCCAGCCGCACGCATCCGCGCAGCCTCTTCGCAGACCGCTCTCGCAACGACCGTGCCATACTGTTAAGCGATTGTTTTTACGGCACTATTTAAGCCATGCCGCGCTACGCCTGTGCGAACTGCGACAGGGCTCTCCAAGCGATCCGTGCGGCTTTGTTGGAAAGCGGACACAAGGCCGTCACCCGCTACGGCGGGGCGCTGGCGTGCGCGACGGCGGCACGCTACGGCGTCTTGCGAAATGCCCCCGGAAGCGACCAGCGCGGCTTCGAATAGCTCAGGCGCTTGCGCATGAGGATTTCGTCGGACAGATCGCTCGCGAGCTTGTCCAGCAGCGCCGCCTCCTTGAAGCCGAAGCGCTCGTAGAAGGCGCGCGCGCCGGCGTTGAAGGTCGAGACGCAAAGCCAGAGCTGGCGGGCCTCAGCACTCCGCGCCTCCCGCTCCATCCACTGCAGTACGGCGGCGCCGAGTTTTTGCCCCTGAAAGCCCGGCAGGACGGCCAGGAGTTGCAGGTAGGGACCGTGCAGGAAGGGGTCTTGAATGGTGACTGTGCCGGCAAGCTCGTCTTCAACCATAAGCTCGAAGCGGCGCACCGATGGCGCCTGGCGATGGAATGAGGCGGTAAGGCGCTCGGCGGGCCAGCCGATGACAGACCAGGGCGGCATGGCGGCAAGCGCCGCGCCGAGCTTCTCGGGCGTGCCGGGCGACAGCGGGCGCAGGAGGCCCGCGCCGATGGGGTGAGTTCTAAGCTCGAATGCTTCCATGCGCGGAGTATCCGGTGCCGCGCGAATTTGCGCAATCGCTTCCGCTCGCAGCTTGCGTTTTGGCTCGCCAGTGAGCGCGGCGGGACAGAAAGGACGCCGGCAACGACCCGGGATGCGGCTCGCCCGCTTGTTGCCCCTGAGGGGAAACGCCTCGTGGAAGGCGGCGCGACCTTCAGTGTAACGCAAAATTAACGCTCCCGGCTGCCTGCGACACCCCATTCGATGGTTGGAAGGCAGCCTTCTTCAGTTTAAAGTAATATAGCATAAAGGTCTTGAGTAACCGTTAAGGGCGGTATGTTATTGAAATAGCGTTCGTTTTTTGAGCGCAAATTGTGGGGGCATGTCACAGTATTTGGTAAATCTGAAACATGCCGGCATATTTAACGGGGTTTCTGAAATACACAAATCGGCCTAAAATGAGCAAAAACTCGCACAAATGCGCACGAAACAGACACGCGCTGCACGAGTTTACCACGTCTGTATTAACCATAGTGGCGCGCTACGCGAAAGGAATGCTTCCTTAACCGCTGCCATAACCGCGCCAGCGCTTCGATTGTTTGTTCATCCGGCGGTTGCCGAACAAGGAACTTCCCCTCGGGGTCGCAACCTGCCGTTCATCGATTCCGAACTAAGTGACGCAACACCACAACAAGCAGAAGCAGGTTGATCACCTTTTAGAGCGCGCCGTGAGCTTCCTACATCGTGAGTTATAGAACAGCGCGTCTACTCCAAAAACATAGTGTTACGGTATCAACCATACGATGGCCATGGATACTACGAACAGACGTTGGTTATCTTGTACAGTCGCTATTTGCGCCATTTGGTCTTAAAATCGAGCTCAATGTTTAGCTGGAAGGGTGTTATACAGCGTACATTTAAGTCGTTGCAGACATCGGGGATCTTACGGTTCCTGCGTTGCGCTTTGGACTTCGATTTTTCACTGGTGACAACGACCCGGTCGTTGCAGCTAAAGGCAGCGGCAATGAGGAAGGGATCTTTGCCGATGGTTACAAGCTCGTCATCGGTGAGGTCCTTGCCATAACCGTTATCGAGAACGTGCTGCAGTGTAAGGATATCGACCTCTTCGTCGAGAACGAGCGCGTTGGCAGTGGCAGGGTCTTTGCGCCAAGCGTAGAATGGGTTTTCCTTGTCGTTCCCTGGACTGATTTCATCAAAATTCTCGAGCGGGATTTTTATGCGCCCGCCATCGGCGTGATGCAGCAACCAGTCCCAAAACTCCGGTACACGGTCGATAACGTAATAGAGGTCTTTTGCATCGATGATGGAATTGGCGTCGACGAGATATAGCATTTAGCGCGCCCCTTCCAACGTAAGGAAGGTGCGCACGGACGCGGGGTTAACACCCAATAGGCTCGATGCTTTGGTCGGTGATAGCGATCCGGTTTCAAGATATTGCCGCGCAAGCCCGACAAGGGCGGGGCCAAGGCGGTGGCGGAGAACCACGTAGCGGCTAACCGGACGTTGGTCGTCTTTATCCGCCTTCTTCTCCTTTGACGTGAGCCAAGCCCGGTAAAAGTGGTTGTCCAGATCGCTGTAAAGGCTCGTGTCAATCTTTTGGGCGCGTAACAAAAGGTAGGCGACCATGGACCGGCTAACGTTGCGCCTCTCAGCAAAGGCGGAGATTGTTGCGACACTGCCATCGAATGAGCGCAAAGCGCTGGCGTCAATGGCACTTATCTCTGCGGCAGGCAGCAGAATAGATGCTGCGACATCGTTGCAGAAGCGCTCAACCGCTGCTTCATGTGATGCGCCGCTGAGGCCCGTCTGCCCAAGCCATATGTGCGAGGCTTCATGAAGGGCCGTGAATGCCCACGCTGCGCGCGCATCGTTGTCATTGATGACGATGAATGGGGCGATGTGATCGGCGATTGCATAGCCACGAAATGCGCGGCATTCGATCTTCGAGTGGTGCGAACCGAGGTCGCCGAGGAGGAGCACAAAAATGCCGGCTCGTTCCAGACGATCTCTCAAGTAAGTGAATGCCTTATCGATGCCGCCAGCGCGGCGGAACTCTGCGAGTTGGAAGCCTGTGGATTTGATGATGGAAGAGGCTACGCTATTGACACCATCGGCAACCTTGGCGGAGGCAACGAAAAGCAAAGGCTCACTTTCATCGTCTTCAAGCAAGAACCGGACGACATCCTGCCGGGCTCTTACGTTGCGTATGAGCGCGTCGAGTTGCGGGTTGAAATCGGGTGGGGGCGCTTTCGGCGCGCGGCGAAAATCTTCACCCCGCTGTCCGGCGGCAGGCCGTGCGGAGAGGTAGAAGGAAATCAACGGACGCCGGTATTTTTTGGCCATGCGGGCTAATTGCTGACGCGATGGCTCGCCTTCGCCGGATTCTAGGTCAGCGAGCCGCTGGCCGGCGGTCTTGCCGCGCGCAGGACCCAGCCCGATTGCCTTGGCAGCCTCGTCAAGGTTGAGACCCGCAGTCTCGCGTGCCCAGGTAAGGATGTCAGGATTGACCTTTGGCATCAACGGGCCTCAGCAAGCTTTGCGGCAGGTAGTAGGGCTGTGTGGCTGGCCTGCTTTGGCGGATGCCATTAGGCCAGCGTGGCGCTTGGTGGATAACGCTAAGAGAGGTTTGGGACGATCAGGCAATCCAAATAAGATACCACTAAATGTGGCATGGAACTCAGTTTGCAGTACGGCAGAAATGAGGCGGTTCGGTTGCATGGCATTCCGAGGCAAGCGGTAATCGCAAAAGGTACCGGAATTTTAGATAGTATATCGATGTGTTGCAACAAGCATTGAATCGACCTCATTCCTGCATCCCTTTATATAAGGGAGTGGCGTAAGAAACTGATTTCACAGCGTTTTTTTAGGGGCCAACCACAACAGATTGTGGAAAATGAAGACTGTTATCCGAGACGTGCGCCTATCGGGCCTCATGGCAGCTTATCCCTTAACATGAGGCATCGCCGAAAGATACTACGATGACCGCAATCGGCCTTGAACTGCCTATTGGCGTAGGCTACGGGGTCCAGATGCCAGCCTTTTGGATTTCCCGATACATGGCATCAGGCGCCATATCGATCTCCCCAGGCCAGGTAACGGCACCATATTCGAGATAGACTTGCCCAAACAGTCCAGCATCCGCGAGTGCCGCGAAAACACCGGCTTCCGGCGAGAAAATCAGCCGGCGCATGTCCACCATGCCCTCCAGCCCATCGAGAAAACGAACCCTCACCCTGTACTCTGGAAGCGCTTCGGCAAAAGCCACGCGCCAGCGGGCTTTCGGCACGATGGGCGGATTTACGGCAGAGGATCGATTTTGTCCGGTGTCTGGTTCTGTGAGCATCGGTTCCATGCTTCCATTAATTCAGTCCGATGGGCCTTAGCCCATTCCAGGACGAGCGATTGTGCGCGGCGCGGCAGCCGTCCTTCCAGAACTTGCAGCGTTCCGATATCGATGAGTGCCTCATCTTCCGCATAGAGCGCGTGAAAGTGCGGCGGCGCGTGGTCGTTCCAGAACATCTGGATCAATATACCATAAAACACGCTTAGCGTTGGCAATATAGCTACTCCCTGCATTGGCAACGCTCAATGAACGGAATGCGCCACGGCACCTCAACACGAGCTTCCACAAAACTTGGCTCTTTCCGGCCCTTCGATCCAATGCCCCATTTTTCAAGCGCCCCCGTTCAGAGCGCTCGATGCCGCCCTCAAAGCTTGCCCGTCACCTTCAGCGCGAAGGCATAGGCCAGCGCGTCCTCCTTCAGCCGGTCGAAGCGGCCGGAAGCGCCACCGTGGCCGGCCTCCATATTGATCTTGAGCAGGAGCAGGTTCCCATCCGTCTTTGCGCTGCGGAGCTTCGCCACCCATTTCGCCGGCTCCCAATAGGTGACGCGCGGATCGGTGAGGCCGCCCGTGGCCAGCATGTTCGGGTAGCCTTGCGCGCGGACATTATCGTAGGGCGAATAGGCCGCGATGGTGCGATAGGCTTCGGCGCTGGCGATTGGGTTGCCCCACTCCGGCCATTCCGGCGGCGTGAGCGGCAGCGTATCGTCGAGCATGGTCGTCAGCACGTCGACGAACGGCACGTCCGCGATGAGCCCCGCGAACAGCTCCGGCGCCATGTTCGCGACCGCCCCCATCAGCATGCCGCCGCCGAGCCGCCCTTGCCCACGATCCGGCCGGCGCTCGTGAACTTCTGCTCCGCCAGATAGCGGCCGGCGGCGATGAAGTCCTTGAACGTATTCGTCTTCCTTTCGAGCTTGCCGTGCTTGTACCAGCGGTAGCCCTTGTCCTTGCCGCCGCGGATGTGCGCGATGGCGTAGACGAAGCCGCGGTCCACGAGGCTGAAGGCGTTGGTTGAGAAGGCTGCCGGGATTGCGTAGCCGTAGGAGCCGTAGCCGTAGAGCAGCAGCGGCGCGGAACCGTCGAGCGGCGTATCCTTGCGGTAGAGCAGCGAAACGGGCACGGTCTCGCCGTCCCACGCGGGGGCGAACACGCGGCGCGTCACGTAGTCCGCCGGGTTATGGCCGCTCGGCACCTCCTGCGTCTTGCGCAACACCCGTTCGCGGGTGCGCATGTTGTAGTCGAACACCTGCCGTGGCGTGGTCATCGACGAATAGGTGATGCGCAAGGTCTCGGTGTCGTACTCGTAGCCCTCGGACATGCTGAGCGAATAGGCTTCCTCCGCGAAGGCGATCGCATGCTCCTCGCCATCGGCGAAGCGGTGGATGACGATGCGCGGCAGGCCATCCTCGCGCTCAAGCCGCACGAGGTAATCCCTGAAGCAGGTGAACTCCAGGATCAGCCTGCCGGGCTTGTACGGCACCAGATCGCGCCAATTCTCGCGGCCGGGGCTGGCAAGCGGCGCCTCCACTAGCTTGTAGTCTTCCGCGCCGTCCGCGTTGGTGAGGACGATAAGGCGATCCTCATGCACTTCAACGTGATATTCCTGGTTGGTCAGGCGCGGCGCCACGAGTTGCAGGCCCTTTTCGGGCGCGCTCAAATCGAGCAGCCACGCCTCGCTCGTCTCGTGGTCCCCGGTGCCGGCGATAACGAAGCGCCGGTCCTGGCTTTCGGCAACGCGGGTGAAGAAGCCGGCATCGGGCTCCTGATAGATCAGCTCGTCCCCGGCCGCGTCGCTGCCCACGCGATGCCGCAGAACCTGCAGCGGACGGCGGTACTCATCGACGCGCGTGTAATAGAAGGCCGTGCCATCGGCGTTCCAAGCGACACCGCCCTCCATATCGGGCACCTCATCGGCGAGGTCCTGGCCGGTTTCGAGGTCGCGCAGCTTGATCTTGAAGAACTCGGAGCCCTTGTCGTCGAAGGCGTAGGCCAGCAGCCGTTGATCGTGACTCCAGTCCACGGCTCCCAGCGAGAAGAACGCCTTCTCCGCCGCCAAGGCATCGCCGTCGAGCAGCACCGTGGGCTCCCCACCTTCGCGCGGCTGCCGGCAGATGCGCGGATGCTGGCCGCCCGTGACGTAGCTCGTGAAATAGGCGTAGGCGCCGTCGGGCGCGGGCACGGTGGAGTCGTCCTCCTTGATGCGGCCCTTCATCTCCTTGAAGAGCGTCTCCTGGAGCGCTTCGGTGTCCGCCATCGCAGCCTTGGTATGAGCGTTCTCCGCTTCGAGATAGGCGCGGATGTCAGCGCCCAGCGAGGCCGGATCGCGCATCACCTCCTGCCAATTCTCCGCGCGAAGCCACGCGTAATTGTCCGTGCGCTCGATGCCATGGTGAAGGTCGCGGGCGGGCCGGACTTCGGCCACGGGGGGATTGAGGGGGACGGTGTGGGCGTGTTGATCCATGGCTGCCATCGCTAGGGGTTGCACGGCTGGATTTAAGCGCTTCGGGCTTGCATCTCAACCGCTGTGATCGTGACGTGAACGGAAATGGGCGAGCCAGAGACTGCCGTTTAGGGGCATCCCGTGCGCGCCCCGGCATGCAATGCTGCCGCGCAGACACGGGATCGCAAAGGACGCCGGCCTTCGTAACGATCCCGGATAACGCCTTTGGCGTTTCCGGGATGACGCTCGGGAGCTATTCAACCGCCGCTACCACTCCGCCGGCTTGGCGATGGGCGGCTTATCGGGAACGAGGATCGGATCGGGAAACTGGCACGGCCCCAGGTACGGCTTGATATGCCGCACCTCGGAAGCAGCCTGTGCCAACGACGCCGCCGGCCTGCCAACGGGCGTGAGCAAAGTCACCGGCAGGTTCAGCTCCTGCCTGACAACGCGGATCGGTTCGAGCAGATCGGTATCGTTCGTGAGCACCGCGGCAAGATCGAAAGCCCCCATGCAGGCATCGCGCACCAGATGCACGCCTAGATTAACGTCGGAGCCTTTCTCCTCGGTCTTCCACACATGGGCCACGTTGGGAGCCGCCCCAGCCGGCAGACAAGAAGGGTGGCTTGAAATTGGGCGGCTGCACGAGCCCCGCCCATTTGTGGCTGAGCATGAAGTTCCCGTAGTGCACCCCCACCTCGGGCAGGGTCGCAAGAGCGCGCAAATAGGCATGCTGGCGCTTGGGCAAGTCAGGATTGGTCCGCCCCGAAACCCGGGCGGTGTAATAGTTGACGCGGATCACTTTGCAGGCGGAGGGAAGCGCGGCGCGGCTCAGGGCCACGATATCGAGCCATTTGTGGCGGGTGCCCTTGAGCGCGCGGTAATAGAGGTTGAAGCCATCGATATAAACGACAGTACGCATGAAATACCTTAAAAAGCAGAAGGCCGCCCGAACTTGCGTCCAAGACGGCCTTTGAGCCTGCGGCACGCCGCAGGTGAGTCACATATATTGATATAGGCTTTTCCCGGAAAATTCAAGCCTTCCGTCGCACGCTTTCCCTACCGCCGGACGCGGCCCACATCGCGCACAGCGCCACGGGCGGCGCTCGTCGCCATCGCCGCGTAGACCTGAAGCGCTTGGCTCACCTGACGCTCGCGCGCGGCGGGCTTCCATGCCGCCTGCCCCCGCTCCTCCATCGCCTTGCGGCGCGCGGCAAGCTCGTCCGCGCTCAGCCGCACATTCATGGTGCGGGCGGGAATATCGATGTCGACGATATCGCCCGGCTCTATCAGCGCGATGGCTCCGCCCTCGGCCGCCTCCGGCGAAACGTGGCCGATGGAGAGCCCGGAGGTGCCGCCGGAGAAGCGCCCGTCGGTGATGAGCGCGCACGCCTTGCCGAGGCCCATGCTCTTCAAGTAGCTGGTGGGATAGAGCATTTCCTGCATGCCGGGGCCGCCGATGGGGCCTTCGTAGCGGATCACGACCACGTCGCCCGCCTTCACCGCCGCCGCCCAAGATCTTCTCGACCGCCTCCTCCTGGCTTTCGCAGATCACAGCCGGGCCGGAGAATTTGAGATTGCTCTCGTCGACGCCGGCCGTCTTCACGATGCAGCCGTCCGCCGCAATGTTTCCGTAGAGCACCGCGAGCCCGCCATCCTTCGAGAAGGCATTCCCGGCCGAGCGGATCACGCCCCCGGCCCGGTCGAGATCGAGCGCGTCCGAGCGCTTGGCCTGGCTGAACGCCTCGGTCGTGCGCACGCCGCCCGGCGCCGCGAGATAGAGCTGCTGGACGTCCGGCTGGTCAGTGCGGCTGACGTCCCAAACGTTCAACGCATCGGCGATAGTCGCGGAATGAACCGTAGGGCATTCCCGGTTGATGAGCCCCGCCCGGTCCAGTTCGCCCAGGATGGCCATGATGCCGCCCGCGCGATGCACGTCTTCGAGATGCACATCGTTCTTGCTGGGCGCGACCTTACACAGGCAGGGCGTGCGCCGCGACAGCCGGTCGATATCGGCCATCGTGAAGGGCACGCCGCCCTCCTCCGCCGCCGCGAGCAGATGCAGCACGGTGTTGGTCGAGCCGCCCATGGCGATGTCGAGCGTCATGGCGTTCTCGAAGGCCGCAAAGTTCGCGATGGAGCGCGGCAGGGCGCTTTCGTCGCCCTGCTCGTAATAGCGCTTGGCGAGCGCCACGATGAGCTTCCCGGCCGCCAGGAAGAGGTCCTTGCGGTCTGCATGCGTGGCAACCAGCGTGCCGTTTCCGGGCAGCGCCAGCCCCAGCGCCTCGGTCAGGCAGTTCATGGAGTTGGCGGTGAACATGCCGGAGCAGGAGCCGCAGGTGGGGCAGCTCTCGCGCTCGTAAGCCAGCGCCTCTTCGTCGCTCACGGACTTGTCCGCGCCCTTAATCATGGCGTCGATCAGGTCGACCGCGACGGTCTTGCCCTTGAACGTCACCTTGCCCGCTTCCATCGGGCCGCCGGAAATGAAGATCGCCGGTATGTTGAGCCGCAGCGCCGCCATCATCATGCCGGGCGTGATCTTGTCGCAATTCGAGATGCAGACCAGCGCGTCGGCGCAATGAGCGTTGACCATGTACTCGACGGAGTCGGCGATCAGTTCGCGGCTCGGCAGCGAATAGAGCATGCCGCCGTGGCCCATGGCGATGCCGTCGTCGATGGCGATGGTGTTGAATTCCTTGGCGACGCCGCCGGCCCGCTCGATCTCGCGCGCCACGAGCTGGCCCAGATCCTTCAGATGCACATGCCCAGGCACGAACTGCGTGAACGAGTTGGCGACGGCTATGATCGGCTTGCCGAAATCCTCGTCCTTCATGCCTGTGGCGCGCCAAAGTCCGCGGCGCCGGCCATGTTGCGGCCATGGGTGGAGGTGCGGGAGCGATAGTTGGGCATGGCCAAAATCCTTGGAATAAAGCCGGCGGCCGCAAAGCGCTTGCGCTCCGCCCGTTGGCGGAAATGCGCGTCCGGCAACGATCGGAACTTCGCGGCGTTTGAGCCCGGTAAATAGGCCTAACCGCCGGCCGCGTCAATTCGGGACCCGCCCTTTTGCTGCGTTCAACACCGGTAACAACCGTCATCGCGAGGCGGCCCCTTGGCCGCCGTGGCGATCCAGAAACTCGCGGCGCATTTGCGGCTTCTGGATTGCTTCGGCCCTTGGCCTCGCAATGACGCGAGGCAGCCGAGCCCTACCGCTTTTGCCGGTTTCAAACGTTCTGCTTCTCCCGGCTATCCACAGAGGCATGATGCAAATGCTGCTGCAGGCTGCTCTTGAGCCGCTCCAAATACGCCGAGCGCTTCCGGCCATATTGGAGGACGCGGGCCTTCTCAAGTGTAATCAGGCCGCTCTCCATCATCTCGTCCAGCACAGGCAGAAATGCGTCGATCTTCTCCTCGGCATCGCAGATCTCGATGACGACGGGGCTGTCGCCCGCACCGAAGAAATTGCGCTCGTGCATGCGGCCAGACCGGCCAAAGCCCAATGGCCCCTTGAGCACAGTGGCGCCAGCCAGATGCATCTCGCGCGCCTTCATCACGATGGCCTCGTAAAGCGGCTCCTCGACCCCGAAACGGTCTTCGGAGCCTGTGAAGATGCGTAGCAAAACGGCTTCATGCGGAACTTCCATCGCCAAAACCTCCCTAAGCGATCTTGTCTGGGCAAAGGCCTTCTACGAGCCTTTCGTGAGCCTGCCAGCGCGCGCCATCCGAACTTTTTCCAATGTTACAAGGCCGGAACCGATCAGCTTGTCGAGTTCCGGCAAAAAGCCTTCGATCTTGGCCTCGGCGTCGACGATCTCGACCACCATCGGAAGGTTGCTTGGTGCATCGACGCTAAATTCGGAATTGACCCGGCGGCCCTGGCCGTAGCTCAGCGGCCCATGCAGCGCCGTCGCCCCGGCAAGCCCGGCCTTGATTGCGGCCTCGACAATGCCGCGATAAAGCGCCCGTCCCGGCTTGCGGTCGGCTTCGCCGATAAATACGCGAAGAAGAATAGCATCCCGAGGTGTTTCCATGTCCGGCCTCAAAGATCGCAATAAGGAACTATATCTTGTAAAAGGCTTTCTGTTAAGTGAGCGTCCTTCTTTTTTAACTGCTTTATGCGAGCCTGCCGGTCCGCAGCCAAGCCAAAGTCTGTAGCCACCGCCCGATGACCCGGCCCAGTTCATGCGGTGCCCATCTGCCCTTCACGTCAACAGCGGATCGAAGTGGCGGAAGAAGACCGGGCTCGCAAGCTATCTCATTCCGCCAGCCTCGCGCGTGTCTAAAGCGGCCGGACGCGGCAGCCGCTTAGGATGAGCCGCCCACGGCAAATGGCGAGCAAAACCTGGAAGCGGCTCCCAGCTCGCGTTCGATTTCTAGCAGCCGGTTATATTTGGCAATACGCTCGCTGCGGCAGGCCGAGCCGGTCTTGATCTGGCCGCCGCCCATGGCCACGGCAAAGTCCGCCATGAAGGTGTCTTCGGTTTCGCCGGAGCGGTGGGAGATCACGTAGCCCCAGCCGGCCTCGCGGCACAGCTCGATTGCCCTGATCGTCTCCGTCACCGTACCGATTTGATTGAGCTTAATCAGCACGGCGTTGGCGGTTTTCTCCGCAATGCCGCGGCGGATAAAATCGGGGTTGGTCACGAAAATATCGTCGCCGACGATCTGGATGCGCCCGCCCTGGCTCGCCGTCTGCGCCGCGAAACCCTGCCAGTCGTTCTCGTCGAGCCCGTCCTCGATGGAGACAATGGGGTAGGCATCGAGCCAGCGCCCGTAAAGCTCGATCATCTCGCGGCTCGTCTTGGCGCCCTGCCCCGATTTGGCAAGGCGGTAACTCTCTCCGTCCCAGAAAGAGCTGGCCGCTGGATCGAGCGCGATTGCAATATCCTTGCCTGGCTTGAAGCCTGCCGCCGTTATGGCTTCGACGATAAGCTCGCAAGCCTCTTCGTTGCTTTTCAGGTTCGGCGCGAAGCCGCCCTCGTCGCCTACAGCCGTTGCGTACCCCTTTCCTTTCAGGATTTTCGCGAGAGCATGGAAGGTTTCGGCGCCATACCTGAGCGCCTCGGCGAAGCTTGGCGCGCCAACCGGCATAACCATGAACTCCTGAAAGTCCACGCTATTGTCCGCATGCTTGCCACCGTTCAATATGTTCATCATCGGAACCGGCAGGCGCGTCGCGCCCGGGCCTCCAAGATAGGCATAAAGCGGAAGTCCGGCATCCATGGCAGCGGCACGGGCAACCGCCATCGACACGCCCAGTATCGCGTTGGCGCCGAGCTTGGCCTTGTTCGGCGTGCCGTCGAGTTCCAGCATAAGCCGGTCTATTTCAGCCTGCCTGTGCGGGTTCATCCCGATCAGCTTGGGTGCGACGATATCGTTGATATTGGCAACGGCTTTCAGCACGCCTTTGCCGCCGTACCGCGATTTATCGCCATCGCGCAACTCGACCGCCTCATGCTCGCCCGTGGAGGCTCCCGACGGCACGGAAGCGGAAACTGCTATGCCGTTATCCAGCGCGAGCCGCGCACGCACCGTCGGATTGCCCCGCGAATCGAGGATTTCCAAGGCGTCGATCTGAATGATCCTGCTCATTTTTCATGCTCCTTGATACTGCTGGAAACCGATTGAGGACCGTCCAGCCGTGCCTACTTTACGACCAGCACATTGCACGGAGCATGCTCCACCAAACGGTCGGTGGTGCTGCCGATGATCCGGTTGTAAAGCGCGGTGTGCCCCATATAGCCGATCACGAGCAACCCGATGCCCTCCTGCCCTATGAATTCGGCAATTCTGGAGACGGGATGCCCCACCACGGCATGCGGGGTGAGCGCTACTCCCGCCGCCTTGGCCTGAGCCACGGCCCGGCTCATGACGCCCTCGTAAACGTGATTGGCTTCCGCCTTCTCCTCGATAATCTCATCGACCGAGGCCGGGAACCGCGGCATCTCCTCGACCGAAATCATATGAAGCTCGGCCTCCTGCTCCTTCGCCAGCTTGATCGCCGCCGAAAGCGCTCGCGCCGCGCCTTCCGAGCCGTCGTTGGCTATCAAAATCTTCCTAAACATGAGACTCCTCCTCGATTGCCTCCGCCGGTGCGCCCAGCGGCTTGAACGTTGGCATGAACCATCTCTGTGCGATCAGCGTGGGCACGACCGCGCTACCGATCACCGCCGTTACCAGGATCGTGTATTCCCGCTGATCGATGATGTGGTTGGTGAGGCCGAACAGCGCCGAGATCGAACCGAAGGTGAGCCCGGTGGACATGAGAAGCGTCGTATACATCCCCTCCCTGGGCTCGAAATTGAAACGCTTCGTAAGAGGCAGGATGCCCGCAAACTTGGTTGCCATTTTGATTAGGAGAAACACCGCTATCAGCCCAGCCGAGCTTGCGACGGCGCTGAACTCGACAAGCGAGCCCGCCTTCAGGAAGTAGAAGGGCGTCAGGATCGTGAAGGCGATGATACGGAAACGATGGCCAAGCTCCGCGTCCTTCAAAAAGGTGGGGGCCAGCGCCATGCCGATAAGATAGGCCGGCAGCACGGCCTCGCTCCCCGCGATTTGCGACAGGCCGCCAAGCGATAGAAGAACCAGCGAAACGAATTTCGTTTCGGGTTCGCTCACCCTGTGGCCCACGGACTTAAAGAACCAGGGCGCAAATCTGGGAAGAAGCCATAATACAAGGGCCGTGACTGCTCCGAACAGGGCGAGCCAAGCGTCGTAATGTGCGAATACGATACCAAGCGCAAGAACGGTGCCCAGATCGTTTATGAAGCACGCGGCAAGAATAATCTTTCCCAGCTCCGTCTTATTGAAGCCGGTCTCGACCATAACGGCGTAGACGACCGCAACCGAAGTCGTCGACAGCGATATTCCTGCAATCTGCGCCTGAGGCCACGCCCAGCCAATGACGTAATGCGAATAGGCGAGGATACCAAGATACGGCGCAAAGAAGCCTGCAACTCCGATTCCGACGCTGGCTCCGATATTGTTCCGGACGACCTGCATTTCGATCTCGGTGCCGGCCAGGAAGGTGAGCAGGATGGCGCCGAACCCCGCGAGGAAGTTCACCCAAGGCGTGATCTCAAGCCCGATGGTATTGCCAGCGATGGCCCCCACCACGATCTCGATAAGCGCCACCGATATGGCAACCCGGATGGAAACGATCGACGCGGCAAGCGCCAGGGCGAGCCACACCGATGAGGCAAGCCAAACGTTGTGCATGCGTAACTCCTCCATTCCGGAGGCGTCCGCTTGCCCCCGGTGCCAGAATAAGCGCGAGTGCTTGCCTGAAGGAGTTGCGTTGGATGGGCGCGCGTCTCCTGCTCGCATTCGCGTCAGGAGTCATCAGCCCATCGGGCAGTTTCGGGGGTACCCCATCCCCATCGGATCGAAGAAGGCTAAATAAGCTTTGCGCCGCGGTCAACTTCAAATGCGGCACTCCAAATGCAGCCTGCCATCCTGCTGCCCTTTGTGTACCATATGGGCGGCCCGTTCAGTGATTGACCGATTGAAAAAAGGCTTGGCGATGCGGCTTGAACCGCCGCCCAAACCGCGAGGGTAGCGACATGTCAGCAGCAACGATGAACGAAGGCCGGCTTCTCGCGGTGATCGTCCCGCGCAAATGGGTGGACGCCGCGGCCGAGCCCGATGGCGCCTATCATCTGTCCGCGGCCATCGTCGATTAC
This sequence comes from uncultured Alphaproteobacteria bacterium, assembly GCA_963760455.1. Taxonomy (GTDB): domain Bacteria; phylum Pseudomonadota; class Alphaproteobacteria; order Rhizobiales; family Rhodomicrobiaceae; genus Rhodomicrobium. The sequence continues at coordinate 58,256 of CAVXDM010000058.1, forward strand.
GTCAACGACGTGCAGCAGGCAGGCGTGTTTGCGCGGCACGAGATGCCCGCCAAGGCAATGCAGGCCTATCATGCCGACTATTACCTGTCGCAGGTGAACAATGGCGGCCACAGCCAGTTCATCGGCAACTCCGGCGAGTTGCTCCGAACCATAACCGCCGATGCGCTGGTGGGCCTCGAAGCAATGGGTGCCGGCGCCCAGCACCAAATCCTGACAGAGATGGCCGCATGGGCCGCCGCGAACCCCGCGGACGCCGGCGCGCAGGACGGTTTCGGCGTCCGCGCGGCGATGCTCGACGGCCTCGACAAGCGGTTCTATGCGGCCGAAAGCGAAGCGCCCATCGCGTCGCTCGCCGCGCGCTGGATTGCCGGCTGGCCGGAGCTGCGCATCGTGGAAGACGAGCAGTACACCCCCGCAATCGAGGAGATCGCCGCTTCCAACCCTCACCTCGGCCCCGCGCCTCGTTTGGAAGGGCGTGCAGGAAATCCGCTATCAGCTTACAGACCCGCTTCAGATCGCCGTTGCCGCGGCCTGCGGTGCGGTTGAACCCCAACCTGAGATCAAGACCGGGGTTGGCGGCGGCTTCTATCTGGAGATCGAAGGCCAGCAGTGCCTGGCTTTCGTCGCGGCGACCCAGAACGGCGAGCGGCTTTGCGTACCCGATGACGGCGGCGCGCGCCTTTACGAGCACATCCAGCAGAGCCCGCTTCCGGAATTCGGCCCCGGCATGACGCCCGAGGATCTCGCGAATTACAAGCCTCCCCTTGCCGGCGCGCGCCTCTCAACGGTAAGCGCTGAAACCATTCAGCGGTTCGTGGATGCGGCGAACGAGACCCAGGTGCCCGAGGCCATCGATCTGATGCTGCGGAAAGCGGGGCTCGGCCCCGGCGCCATGGTCACGGCATGCCTGGCGACGGATGGCGACCCCTTATGGGTTGTCATTACAGAGCGGAGCCTCGCGGTCGCGCGGTGTTTCCCCAATGGCGCCCAGCTCAGGGATCACGAAGGAAAGCCGGTGGCCTCGGTCACGAAGGCCGAGATCGAGCAGCACGCAGCGGAGGCCGCGGCGGCTGGAGCCACCATGCGCGCGCCGGCATAGGCGGCGCGCCGCTGCGCGGGGGCACGGCGAAGTCCCCCCACTCTGTCTCATCGCTGCGGAGAGTTCCGGCGTCCCTTCCCCCATTGGGAGAAGGACAGGATGAGGGGTTGAGCGCCCAGAGCATGCCCGAACCTGGCAACGGGCGCGCGTGAAGGGGCTTCGTACCCGTTGCCCGTTCTCAGCGCCCGTAAACGCCGGTGAGCGTTGCCTTGCCCAGCGTGTGGAAATGCAAGTCGAAGCCCACGAGCGCCGCCGAAGCCTGCTCATCCTTGGCGTCGGGCAGCCTGTCCACGTCGAGCGCGAACACCGTGATATGGTAATGGTGCGGCTTGTCGCCGGGCGGCGGGCACGGGCCGCCATAGCCGGGCGCGCCGAAGTCGGTGCGGCTCTGAATGGCGCCTTCCGGCAAGAGCTTCTTGGCCGGATCGCCCGCGTTCTTAAGCAGCGACGTTGTGCCGGCGGGGATATTGAACACGACCCAGTGCCACCAGCCGCTGCCGGTGGGCGCATCTGGATCGTAAACCGTCACGGCAAAGCTTTTCGTGCCGCTGGGCGCGCCGCTCCAGCCAAGCGCCGGCGACACGTTTCCGCCCGTGCAGCCGAAGCCCTTGAACACCTGCTCGCTGGCAATGGTTGCGCCCTCTTTTATGTCCGGGCTGGTGAGGGTCATGGTTTGCGCGGCGGCGGCGCCGGCACTCAGGCCCCATAAGCTCAGGCATGCGATCCATACAGCCGATCTTGTCATTCGCTACCTCCCGAATATCCAACAAGCCTATTCCTAGCACAACGCCGGTGGAAAGATCCGCATCCGCCCTTTCAATCGCAACTTTTTGAACCCGGGGCCGCAACCCTGGAGCGTCGGAAAGGCAACAAGTGTAGGGATCGCGACAAGCACTCGGGCAGCTTATTTCTCCGCGATTCCGGCATGTTACGCAGTTTGGCACGGGTTCTGCTTCTAAGGGGGCAAACCTAATGCAGGCGGACGAACGCACATGCTAGATTATTCCATAGGCCAGGACCGCGCCACGCCAAGCGGGGACGAAGAAACCGAAGGCGCGCACGCATCCCGGGGGCCTGTTCCAGCGGCGGCGCCTGGGCCGGCGCGTCGCGATCAACGACACCACCTTGCGCGACGGCGAGCAGACACCAGGCGTCGCGTTCACGGCATCGGAGAAATTCGACATCGCCGGCGCTCTTGCCGATGCCGGCGTGGACGAGATCGAGGCAGGCACTCCCGCCATGGGCGAGGCTGAGCAGGAGGCCATCCGGCGGATCGCGCGGGCGGGCCTTCCGCTTCGGGTGATGGCCTGGTGCCGGATGCGGCGCGGCGACGTCAACGACGCGATTGCGGCCGGCGTCAGCATCGTCAACCTATCCGCGCCCGGTTTCCCGCCAGCAGATTGCCGCCAAGTTCGACGGTTCGCTCCGCGCCGTCGTGGCCGCCACCAGGGACGTGATCGGCTATGCGCGCGCCAAGGGGCTGGAGGTCGCGTTCGGCGGCGAGGACTCGTCCCGCGCCAGCCGCGACACCCTGGAGCCGGTGCTCGAAGCCGCCGCGAAGGCCGGTGCAACCCGCTACCGCTTCGCCGACACGCTGGGCATCATGGACCCGGTCTCCGTCCGGCAATGCCTTGCCGGCCGTGCGCTGCATGACGGACCTTGCCGATTGAATTCCACGGCCACAACGACCTCGGCCTCGCCACCGCGAACACCATCGCCGCCATCGAGGCGGGTGCTGCGGCGGCGAGCGTCGCGGTGAACGGCCTTGGCGAGCGGGCGGGCAATGCCGCGCTGGAGCAGGTCGCAACCGCGCTGGACGCGATGTACGGAAACGTGCACGGCGTCCATCTGCCGGCGCTGAGACACTTGAGCAGCCTCGTTGCGATGCACAGTGGCGCCGAAACAGGCCGCGCCCAGCCTATCGTCGGCCGCGATGTCTTCACCCACGAGTTCGGGCATCCATGTCGCGGGCTTCCTCAAGAGCCGCGATTGCTACGAGGGGCTGGCCCCCGAAACGCTCGGCCGCAAGCATCGCTTTGTGGTCGGCAAGCATTCCGGGCTTTCAGGGCTCAGGCACGAGCTTTCCCATCTCGGCCTGCAAATGACCGACGCCGAGCTGAAGCGGCTGCTCCCAGCGATCCGCAGCTATTGCGAAACCAGCAAGCGGCCCGTGCCCTCCTTCACCGTGCTGCGCCTGGCCGCATCCCTCATCGACGAGCGCGAGCGGCGCCCCAATCCGCGCCTGCCCGGCGCCAAGCCCTTATTTGCGGAGGCATCATGAGCGTTCTGGCCGAGCTTGAGAAGCTTTCCTCTGCCGAGGATTTCTTCTCCTACCTCAAGGTGGATTACGACCCTGCCCTGTTGCGGGTGGCGCGGCTGCACATCCTGAAGCGCATGGGCAAGTATCTGGCCGCCAAGGATTTCAGCGGCGCGTCCGGGGAGCAAATCTTAGAGGAGGCCCGCGAGACGCTAGTGCAAGCCTATCGCGATTTCGCCGCGTCGAGCCCCATCGATGAGCGCGTCTTCAAGGTTTTGCAGGATCGCGATCCGAGCCGCGCCGCCCCTGCGGCGGAGCCCGCGCCAAAGGCCTTCGTGCCCCTCGACCAGCTAACGATCTTAGGCCGCTAACGGTCCTCGTAAGCAGACGTTCTTCGGCAGGCCAACGAATGCCCGCTTAGAGTTTGTTTTCGCGGTTTTCGCTGACGGGAAGGCCACTTTTGCGAACTCCGCTTAGAGGATTGAAGCATGCATATCGTGGTTTGCATCAAGCAGGTTCCGGATAGCGCGCAAATCCGCGTGCACCCGGTCACCAATACGATCATGCGGCAGGGCGTGCCGACGATCATCAACCCCTACGACCTGTTCGCGCTGGAGGCGGCGCTGCGCTTGCGCGACCTGCATGGCGGCAAGATCACGGTGCTGACCATGGGGCCGCCCATGGCCGAGGAAAGCCTGCGCCGGGCGCTGAGCTTCGGGCCGGATCGCGCCGTGCTGCTCACGGACCGCATCTTCGCCGGCTCGGACACGCTGGCGACCAGCTACGCGCTTGCCGAAACCGTCCGCAAGATCGGCGAGACTTTCGGCCCCGTGGATATCGTCTTCACCGGCAAGCAGACCATCGACGGCGACACGGCCCAGGTTGGCCCCGGTATCGCCAAGCGGCTGAACCTCAACCAGCTCACCTATGTCGCCGGCGTCAAGGAGCTGGACCTCAAGGGCGGCTCGATCACCGTCGAGCGCCGGGCCGAGGGTGGCGTTCAGGTGCTTTCGACCAAACTTCCCTGCCTCATCACCATGCTGGAGGGGACGAACGAAATCCGCCGCGGCTCCATCGAAGTGGCAATCAACGCGGCGCGCGCCGAGGTGGTCACCTGGAACGCCGCCGCGGCCGGGCATCGCCGAGACCGCCAAATGCGGCCTGAAGGGCTCGCCCACCGTGGTGAAACGCGTATTCGCGCCCAAGCCGCGTTCGGAAAAAGCCCTCCAGATCGACCTTTCGGGGCTTGGGCCGGATGCAATCGCGGAAAGCGCCATGGCCGAAATCTTCAAGCGCCTGCCGTCGCTTGAGAAGGAATTGACGCAAGGGCTTCAGCGCTGAGGCGCAACCAAGGGAACACGAACATGACTGCCAAACCCGCGTCCGGGGCGCCTGCTGGCGGCCGCGCCGGCATGAAGAAGGAATTGCCCGAGCACTTCAAGGCCTACAAGCACGTCTGGGTGTTCGTGGAGCTTGAGCGCGGCGTGGTGCATCCCGTGTCGTGGGAGCTGTTGGGCGAAGGCCGCAAGCTCGCGGATAAGCTTGGCGTGCAACTTGCCGCCGCCGTGCTCGGCGGGCCGGGTGAGGCCACGAAGGCCGCGGTTTCGGAAGCCTTCGCTTATGGCGCCGATGTGGTCTATGTCGCGGCAAGCCCGGTGCTCGAAGGCTACCGCAACGAGTCCTATACGCGGTGCATGACGGAGCTCGTCAACACCTACAAGCCCGAGATCCTGCTTCTGGGCGCCACCACGCTCGGCCGCGACCTCGCGGGCTCGGTGGCCACTACGCTGCTCACCGGCCTCACCGCCGATTCCACCGGCCTTGAGGTGGATGCGGACGGATCGCTTGCCGCCACGCGCCCAACCTTCGGCGGCAGCCTGCTTTGCACGATCTACACGCTCAATTTCCGCCCGCAGATGGCGACCGTGCGCCCGCGCGTGTTCAGCCTGCCCGAGCGCCAGGAAGGCCGGAGCGGCCCGGTCATCGAGCACAATTTCAGCCTGCTCGAAGACGCCATCGTCACCAAGATCCTGCAGTTCATCCCCGACCGCGACTCCAACAAGACGAACCTCGCCTATGCCGATGTGGTCGTGGCCGGCGGCCTCGGGCTCGGCAGCGCGGAGAACTATCAGCTCGTCCGGGACCTTGCCAACGCGCTTGGCGCCGAATGGGGCGGTTCGCGCCCGCTCGTACAGCGCGGCTGGATACCCGCCGACCGCCAGATCGGCCAGACCGGCAAGACCATCCGGCCCAAACTTTATATCGCGGCGGGCATTTCGGGGGCCATTCAGCACCGCGTTGGCGTCGAGGGCGCGGACCTGATCCTCGCCATCAACACAGACAAGAACGCGCCCATCTTCGATTTCGCCCATGTCGGCATTGTCACGGACGCGGTGCGCCTGCTGCCCGCACTCGCCAAGGCGTTCCGCCAGCGCATTTCGCCCAGCACCCATACCCGCATGGCCGTGTGATGCCAGTCCCGTCCTTCGCCTTGAAGACCCCCTCACCCCAGCCCTCTCCCCAAGGGGAGAGGGAGTTGGCTGCGGCCCTCTTCCGAGGCGAGGTGGCAGTTCCAGCGTCCCCTCGCCCCAACGGGGAGAGGGACAGGGTGAGGGGGGACTTTCCACGCACAGGCCGGGGAAACAGCCGTACTAAGGAGAAGCAGACATGCCCACGGAAAAATTCGACGTCATCGTCGTGGGGGCCGGCCCTTCCGGGAACGCCTGCGCCTACACGCTGGCCAAGCGCGGCCTCAAGGTCTTGCAGATCGAGCGCGGCGAATATGCGGGCTCGAAGAACGTGCAGGGCGCCATCATGTACGCCAACATGCTCGAAAAGATCATCCCGGACTTCCGGGAGGATGCTCCCCTGGAGCGCCACATCATCGAGCAGCGCATGTGGTACATGGACGATACGTCCTATACCGGCATGCACTACCGCTCGGACGACTTCAACGAGGAGAACCCGAACCGCTACACCATTATCCGGGCACAGTTCGACAAGTGGTTTTCGCGCAAGGTTCGCGAGGCGGGCGCGCTGGTGATCCTTGAGACGACCGTCACCGATCTTTGCTTCAGCGGCGGCAAGGTGATCGGCGTCAAGACCGACCGCGCGGGCGGCACCGTGCTTGCCGACGTGGTGGTGATGGCGGAAGGCGTCAACGGCCTTCTGGGCTCAAGGGCCGGCCTGCGCGATGTGCCGAAGCCCGACACGGTGGCGCTCGCCGTGAAGGAGATGCACTTCCTGCCGGCCGAGGTCATCGAGCAGCGCTTCAACGTCAAGAGCAACGAAGGCGTGGTCATCGAGGCGGCCGGCACCATCACCAAGGGCATGGCCGGCACGGGCTTCATCTACACCAACAAGGAGAGCATCTCGATCGGCCTCGGCTGCCTGATCTCGGACTTCGCCAGGACGGGCATGACGCCCTACGGCCTGCTCGAAGCGTTCAAGAAGCACCCCGCCGTGGCCCCGCTGCTCGCGGGCTCCGAGGTCAAGGAATACGCCGCACACCTCATTCCCGAGGGCGGTTACAAGGCCGTGCCGCAGCTTTTCGGCGACGGCTGGATCATCGTTGGCGACGCCGGGCAGTTCGTGAACGCGGTGCACCGCGAGGGTTCGAACCTCGCCATGACCACCGGCAGACTCGCCGCCGAGGCGATCTTCCAGATCAAGTCGCGCAAGGAGCCCATGACGGCGGAGAACCTGTCACTCTACCAGAAGATGCTCGAAACGTCCTTCGTCATGAAGGACCTCAAGAAATACAAGCGCTTGCCGAGCTTCTTGCACACCGCGAGCCATCATTTGTTCGGCACTTACCCGCAACTCTTCTCGAAGGCCGCGCAGACTTACCTCCGCGTCGACGGCAAGGACAAGAAGAGCAAGGAGGCCGAAATCATGCGGAATTTCGTCAAAACGCGCGGCGTCGTGGGGCTCGCCAGCGATGCGTGGAAGCTCGCAAGGTCGTGGCGGTAGTGTAGGGTGCTGCGAGGGGTGAGGCTTATACATAGGGCACCGCCCCTCACCCCAGCCCTCTCCCCATGGGAGAGGGAGTTCCGCTGTGCCCGTTGAGAGGGCGATACGCTTCGCATTGAACGATTGCTCCCGGTTCAGGAGAAAAGGAGAAAACCATGGCACTGCAAGAACCCGGCGCGGTCCGGGTCGAGGAAAAGCTCTATCAAAACCGCTACCTGGTCGACGCGGGCCGGCCGCATATCTCCGTCGCGCCCCACGATAAGCCGTCCGCCGTGCTGCTATCGCTGACCAGGCTCTGCCCGGCCGGCTGCTACAGCCAGAACGGCAAAGGTCAGGTCGAGGTGACACCGGACGGCTGCCTCGAATGCGGGACGTGCCGCGTGCTGGGCGAGCCTTCGGGGGAAATAAGCTGGTTCTATCCGCGTGGCGGCTATGGCGTGCTGTTCAAGTTCGGCTAAGTGCCTCCGCGCTCGAGGAATTAGAACGTCATCGCGAGGCGGCCTCGGCCGCCGTGGCGATCCAGGCAAGGAGCAGAGACCGTTGCCTCTGGATTGCTTCGCGCGCTCGCAATGACGGTCGTGCCGGTATTGGCGATGCGCGAACCGTATGGCTGGCTTGCACCGCTGGGAAGCATGATTGCTCAAGTTATAGGCTTTGCCTATTCCGTGGGCATGACATGCTTGGCCTCTGATATCGCTGCCGTTTTTTACACAGATCAAGGATGTTCAAGTCATTGCGACGACTAACTTATAGACACGACAATCGATGTGCTCCCGTGCTAACTTTGCAAAGATTGCGTAGCTGAGCAATTCCAGACAAACGTAACGGAATCGAAGTTGAGCGGAGGCGATAGCCGATGACAAACTCTGCGCCGGCCAGAACCGGCGCCCTCCCGGCAGCCGGCAGATACAGCGAAACCGCACTTAGCGGTATTTATGAAATTTCGAAGATTGTTACGTCGCCCGCGAGCCTCAAGGTGATGCTTAACAATGTCGTCTCGGTGATGAGTTCGTTCCTGGACATGCGGCTGGCAACGCTGGCGCTGCTCGACGACGAAGGCGACCCGGAGATTAAGGTGTCTGCCTCGACCGAGCACGAACTGGCGGGCGGCGAGGATACCGAAATACCCATGGCGGTGATCGACCAGATCGTCGCCACGGCCACCCCGCTCGCCGTCCAGAACTGCGCGCTGCACCCGCTGTTCGCGGGCTGGAAGCGGCTGGGCCGCGTCGAGCCGGGCTATGTGCAGACCTTCATCGGCGTGCCGATCCGCGTCGACAACGAGGTCGCGGGCACGCTCGCCATCGAGCGCGTCTGGAGGGGCACCATGGACGTGCGCATCGACCACGATGTGCGCTTCCTGACCATGGTCGCCAATCTCCTGGGCCAGGCGCTCAAGCTGCACCGCGTCGTGGCCGAGGATCGCGAGCGGCTCATGCTGGAGCAGGCCCGCCTCGCCAAGGAGCTGTCCAGCTTCAAGCCGGCCAAATTGCAAGCCCCCAAGCTCTCCGGCATTCTCGGCAAGAGCCGCGCCATCCGCAACGTCACCAGCCGCATCGAGCAGGTCGCCAAATCCAACGCGCCCGTGCTGATCCGCGGCGAAACCGGCACCGGCAAGGAGCTGTTCGCCCGCGCCATCCACGAACTTTCCTCGCGCAAGGGCAAGCCCTTTATCAAGGTGAACTGCGCGGCGCTGCCCGAAAGCGTGATCGAATCCGAGCTGTTCGGCCACGAAAAGGGCGCGTTCACAGGCGCCATCGCCACCCGCAAGGGCCGCTTCGAGCTGGCGCATGGCGGCACGATCTTCCTCGACGAGATCGGCGAAATCTCGCACGCCTTCCAGGCCAAGCTGTTGCGCGTGCTGCAGGAAGGCGAGTTCGAGCGCGTGGGCGGCCAGCAGACGCTCAAGGTGAATTTCAGGCTGGTTTGCGCCACCAACCGGAACCTCGAAGAGTTCGTTACCCAGGAGAAATTCCGCGCCGATCTCTATTACCGCATCAATGTCGTGCCGCTGATGCTGCCGCCCTTGCGCGAGCGCGTCGGCGACATCCCCGAGCTTGCCCTGCACTTCGTGCAGTCCTTCGCCCAGGAGAACGGCCAGCCCCGGCAGCTTGCACCCGACGCCATGGAGGTGCTGTGCAAGTGCTATTTCCCGGGCAACGTCCGCGAGCTTGAGAACTGCATCCGCCGTACCGCCGCCATGACGCCCGCACTCGAAATCCACGCCGTGGACTTTGCCTGCATGCAGGGGCATTGCCTCTCGGCCATGTTGTGGAAGGGGCCGGCGCACGGCCATCACGCGCCCGCCGCCGCCAAGCCGGCACCAAGGCCCGAGGCCGCTCCCCCGGCGCCGCCGCCTCCCGCGGTTCAGCCGCCGCCGCAGCCGGCACGCGCCGCACCCGATGACGGCGATGCGAACGGCGCCGGCGACATGAACGGTGCACTCTCCAGGCTTGGCCGGGACACGCTCGTCCAGGCCATGGAGAAGACTGGCTGGGTGCAGGCTAAGGCCGCGCGCATCCTGGGGCTCACGCCGCGCCAGATCGGCTACGCGCTCAAGAAGCACGGCGTCGAGATGAAGCGCTATTGAGAGGGCGATGCTGCTTGGCGCGCATGAGGGTAAGTGTCTGTTAATATAGTTTTCGGCCATTTCCTGAGACTTGAAGCCGTCCTTTGAGTTTGAGACAATATAGCAGATGCGCTTTACCGCCCCGTTAAGTGCCACAGCCTTGCGGTAAGCGACCGAATTAGCCGCAATATTTCGTTGAGAAAAGCGATGCAGGTGGATTGCCGCAAGAGCGGCTTGAGCGAATCCGGCGGATTTTGACGGCTTTAATCTGGATTGCGTCGCTTCGCTCGCAATGACGTGAAGCGGTCGGAACTTTTGACGATTGGTATCACGCAAGCCGGAGTTCCTGCCGTGCAAGCGATGGCCAAGCCCCGCCGGTGCATTTTTTGGCCGCGCCGGAAGCTTGGCGGCTTCGGCAACGGGACCGCGCCCTGAAATAGAAATATAGGCGGTCTTGTTTGCGGGCCGGTTTTCTCTAAATTAACAGCGGACGATGCCTGCTATCGATGGAATGCGGCGAACATGGCCGATCCCTATCAAACGCTCGGGCTTGCAAAGACTGCGACGGACGAGGACATCCGCAAGGCTTACCGCAAGCTCGCCAAGGAACACCATCCGGATTTGAATCCGGGCAACAAGCAAGCAGAGGCGCGGTTCAAGGAGATTTCCGCCGCCTATACTCTGCTGAGCGATCCCGAAAAGCGCCGGGCCTTCGATGCCGGCGAGATCGACGCCGAGGGTCAGCCTCAGGCCGGGCGTCAATACTACCGCGATTTTGCGGGCGCCGGCGCTGGCTTCCGCTACGAGCGCCCGGAGGATCTGGGCGGCTTCGAGGATTTGGGCGATGTCTTCGCGGATTTGATGCGGGGACGGCACGCTGGCGGCCGGGGCGGCGCAAGGGCGGGCGCGGAAACGCATTTCCGCATGCGCGGCGGAGATGTGCACTACACGCTTCCCATCGAGTTCCTGGAAGCCGTAAACGGCGCCCGGAAGCGCGTGGATATGCCCGCCGGCAAGACGCTGGACGTCGCCATCCCCGCCGGCGTCCAGGACGGCCAAACACTGCGCCTAAAGGGCCAAGGCAGCCCGGGCCTGGGCAGCGGCCCGGCCGGGGACGCGCTGATAACCGTGACGGTCCGCTCGCATCCGGTATTCCGCCGCGATGGCGCCGATATCAAGTCCGTCCTGAACATCACCTTGAACGAGGCGTTATCCGGCGCCAGTGTACCGGCCGATACCATCGCCGGGCTGGTGAACCTCAAAATCCCAAAGCATTCCAACACGGGCCGAACCTTGCGCCTGCGCGGCAAGGGCGTGCAGGGCAAGGTGAAAGGCGACCATCTGGTGGAACTGCAAGTGGTTATGCCGCCGCATCCGGACGAGGCGCTTGAAAAGGCGGTTGCCGAGTGGGAGAGCCAGCACCCCTATAATCCGCGCGGAGGCGGGCGATGACGATCACCGGGGCGGAAATCGTGGCGCGCTTCACGCGGCTTGAGGTGCATGTGCTTGAGCGATGGATCGCGGCGGGCTGGCTCAAGCCGGAGCCGGGGGGGGCGGGCTATCTGTTCGACGAGGCCGACGTGGCGCGCACGCACCTGATCTGCGACCTCGCGTTCGATATGGAGCTGCCGGACGAGGAGCTGGCGCTCGTGCTGTCGCTGATCGACCAACTGAACGGAACGCGGACCATGCTGCGCGCGCTGACTGCGGCCGTGCAGAACCAGCCGGCGGCGGTGCGCGACGCGATCCTGGCCGAAATGAGCACGATGTTGGGGGGCGGAAGCTGAGCGCCGCCGGGAAATGCTTCGCTTCTTGCCTTTGGCCAATGGCGGCGTTACCTTCTAACTATGGCGGACGAACCCACAAATTTGATCCTTGAGCAGCTCCGGCTGATCCGCGCAGATATCGCCGATATCAAGCGCGATATGGCAGAGGTGAAGACAGTTCAAGGCCAGCACACGGTCACGTTGCGCGAGCACACGCAAACGCTCGATGGCCTGCTCAGCATCATGGGCGCCATGCACAGCCGCCTTTCCCGCGTCGAGAAGCATCTCGGCCTCGTTGAGGCTTAGCCGCCCGCTGCCGTAGGTGCACTTGCCAAACCGGCCAGCCTAAGCGCATATTTGCTTCATCGTACACCTGGGAAGAGGTGAAGGCCAGCTCCGGAAGCTATGGAGCTATCGCTTTCTCGATCAGGCCGTCCTTGAGCTTGAGGACGCCGCCCATCATTACGCAGCAATCCTGGAAAATGCTCAATTTTGAATTGCGAGACGAAGTGGATCGCGCCCTAAGCTACCTTTGCGAGGTTCCACGTGCCACCAAGCCAATCGACCGCATTCACCGAAGCTACAAGCTCCACCGTTTTCCTTATCGGCTCGTCTACCGGATCGCAGGCCCTGAGCTGATTATCGTCGCGGTGGCGCATACATCCCGCAAGCCTGGTTATTGGCGAAGACGCACTGCGATCCGCTGAAAGCGTCCAAGCCTACCGCAACGAGGTTCCCCTGAAGAACTCGATCACACTCGTCTTAGGTGGCGCGCGGTCTGGAAAGAGCGCCTATGCGGAGCGGCTTGTCACGGCGCTGCCGCCGCCCTGGGTCTATTGCGCGACGGCGCAGGCGCTGGACGATGAGATGCGCGAGCGGATTGCCCATCACCAGAAACGGCGCGGAGAGGGTTGGCAGACCGTGGAGGCGCCGCTGGAGCTTGCAGCCCTGCTTGAAGCGGAAAACCGGCCAATTCTAGTGGATTGCCTAACGCTTTGGCTCACCAATATCATGCTGGCGGACATGGACGTGGAAGCCGAAACCGCGAAGGTGATTGCTGCCGCGCGAACCTCCCCTGCCCAAATTGTGTTTGTCTCGAACGAAGTGGGTTTGGGAATCGTGCCTGATAACGCGCTGGCCAGGGAGTTCCGCGACCGCGCCGGCCGGCTCAATCAGGCTGTGGCGGCTGTGGCGAATCGGGTGGTGTTCATGGTGGCCGGGTTGCCAATGGTGCTGAAAGATGAGTGAGCCAGCAGAACCGGAAGACGCGGTGTTGCGCTACAAGGCGAAGATGGAGAAGCGCAAGGCTGTACAGGATGCCGAGGTAGCGTCCAAAACTGTCGAACGCGGGCTCCTGATCGTCCACACGGGCGCGGGCAAGGGCAAGTCCACGGCCGCCTGGGGGCTTGCGCTCAGGGCGCTGGGCCATGGCTGGCGCGTGGGCGTGGTGCAATTCATCAAGGGCGCGTGGAAGACAGGCGAGCGCGAGGCGCTGGCGCGGTTCAAGGAACAAGTCTCGTGGCACACGATGGGCGAGGGCTTTACCTGGGAGACGCAGGACAAGGAGCGCGATGTCGCGGCGGCGCAGGCGGCCTGGGTCAAGGCGCGCGAGCTGATGGCGGACCCCGGCGTCGGGCTTCTGATCCTGGACGAGCTGAACATCGCCCTGCGCTACGATTATCTGCCGCTTGCCGATGTGATCGAGGCACTGAAAGGCCGCCGGCCCGAGCTGACCGTGGTTGTGACGGGCCGCAACGCCAAGCCGGAGCTGATCGCCGCCGCCGATTGCGTGACGGAGATGGGCGCGGTGAAGCACCACTTCGCGGCCGGATTCAAGGCCCAGCAGGGCATCGAGTTCTGAGCGGGTGAGAAGCCATGACCGGTCCAAGCCCGAAATTACTGGCCTTCGAAATCCTGGCCACCCTTGCCTATCTCGGGCTTGCCATTCTGGGCGCGGGGGGCTTCGCGGCGTTCTTCTCCCACCCACCGCTGATCGCGGTTACAGCCGTGTTCTTCGCGCTGCTGTGCGCCGCTGGGTTTTCCGCCGGAAATATCAGCCCGGGCGAGCGCGAGGACCGCTCCAACCGCTGGGTGCTGCCGGTTATCGCCCTGCTGAGCTACGTGAGCGCCTTTGTGCCGGCCTACACGGACCGGATCGGGTTCTGGACGATTGATGGCGAAGGAGTCCGCTGGCTCGGCACCGCGCTCTTTGCCGCTGGCGGGGTGCTGCGCCTTTGGCCGGTTTTCGTGCTGGGCCGCAGGTTCAGCGGGCTCGTCGCGATACAGCCTGGGCATACGCTCGTTACCGGCGGCGTCTACGGCATCCTCCGCCATCCGAGCTATCTGGGGCTGCTCGTTGCCTCGCTGGGCTGGGCGCTGGCTTTCCGCTCGGGCGTGGGCGTGCTCCTCGCCGCGGCCCTGATCCCGCCGCTGCTCGCGCGCATCCGCTCGGAGGAAGCGCTGCTTCGTTCGCATTTCGGCGCCGGGTACGATGCCTATCGCAGCCGCACTTGGCGGCTGGTTCCGGGCCTCTTCTGAGCCCAACGGTCATAAGTTTTGAGCCGTTTCCGTTACGTCTCCCGTCATGTGTGGCCGCCGTGGGAGCCGTAACGATCCAGGTGCAACGGGCGCTGACGCTTCTTGTTTCTGGATTACTTCGCTTCGCTCGCAATGATGGAGACGGTCTAGACTTTCGATGATCGCCATGAGCGGAAGCTTACCGCCGGTCAAACACGCTGAACTGAAATTCCTGGATCTTTCCCGCGGGAGTGACGTGGCTGTGAGTTCGCGCGGCGATGAGTTCGAAAGGCGGCCCCAGTGTTCCGGCAAGCGATTTCGCGTCGTAACGGACAATGGGAAGGCCGCTGCACCTTTGCGGCCCGTCCATTGCGAAGGTTCCGATGATGGCGCGGCCGCCAGGACGCAGCGCCTGCATCAGCGTTTCGCGATATTGAGCGCGGTCTTCCGGTTCGGTGAGGAAATGAAATACTGCCCGGTCGTGCCACAGGCTAAAGCTTCGCTGAGGCTCCCATCGCGTAACGTCCGCGGCGATCCAGGTCACGAGCGGCGCCCTTGGCCCAAGCCGGGCCTTTGCCTTCGCCAACGCATTCTCCGACAGGTCGAGAACGGTCACATCGACGAAGCCGCCATCGAGGAGGGCGTCCACCAGACGCGATGCGCCGCCGCCAATGTCGATCGCGGCCTCTGACGAACCGACGCCGCAGGCTTCGACTAACGCAAGCGACACAGCCGGGCTTTCCTCGAACCAGCTAACCTCGGACTCGGCTTTTGCCGCGTAAACCTGCTCCCAATGTGCGTGCCGGTCCTGTGGTGTGGCGGTGCTCATGTCGCATCCTCGCAGGCGTTTAGACGATGCCTCTCGCGTAAAGATCGGGGCGGCGGTCGCGGAAGAAACCCCAGTCGGCGCGGTAACGTTCGATTTCGGCGAGGTCGAAGCTGTGCACGAGCACGCCTTCTGCCTCCGCGCCGAAGCTTTGCACCAACTCGCCGGTGTGGTCCGCGATGAATGAATGGCCGTAGAAACGCTGCACGGCGCCGGCGTTCTCCTCTGTGCCGATGCGGTTTGCGGCGACGATGGGCACGGCGTTGGAGACGGCATGACCCTGCATCGCGCGCTGCCATTGCAGATGCGTGTCGAGCACCGCGTCATAGGGCTCCGAGCCGATGGCGGTTGGATAGAACAGCACCTCGGCGCCGGCCAGCATCATGGCGCGCGCGGCCTCGGGGAACCACTGGTCCCAGCAAATGCCAACGCCGATGGTGCCGTGCTTTGTCGCCCAAGCCTTGAAGCCGGTATCGCCGGGGCGGAAGTAATATTTCTCCTGGTAGCCCGGCCCGTCGGGGATGTGGCTCTTGCGGTAGACGCCCAGGATTTCGCCGTCCGCATCGGCCACCGCGACGCTGTTGTAGTAGTGCGGGCCGTCTTTCTCGAAGAACGAGATGGGGATGACCGCGCCAAGCTCTGCCGCCAGCGCCTTCAGCGCCAGCACACAAGGGTGCGCCGCGGCGGGATAGGCCGTCTCGAACCACTTCGGGTCTTGCCGCGTGCAGAAGTAGATGCCCTGGAACAGCTCGGAGGGCAAAATCACCTGCGCGCCCTGCCGCGCGGCCTCACGAACGAAGGCTTCGGTCTTGGCGATATTCGCGGCCATGTCCGGGCCGTAAGCGGTCTGGATGGCCGCGACGGTCAGCGTGCGCTGGGTCATAACAGCGGCTCCTGCTGGGTGATGCAATGGAACGAGCCGCCGCCCGCGTCGCCGTGGCCGAGCAGCCCTTGCGACGGCAGGCCGATAACGCGCCGGCCGGGAAACAGCTCGCGCAGCATGCCAAGTGCTGCGTCTTGCGACGGCGTGCCGTATACAGGCACGGCAACTGCGCCATTGGCGACGATGAAATTCATATGCGAGGCGGGGGACGTTTCGCCGGCCGCGTTGCGGTAATGCCCAACGCCGGGGATACGGACGATTTCGAGCCGGCGCCCCTGCGCGTCGCAGGCCTCGGCCAGGGTGCGGGCGATGGCCTCCAGCACCTCCGCGTTCGGATCGTCGGAGCCGGCGGACGCCTGGCAGACGGCGAGGCCCGGTGCAACGAAGCGCGCGAGATTGTCGATGTGGCCGTCTGTGTGGTCGTTGGCGAGGCCTTCATCGATCCAGACCACTTGCTTCGCGCCCAGCGCTCCGGCGAGCGCTGCCTCGGCGTCTTGCTTCGCCCAGCCGTTGCGGTTTGCATTGAGCAGCGTCTGCGCGGTGGTCAGAACCGTGCCCGCGCCGTCATGCTCGATGGCGCCGCCCTCCAGCACGAAATCGTGACGCCGCTCCGGCACGCCCGCGAGCGCCGCGATTTCGCCGCCCACGGTGGCGTCGTCCGGCAGGTCGAACTTGCCGCCCCAGGAATTGGTCTTGAAGCGCAGGGCGGCTGGCTTGCCGCCCGCCCGCGCGAAGATCGGGCCGGTGTCGCGGAGCCAGATATCGCCGTACTTGGCTTGATGGATTTCAGCCGCGCTACCGAGCCGCTTGCGGGCCGACGCTTCCGCCTCCGCGCCATTGACGAGCAGGCGCACAAGGCCGCTGTCCGCGAGCGCGCAAACGAGCGCCGCCACGTCGCGGCGCGGGGTATCGAGGTCGCCGTTCCACTCGCGCGGGTCGGCGGGCCAGGCGGTCCATATGGCTTTCTGCGGCGCCCATTCGGGCGGAATTTCTATCGCTTCGGTCATACTCTTCCCCGCAAGGCTTGAGGCCGGCTCTGCCCGGCGCGCTCTTCGCTGAAATAATGAAATGGCGCTGGAACGCAAACCGGAAAATCCGGCCCGCTCCCTATTCGGCGATAGCGCGAAGGATCCGCAGTTAACCCCGCCCTAACCACTTTTTCCCGCTTTCTGGGTCATTTTACACGATTGCCGCTCTTCCTCTTTACGGTGCCCATGATAGCCGGTGCTCCTTCAAGAAGCCTTAACGTGTCGGTAAGTGACTGATATTACGGACGTTTGCGGATGACGGCGTGCGGCGGCGGTGCGGAAAATGCACCGTTTCATGCTTAATATCAAATCGGCGGCCATATTTAACCGGATTCCAGAAACGTGGAATTTGACCCAAAACGGGCAAAGATTCGCAAAAGTGCGCCCGAATTGAACATGCCGCGCGCACGTTTACCACGCCCCAATTAATCATACCGCGCCGTTCCTGCATGTTAAGCTTCTAGTCATATGTGACCAGGAAGGGATTGAGCGCAATATGTCTTTACTGACCTATGTCAAAACGGCTATAATTCCCTGAAGCGTGCGGAAGAGGAGTACGGCGAATGGAAGAGAAGGAACCCGTAACATACTCTGCCAAGAGTGCTTTCCACGCCCTGGAGCTTCCGGATGCTGACGGCCTTGAGCTTCGCGCCAGCTTGATGCAGAGAATCGGCGAAATCGTCTCCGCGCGTGGCCTGACGCAAGTGCAGGCGGGCGAACTGATGGCCATGGATCAGCCCCGCGTGTCCGCGCTGCTCCGGGGAAAGATCGGCAAATTCTCCACGGACCGCTTGCTGAAAGCGCTGAACGATCTCGGCCAGGATGTCGAGCTGCGGATTACGCCCGCGCGCAGCGGCAAGGGGAAATTGAGATTGGCGGGCTGAGTGCAAGCGTTGGCTTAATTATGTTGTTTACGGAACACTTTATCTGAAACCCAGGGCACTGACGATGCTATAGTCGTCCCGCAGAAGGAGTGCAGCGAGGATGAGGCTGCGAGGGAGGGGGAGCTGTGAGAAACTTGGCATTTGTTTTGTGGATGTTGCTTTGGCCAATAGTTTTTTTACCGGGAGGTTCTACGCGGTAGGACACCAAGAAATGTTCCGGGTCAATGACACAGCGGGTTGGCTGTTTCTTGGGGTTTGGATAGTTGTCGGATGGTTAGTATACGAGCGTAAATGATATCCTGGCATCCTTGTATTGTGGATTATAACGACTCTAGCTTGCTAGCCGAGTCGCTAGCCGTCGGTAATCAGGTTTAATATTCCGCGCAGGCCGATTACCTGAAGGCCATCCTTGAGCGGAAATGTCTCCGCACCGGGATAGACCAGGAATTTGGTGCTGGGCCGCAGGTCTTCGCAGGCAAGCCAGAAGCCTTTTGAAGGTTGCGGTGTAAGGCTGCGCTTGATCTCGATGGCCCAAAGGCCCTTTTTTCCCACCTGCAGGACAAGGTCGATTTCCGCGCCCGCAGCAGTGCGATAGAAGCCGGCCTGAGTGCCAGCAGGCGCACACGAGAGAAGGTTCTCGGCCACATAGCCCTCCCAGCTGCCTCCGGCGACGGGATGGCCCAGCAAATCGTCCATCGTTTCGAGCCCGAGCAGGCTATGCACAAGGCCGCTATCGCGCACGAAAAGGCGCGGCGATTTCACCATCCGTTTGCCGATATTCGACAGCCACGGTTCCAGCCGCCTGACCAGCAAGAGGTCAACCAGCAAATCGAGATAGCGGGCTATCGTGTGACCGCTCACCGCGAGGCTCTTGGCGAGCCGCGCCGCGTTGAGCAGGCCGCCTTGCTCATGGGACAGCATGGTCCAGAACCGGCGCAGCGTTTCAGCTGGCACGCGACCGCCAAGCTGCGGGATGTCGCGCTCCAGATAGGTGCGGATGAACGCGGCGCGCCATTCGGCGCTCGCTGCAACGTTGGCCGCCAGATAGCTGCTGGGGAAGCCGCCGCGCAGCCAGTGGCGGTCCAAGTCGCCTGGGTTATGCACAACCTCGGTTGCATCGAAGGGCGTAAGCTCCGAATAGACGATGCGGCCCGCCAGCGATTCCGCCGATTGCTTGATCAAGTCGATGGAGGCCGAGCCCAAGAGAAGAAAGCGTCCGGTGCCATGGCCGCGGCGCCGGCCTGAGTCGATCAGGCCGCGCAAGGTCATGAACAGGCCGGGAAGCCGCTGCACCTCGTCGAGAATGACGAGCCTGTCCTCCAGTGTAGACAGGTAAAGCTCGGGTTCCGACAACTTGGCAAGATCTGAAGGAAGTTCCAGATCGAGATAGAGCGGAGGCCCGCCCGGGCCGGTCCAGCCCCTCGCAATTTCCAGGGCGAGAGTCGTCTTGCCGCTTTGGCGCGGCCCAAGAAGCGCCACGGCTGGATGGCGTTGCAGGAACCCTTCAACCAGGGCACGATTGCGTCGCTCGACTATCATCCTTGCAATTATGCCATGCCATGGAAGATTTGCAAGGAAACATGTGCCTGTTGCTCGTGGGGAATGTCCCTCGTGAGAATGTCCCTCGTGAGAATGTCCCTCGTGAGAATTGCGGCGCACTGTCAGGCAAGCTAGATTGTTCTTATGGATCGAAACGCAATCATCGCTACCTTGCGCGGCCAGAAAGCCGAATTGAGAGCGCTCGGCGTTGTGAGCCTGTCGCTGTTCGGGTCTGCGGCGCGCGGCGACTCCAACGAAGACTCGGATATTGACGTGGCCGCGACGCTCGATCCGGCCAACACCCCTCGCGGCTTCTATTACATCGGCCGCATCGACGAACTGCGGGAGCGCCTCGAAGCGGCTCTGGGCCGGCCCGTGGACCTGGTTCCGGAACCAGTTGAAAAACCGCGTTTCCAGCAAGAAATAGACCGGGACCGCGTGCGTGCCTTCTAAGAACCCCGAGCGGCGTTTGCTGGATATTGTCGAGAATGCCGCGGCCATTGCGAGCTATATCGACGGCCTGGACGCTAAAGCTTTTTCCAAAGAGAGAATGAGGCGCGATGCCGTGGAGCGTTGCTTGCAAAGAATTTCTGAGGCCGCGGTAAAACTTGGAAATGACGCGGAGAGGCTTGTTCCTTCGCAGCCTGGGAAACACATCCGAACCCTCGGGAACGTCCTGCGCCACGGGTCCGATATTGTGAATGCTGGGGAGATCTGGATTATGGCATCCGAGCAGGCGCCAAGGCTTGCGAAGGACTGTCAAAGCGCCATAGATGCGCTAAGAAACAATTTCCCGGAATAAATGCCAGCACGCGCGATCATGATTATGGGAACCGGCTCCGACGTGGGCAAATCGCTCATTGTCGCGGGGCTGTGCCGCCATTTCGCCAACTTGGGCTACCGCGTCGCCCCCTTCAAGCCGCAAAACATGTCGAACAACGCGGCCGTCACCGGGGACGGCGGCGAGATCGGCCGCGCCCAGGCGCTGCAGGCCCGCGCGGCGCGCTGCCCTATGACGGTGGACCTAAACCCGGTGCTGCTCAAGCCGCAAAGCGAGGTTGGCGCGCAGATCGTGGTGCAGGGCAAGGTCATCGGCTCGGCCCGCGCGCGGGAGTTCCAGGACCGGAAGCGCGCGCTGATGCCGGCCGTGCTCGAAAGCTTCGGGCGGCTGCGGGCGGCCTACGACCTCGTTTTCGTGGAGGGGGCCGGCAGCGCGTCCGAGATCAATCTGCGCGCCAACGACATCGCGAATATGGGCTTTGCGCAGGCGGCGGAGCTGCCGGTGGTGCTGGCGGGCGATATCGACCGGGGCGGGGTGATCGCGAGCCTCGTGGGCACGAAGCATGTGCTGGCGCCCGCCGACGCCGCGCTGATAAAGGGCTTCATCGTCAATAAGATGCGCGGCGATCCGAGCCTGTTCGCGGACGGCATGGCGGCAATCGCGGAGATGACGGGGTGGGCCGCGCTCGGGTTGGTGCCGTATTTCGCGGGCGCAAGCCGGCTGCCGGCGGAGGATGCGCTGGCGTTGCGCCCTTCGGGGGCGCGCAACCCCTCACCCTGCCCCTCTCCCGCGCAAGCTCGCCTCGGCGAGCTTGCCTCTTCAAAGCGTCAGTATCCGCTTGCGGATACTGACGGGAGAGGGGACGCCTTAACAACGGGCACGCCCAGACTCCCTCTCCCAGAGGGAGAGGGCTGGGGTGAGGGGTTGTACCCCCTCGAAGGGCACACCCTCCACTTCGCCGTCCCCCTCCTCCCCTTCATCTCCAACTTCGACGACCTCGACCCCCTGCGCCTCGAACCCGGCGTCCGCGTCGAGATGATCCCGCGCGGCCAGCCGCTCCCCGCCGCCGCCGATGCCGTGCTCCTGCCCGGCTCGAAAGCCACCATCGCCGACCTAGCCGCCTTCCGCGCCGAGGGCTGGGACATCGACCTCGCGGGCCACGTCCGGCGCGGGGGGCGCGTGCTCGGGCTATGCGGCGGCTTCCAGATGCTGGGCCGCGAGATCTCCGATCCCGACGGCATCGAAGGGCCGCCCCAGACTGTGCCAGGGCTCGGCTATCTCGATTTCACCACCTCGCTCACCGGCGAAAAGACGCTGCGCCACGTGCGCGGCACGGCCTGCGATGCTCCTTTCGAAGGCTATGAGATGCACGTGGGCGAAAGCACCGGCGAGGCGCTGTCCCGGCCGTTCCTGCGCTTGGAGGACGGCCACCCCGAAGGCGCCGTCAGCGCCAATGGCCGCGTTGCCGGCTGTTACGTGCACGGGCTTTTTACCTCGGACGCCTTCCGCAGGGCATGGCTGATGGCATTTGAGGGGAAAGCCCCCCCTCATCCTGTCCTTCTCCCCGAGGGGAGAGGGGAACGCCTTCTCAACGGGCACAGCCTGCCCCCTCTCCCCTCGCGGGAGAGGGTTGGGGTGAGGGGGGCCTTCCCCCTATCCTACGACACCCTGATCGAGCAAACACTCGACGAACTCGCCGCCCACCTCGCGCAGCACATCGACATGGAAGCGCTACTCAAGCTTGCGAGATGAGGGCGGCGGCTGCGATAGCGGCGGCCATGACAAGCCACGCCGTTCGCGCAAGGCCAAGCGCGCGGCGGATATCGCCGCTGCCCGCGCCGGCCCGGCCATCCCCCATATAGGCGTCCGCCACAACCTCGCCGCCGTAACTGCGCGGCCCCGCGAGCTTCAGGCCAAGCGCACCCGCCATCGCGGCTTCGGGCCAGCCGGCATTGGGCGAGCGGTGGCGGCTTGCGTCGCGGAGGACAGCACGCACCGCGCCGGCCGGGGATGCCTTGCAGAGTTTGCGCTCAAGTAGCGCGGAGCGCGGTAGCGCACAGAAGAAAGCCGCCAGCGCGAACAGCATCGCCGTCAGGCGCGAGGCGGGCAGGTTCACGAGGTCGTCGAGCCGCGCCGCCGCCCAGCCGAAGGCTTCGTAGCGCGGCGTGCGGTGCCCGATCATGCTATCGGCGGTGTTAATGGCTTTGTATGCGGCGAGGCCCGGCAGGCCCAGCATCAGGAACCAGAAAACCGGCGCCACCACGCCGTCCGAGGCATTCTCCGCCAGGCTTTCGATGGCGGCACGGGCCACGCCGGCGCGGTCGAGCGTCTCGGGATCGCGTCCCACTATGCGCGAAACCGCCCGCCGGCCGCCTTCGAGCCCGTCCGTCTCAAGCGCCACCGCCACGTCGCGGACATGGGCATAGAGGCTGCGGCTTGCGAACAGCGTGCTTGCGGTAAGCGCGGTGAGCGCCCAGCCATAGGGCAGCATGCCGGCAGCCATCTGAATGAGAAACCCCATTGCAGCCGCCGCTCCGGCTACGCAAATTATGGCGAGCACGCCGGCGGCCCTGCGCGGACTGCTTTCCCCGTTGAGCAGCCGCTCCGCCAGGCCTATCAAGGCGCCAATCCATGTAACCGGGTGGCCGATCTTCCGGAACACCCAATCGGGGTAGCCGAAGGCGGCGTCGAGCAAAAGGGCGAGGAGGGCAATCGGGAAAGTTTCTGGCGGCATGATACCGGATCGGGTTTAGCAATTGGCGGCCATTCCATGCACGGCGCGCCTTTGTTGTCATCCCCGAACGGCGCTTGCGCGGAATCCGGGATCGCGATAGATGCCGGTATGTATTATACCAGCCGCTACAAACTCCGGCTGTTTTCCGTCATGGCGAGGGGCATCGGCCCCGAAGCAATCCAGAAAGCAATATGCGGTGTGCCGGCGTCTGGATCGCCGCGGCTGCCAAGGCAGCCTCGCGATGACGAACGGTTGGGACACTTATCGGCATGCTACCGGATTGGGTTAAGCGGTTGTCATCCCGGAACCGCCGGAGGCGGTATCGGGGATCGTAACGGACGCCGGCGTGTATTACGATTCCGGATACGGCGAAAGCGCCGTTCCGGAATGACGCGCCGCGCATGGCATGAAGCGATTTGCTCCAAGGCGGGCAAGCGGAAGGCGGCATGAGCGGATATTTGGCAGACGAAATCGATTTGCGCTTCTTCGAGCATGGCGGCCGGCTGGACCTTGCGCGCGCGCTCTACGCCGGGGCGCCCGAGCCGTGGATCGACCTTTCCACCGGCATCAGCCCGTGGGCCTATCCCGTGCCGGCGCTTGCCGCCCAAGACTTCCATCGCCTGCCGGACGCGGGCGCGCTCCACGGGCTGATCGAGACCGCGCGGAAGGCCTACAAGATCCCGCCCGCAGCCGCGGTGGTGCCGCTGCCCGGAACCGACGCCGGCCTCAGCGTCCTGCCCTGGCTGTTCCGCGAGCCGAAGCGCGTCGCCGTGCTGTCGCCCTGCTATCCGGGCCACGCCGCTGCCTGGGCCGCCGCCGGGCATTCGGTGAGCGAAATCGACTCGCTCGACCGGGCGGGGAACGCCGCGATCCTGGTTGCGGTCAACCCGAACAACCCGGACGGCCGCTTCATCGAGCACGCCAAGCTCGCGGCCGCGCTGCCCCCGCTCAAGCGAGGCAACGGCCTGTTGATCGTGGACGAGGCGTTTGCCGACGCCGATGAAAGCCACTCGCTCCTGCCTCACGTCGGGCGGCTCGATTACTCGCTGGTGCTGCGCTCGTTAGGCAAGTTCTACGGCGCGGGCGGCGTGCGGCTCGGCTTCGCGATTACATCGCACCCGGTCGCGGACAGGCTCCGGGCGGCGCTTGGGGCGTGGCCTATTTCCGCGCAAGCGATAGCGTTCGGGCAGGCCGCGCTCGCCGATGAGGGCTGGGCGGCGGCGCAACGGGCGCGCCTTGCCGAAGCCGCGAGCCAGCTTGATGCCGCGTTGACGGACGGAGGCTGCAAGGTGCTTGGTGGCACCGCGCTGTTCCGGCTCGCCTCGCACCATATGAGCGGAACGCTCTTCGCACATCTCGCGCGAAAGGGCATACTCACCCGGCCTTTCAAGGACCGCAGCATGCTGCGCTTCGGCCTGCCCGCCGGGCCGGAAGATTTGGCCCGGCTGCGCGAAGCCTTGCAAACAGCGCCAATGGAATGAGGGATAGGATGAACGTTCCGCAAAATCGTCATCGCGAGGCGCGCCAGCGCCGTGGCGATCCAGTGCACCATGCACAGCGCGTGTATTCGCGGCCTCTGGATTGGCTCGCTTCGCAGGTTCATCCAGAAGGGCCTGGCCGCCCCGGCCGGTGCTAAACTCGCGATGACGTTGCTGGCTACGGGGCTGCTCGCACTGTCCGCCACCGCCGCACTCGCCGACGACATCGGCTGCGTGAGCACCACCTTCCGCATAGTGGGCCGCAACGACCAGGTCTGCGTGAGCGCGTTCGACGATCCGAAAGTTCCGGGCGTGGCCTGCCACATCAGCCAGGCGCGCACGGGCGGGCTTGGCGGCTCGCTGGGCCTTGCGGAGGACCCGAGCCGTTTCTCGATTTCCTGCCGGCAGATCGGCCCGATAACGGAGGATATCGGCAAGCTCGCTGACCACGAGAAAGTCTACGCCGAGCACACCTCGATTTTCTTCAAGCACACCAACGTCTTCAGGATCGTGGACAAGAAGCGCAACACCCTCGTCTATCTCGCGATCAGCGACAAGGTGGTCGAGGGCTCGCCGCAAAACGCGATCTCGACCGTGCCCATCATGCCCTGGGGCGCGCCGCGTTGATGCTGCCAGACGCGCTACTCGACACGGCGACCTTGGAAGCCGGCACGAAGTTCGTGCTCGCCGCGGCACTCGGCTACGGGTGCATCTCGGACATCAGGCGCTTGCGCCTTCCGGACTCCGTCTGGCTGGTTACGCTCGCAACGTTCTTCTTCCATTATTGGCTGCAGGGCGCGCAGGAAAGCCTGGCGCCGCACCTTTGGGCAGGCGGGATCGTCTTCGCGCTCACCTATGCCATTTGTTTGTGGGGCGTCCTTGGCGGTGGCGACGTAAAGCTAATCAGCGCGCTGGTGTTTTGGGGCGGGTCCAGGGACGGGCTCGTTTTTTTGACCGTCATGGCCCTGATCGGCGGGCTGATCGCTTTGGCGCTCCTGATCTTGCGAGCGTCGATGGCCAGATGGCCCTGCGTGAAGCCCTATATCCCGTCGCGGCGGTTGAAGGCGTGGGCGCGGCACCGGATGTACCCTTATGGCATAGCAATTTGCCTGGCCGGGCTGATCCTCATCCCCACATTCTTCGCGCCTTGACGCGCAAGCTTCGCCGGCCGGCGCGTTTAACGAGCGAATCTCCCCTCACCCTGTCCCTCTCCCCCTGGGAGAGGGGACGCTATCGCAACCGTTTTGCAGTCGTCCCGGACACCAGGCGCTAAGGTCAGCCCCTGCCGCCGCCGGCCTTCCACTCCGCCAGCAGCGCGAGATTGGCCTGAATGGACGGGTTCCTCGGGTCCTGCGCCTGGGCGGCCTTGAGCGCCTGCTCGGCCTGGGCGAAATCCCCCTTCAGCATGTAGTGATAGCCGAGGTTGT
Source organism: uncultured Alphaproteobacteria bacterium (assembly GCA_963760455.1). Lineage (GTDB taxonomy): Bacteria > Pseudomonadota > Alphaproteobacteria > Rhizobiales > Rhodomicrobiaceae > Rhodomicrobium. The sequence goes on from CAVXDM010000058.1 coordinate 84,016, forward strand.
TGAGCACCTGCGGCGTGGTGCCGGCCATCTGCTGCAGCACCTCGTAGGCGCGGTCCGCTTCGTCGAAGCGCTTCAGGTGATCGTAGGCGGCGGCAAGACCCATCCAGGCTTCCGCGTTGCTGTGCCGCTCCTCGATGGCCCGCCGGAAATAGCGCTCGGCCAAGCCGTATTCGCCGTGCCGGAAGTTCTCCTTGGCCTTGTCGATCCAGACCTGCTCGGGACCGCTGCCGAAGGTCGAGCTTGTGGACTCGCCCTCCTCGCGGGTGCTGCCGAAGAGAGAATCTTCGGCGTTGGCGCTGCAGCCTGCGGCGGACACAGCCAGGATTGCCAGGCACATTGCTTTGAGAGTTTTCATTAGCCCCACCTCGTTAATACCCAGATTCCTTGATGCGTATGATAGCGGGCAGCAGGATCACGATCAAAATGACCGGAAACACAAAGAGGCCCAGCGGCAAGACGAGCTTGGCCGGCAGCGCGTGCGCCTTTTCCTCCGCGCGGACCAAACGCCGCTCGCGCATTTCGTCGCGGTAGACGCGCAGTGCGTCCGTGACACTCGTGCCGAGCTGCTCGGTCTGCTCAAGCAATGCGGCCAGCGTTGCGGCTTCCTCCACATGCGTCCGGCGCGACAGCGCGAAAAGCGCCTGGTGCAGGCTGCTGCCCGCGCGGATTTCGAGGCTTGCCAGATACAAATGCGCGCCCAGGATCGGATAGGTCCTGGCAATTTCGCGGGATAGCCGGTCGATGGCGGCGCGCGGCCCAAGGCCGGCTTCGGCGCAGACGATCATCAGGTCGATGAAGTCGGGAAAGCCTTCGCGGCATTCCTGCTCCAGGCGCTTCTTGCGCATCGTGACGAACCGGGTTGGCATCAGGGCCGCGATGCCGGCCAGGACCGCGCCCGCGATGACTTGCGAGTCGGAGGTGGGCTCGGGGAAGAAATAGCCGTATCCGAAATAGCCAACGCCGGCGCCTGCGAACAAGAGAACGGCGCGCAACGTCTGATACAAGAGGACGGCCCGCTGGCCGAAGAAGCCGGCGCGCAGCAACTCGCGCTTGATCTTGGAGGCTTCGCTTTCGCTGCTGGAGGCGCCGCGCTCCACGTCGCCCAGGATGGCGGAGGTAGCCGACAGGCTCCGATAGCGGAGGGAGCGGGCATCGCCGTCGCCGGCCAGGGCGAAAGCATCGCCGCCGGCGTTCGCGTTAGAGCTTCGCGCGGCTGCCCTCCGTTTGATGGCAACCCTGGCCCGCACGTACCTGCTTACCCCGAGCACGAGAATGAACACGGCCGCGAATGTAAAGGCCGTGGCCATCGCAACGCGGATCGCTGCGTCCTCCGTGCCCTGGATTGCGAAAAGCCTCTCCATCGTCACACGCGAATCCTCACCATCCGGTGCATGACGTAATTGCCGAGCCCCATCCAGAGCAGCGCCAGAACGAGCGTGATCTTGGTGTAGGGCTCGTTCCACACGTCGCCGTAATAATGGGGCGACATGAACCAGATCGCGGTGAACAGCAGGATGGGCAGGGCGCTCAGGATCATGGCCGAGAAGCGGCCCTCGGCGGAAAGGGCATACGCCTTCCTGCGCAGCTTGAAGCGCTCGCGGACGATCTTGGACAGGTTGCTCAGAACCTCGGCGAGGTTGCCGCCGGTCTTGGACTGAATGGAGACTGCCAGGGCTAGCAGCCCAAGGTCGGGCTGGCCCACACGCGCATGAAGATTGGCCATCGCGGTTTCGAGGTCCAGGCCGAAGGTCATCTCCGCCGCCGTCAGCCGGAATTCCGCGCCCACCGGATCGGGCATGTTCTTGCCCACCGACGAAATCGCCACCGGAACCGCATGCCCGGCCCTGAGGCCGCGGATCACAGTGTCGATGGCTTCGGGCAACTGCTCCTCGAATTTCCGCTGCCGGCCGTCGCGCAGGGCTCGCAAGATTGCGTAGGGCACGCCCGCGCCGGAGCCAAGGCTCACGGGCATGGCGATAAGCAGCGAGCCCCCGGTGGCGTAAGTGGCGAAGAATGCGGCACCCCCGCAGGCCAGGGCAAAGGCCAGCACGCCCGGAATGCCCCAGGATGTGCCTGACTGCAGGATGAGCTTATTGAACGGGATGAACGGCGTGGCGTAGCGGCCGTCCGCCGACAGGCTCCTGCTCAGCCGGATATTGGACAGCTCGTCCTCGGACGCGATGCCCGGCGCCTTGGGCGTGTGAATCCGGGAGCGGATGCGGCCCCGGTAAACGATCTGCTCCCTGATCGCGATGTAGAGCCCCAGCAGGAATAGCAGGAACGCGACGAAGATCAGGCCGGTGATGAGCGCCTGCTGATAAAGCATTTAGATCGCTCCGGGAGCGGGGGTGAACAGCCCGGACGGGACGGCGAGCCCCTTCACTCTAAGCTCGTCCACAAGAGCGGGCCGGATGCCGGTCGCGGTGAATACCCCGCGCACCTCTCCATCGGCGCCGGTTCCGCGCGTCACGAAGCGGAACAGCTCCTGCATGAGGACGACCTCGCGCTCCATGCCTGAGATTTCGCTGATGCTGACCACCCGTCGCACGCCGTCGCTGAAGCGCTGGAGCTGCACGATCAGCCGGATCGCCGAGGTGATCTGCTGCCGGATGCTGCCTTCGGACATGGGCAGGCCCGCCATGCCGACCATTTGCGAGAGCCTTGCCAGGGCGTCGCGCGGACTGTTGGCGTGGATCGTGGCCATGGAGCCCTCGTGGCCCGTGTTCATGGCCTGCAGCATGTCGAAGGCTTCCTCGCCGCGCACCTCGCCCAGGATGATGCGGTCGGGGCGCATACGCAGCGCGTTCTTGACCAGCTCGCGCTGGCGGATTTCGCCCTTGCCTTCGAGGTTCGGCGGCCGGGTTTCGAGCCGGCCCACATGCGGCTGCATGAGCCTAAGCTCCGCGGCATCCTCGATGGTGATGAGGCGTTCGGCGGACGGGATGTAGGCGGAGAGCGCGTTAAGCAGCGTGGTCTTGCCGCTACCGGTGCCTCCTGAGATCAAAATACTGATTTTCGACTGGACGCAGAGCCCCAGGAATTCGGCCATCTCCCTGGTGAGGCTGCCGAAGCTGCCGAGCTTGGCCAGATCGTAGGTTTCCTCGGCGAATTTGCGGATCGAGATCAGCGGGCCGTCCACCGCTATGGGCCGCACCGCGACGTTGATACGCGAACCGTCGGCCAGGCGCGCGTCGATCATCGGCTGGGACTCGTCCACGCGCCGTCCGACCGCGCCCACGATCTTGTTCACGATGCGCAGGATATGCGCCTCGTCGCTGAAACGGACGGGCACCGCTTCGAGCTTGCCGAACCGCTCGACATAGACCTTCTCGTGGGTGTTGATGAGAATGTCGCTGATGGTCGGGTCTTTGAGCAGCGGTTCGAGGGGGCCGAGGCCGGTCAGCTCGTCGAACACTTCCTGCGCGAAGGCTTCAAGCTCCTTGGCGTTGAGCAGGATGCGCTCAGACTTCACGTAGTCCGCGACGAACTCGCCGATCTTGCGGCGCAGCTCCTCGCGGGGCAGGCGCTCAAGCGAGGCGAGGTTCAAGTCGTCGATGAGCTTGCGATGGAGGCGCACCTTTGCATCGAGCAGTTCCTGGCCGGGTGCCTGAACGCCGGCAGCGCCAACACCTGCAGGGCCGGGGATAATGATAATGGGCTCGGCATGGGCCGGCTGAGGCGCCTCCTGGGTGGCGCCGGTTGCGGTTTTCTCCGCATCTCTCATGAACCTGTTACGCATCGGCCCGTTCCAAATCAGGGTTTCTGTGCCTTTGCGGCCTTAAGCTCGCCGGCCAGGATCTGCGCAAGCCTCTTCGCGATCTTGTTGCCGGGGCGCACTTCGGAAAGCGCCTGCCCGCGGTTGATGGCCTCGTCCACCATTCTGCCGCCATCGGGAATGAAGCCGCAGAGCCTGCCTTCGAGGATGCTTTCGGCGTCCTTGCGGGAGAGCCCGGCCCCCAGTAGCGGCTCGTAGTGCTTGTTGACGATGACGGAGACCTCCGTGCCGCGCTCCGCCTTCGACGCGATGGTGTCCGCCAGCAGGCGTGCCTGCCTGAGCGCCGGCACGGTGAACGAGGTCACGACGAAAATCCGGTCCGATCCCCAGATCACGTTCTCGGTCCAGGCGCACCAATTCTGCGGCAGGTCGATAATCAGATGGTCGAAGGCTTCGGAGAGCAAGCCCAGGATCGACGCCACCAGATCCTCGCGCAGTTCGTTAAGCTGCCCCGCCGACCGTGGCGCGGCCAGCACCGCCAGCCCCGAGCCGTGCTTGCTCAGCATCACGTCGAGAAGCTGCCGGTCCAGGCGGCCGGACATCTTGGCAAGCTCGGCGGGCTGGAATGCGGGCTTGAGGTCCAGGTAATCGGCGACGGCGCCATCCTGGAGATTGAGGCCGGCAAGGCAGGTCGTCGAGAGTTGCTTGTGCAGATTGCCGGTGAGGAACGCGGCCTCAATGGCGAGCGTCGTGGCACCGCAGCCGCCAGCCGCTGGGAAGAAGGTGGTGCATTTGAGCTTGCCCTCGCTCTCCCCGGCAAGGTGCGAGCGGATGGCCGCCTCGCAACTGCTGTGAATTTCGGCGGCGGCACAACCCGCGGGCAGCCAGTCGTCCACTTTGATCTGAAGCAGGCCCCGGACCATCTGCTGATCGAGCGGGCTTGAAACCGCGATGACCGGCACTTTCGCGAACTGCGATTTCTTCAGCCGCTCAAGCACCGCCAGATCGGCAGGCGTGCCCTGGCTCAGGTCCGCGACCACGAGGGCGGGAAGCTTGATGCCGCCGATATTCTCCTCAAGCTGCGCAAGCTTGCCCCCAAAGGCGCGCAGGTTGAAGGGACTTTTCCCGGCAAACTCCGCGGAGACGCGCTCCCAGAGGTCCCCATCCTCGGTGACGAGCAGCGCATCGTAGCGGCGCACAATCGGCGTTTGGTTCGCGGTCATTGTTAGCAAGGGCGGTCTCGCGGCTCCAGACGTTTCAGGCGCACCGGCGCGGCCCGCCGTGGCGCTGCTGCCCGGAGTGCTGTTCCGGTCCCCGGCTAGCCAGCTCCTCACGCCACCTCCCTTTAATTAATGCTGCGGCGCCGGCGCCTGCAGCGTATTATCCGCAGGCAGCGCTTCGGCGGGTTTATCCGGATTGAGGGGGTGAGGCGTCAGCACCCTGTTGGTCTGGTAGCGGTCCATCGCCAGCCCAGCGCGCGGCCCGGCCAGGTCCAGCTTGCGGTTTTTCACGTAAGGCGGCCAGGGATCGATGGTCTGCGTGGCCTTGTTCGCATCGATTGAATCGCCTACGCCGCGCGTCACGAATTCGGTGCGGCTGCCGCAATCGCTACATCCGAGGTCCCACGCGCCCAGACCCACCGATATGAGGGCGAGGGCGGAAAGTTTGGCGGCGGTATGCACAAGCTTCTTGCGATGAACGGTCATTGCCGCCTCCCTATTTGCCCGGTTGTGGCATTGGCTGCTGCGCAGGGCTGAAGTCGATAATGTGGCCGCCCGCCGGTTTGGGCTTGCTGACCTCGACCTCGTGCTTGCCGAGCAGGAAGAACTCGCCATCGTTCGCCGGCTTCCTGTTGTCGAGCGGTGTCGCGATCTTGTCGCCGGGCACCATGGGCCGGATCAGCCGCGGCGTGACCAGGATCACGAGGTCGGTTTCGTTCTTCTGGAACGACTGGCTGCGGAACAGTGCCCCGATCACCGGCGCTTCGTTCACCCAGGGCAGCGCTTGCGTGTCCGCAACGTGAGACCCCTGCAGCAAGCCCGCCATCATGAAGGTTTGCCCGTCGCGCAGCTCGATGGTGGTAGCGGCGCGCCGCACGCTGAGGCTCGGGATCTGCGTGGAGCCGATCATAACTGTGTGCGTTGTGTCGAGTTCGCTGACCTCGGGCTCGATCTTCAGGTTGATCTGGCCCTCGGAAAGCACGGTGGGCGTGAAGGCGAGGCCCACGCCGTATTTCTTGAACTCGACGGAGACCTGACCCGAGGCGTTCACGCCAACCGGGAACGGGAACTCGCCGCCCGCGAGGAAGCTCGCGCTGTCGCCGGAGAGCGCGATGAGGTTCGGCTCGGCGAGCTTGCGCGCAAGCCCTTGCTGCTCCAGCGCACTGACAAGGATGTCCGCTTTCACCGGCCCGCTCAGAACGCGGCCGCCAAACGAGCCGAAGGGGACCAGATTCGACGCGAGTCCCGAAGCAAGATTGTAGACCGCGTTGTTGGCGAAGTTGCCATTGCCGGTGTCGCCGAAGCCGCCAGACGTGATGTTGCCATTGCCGGTCGTGCCGCCCATCCTGCCGCCCGTCGCCCAGTTGACGCCCACGCCGCGGCTCAAATCGCGCGTCGCCTCGACGAAGCGCACCTCAAGCATGACCTGCTGCGGCGAAGCGACCGTCATGCCGTTCGACACGTCATGGGGGGCGAGCTGCTCGGCCAGCATCATCACGCGCTGCATTGCCGGGCCATCAGGGGCAATGCCGGAGATCAGCACCTTGCCGTTGAGCGACGTGATCTTGATTTTCGAGTTGGCGGGATTGTCCTGCAGGGTGCGGCGCAGGAGATCCAGGTCGTATGTGACCTCGATATCGATCACGCCCAGCACCTGCTTCTTGGCGTCGAGCAGGGAAACGCGGGTAACGCCGGTCTTCTTGCCGACGATATAAATCGACTGGTTCGTGAGCGGGACCACGTCGGCAATCTCGGGGTTGCCAACCATCACATCGCCAAACGGAGAATCCGTGCGCACATTCTCGGATTTGTGCAGCACCACGGGCACGTCGATACGCTGCGAATGCCGGTCGAGGTAGTAGTTCTTGAGAGTATTATTGCGGTTGCCAGCTGCCTGCGCGGAACCGTCCGCAAACATCGTTACCGCAGCAGGGCGGCTGCGAACAAGCGCCATAAGGCGCGGCGCCTCCCGCAATTGGAATTGACCATGTCTCGACCCCCACAGATCCGTTACCTAGTGCGTTACCTATTCGACGCTGTTCCGCGCCGCATTTCCCAAGCGGCATCCCGGAACGTGCCGGTATATTGCTGCGGAACCCTGTAGTCCTTGCGCTCCACCGTGCGGAACACCGTGACCACCGGCCCGCCCGCCGCATCGTCCTCGCCGCTGCGCTCGTCCGCCGCGGCTATGTCGCGAAGACTGACCGGGCGGCTCGGCGCACGAGGGTTGTTGCCCTTGTTCAGCGTCAGCGAGAGCTGGCCGATGGAGCCCGCCAGCGTGAGCCTTTTCGCATCCTCCTCGGACACTTCCAGCGTCACCGTCTTGGGCGGCTGCGCTTGCTGCCTACGCTCCGTTTGCTGGTCCGCGGCCAGCACACGGATATTCTTGACGAGCGTTTTGGTGTAGGCCTGCGGTGCGCTCCCAGGCGTCTCGGCCCTGCCGTTTTGCGTCATGAGCACGTCGACGCGGTCCTCCGGCTGCACGAAGCCGCCGACGCTCGACGCTTCGTTCACCCGGATGGTTATGCCGCGCATGCCGTCGTTCAGCCTGCCCGTCAGGCCCAGATCGGCCCCCTGAGCGAGGCGTTGCGCGAGGACAGGCTCATTTTCGGCAATGCCCGCGTAGAGCGTAGGCTCCTCGCCGCCCTTGAAAAGCGCCTCGCGCGACGCGAACACGCCCCTGGGCAGCATGCCTGCCGGCCAGGACGCCTCACGAACCGCGCTGGGGCTCAGCTTTTCGCCAGCCCGTAAGTCACGGGCGGCAACCACGATGGTCCGCATGGGCACCTCTACCGGCTTCGTCCCGGCCAAGACGGGCGCAGGCGGAGGGGCCAGCAGCACTGAGCGCATGAGAAGCGCCGCCGCAGCCGCACAGGCGAAGGCGATGGCGAACATCAGGACGGTGCCGAACCTCATGCAGACCTCAGCAACAACAACAGTCCGGTGACAACGCTACTCGAATCGGTCGCGAACGCGTCCGCTTCGAGTAGCGCCGCCTCTACGCTAGACAAGTGCTTAGTTTATTGTGGCGCTGCTGCCCCAATCTTAGTCGCGATGGTGTTAAATTGGGTGGCAATTTTGGTGCCGACGCTCGTAAGGGCGGTTACAGCCTACCACTGCGATGAGCGCGGCGATCAGGCCATACTCAAGCATGGTCACGCCCTTCTTATTTTTGTTGAAAGATTTAGCACGCTTTGCTATAAATCCAGACATTCAATGGTCCCCACGGATTGACTCTGTACACTCGCGCTCGAAGATAGGCCGACCCCGTATCACCCCGCGCGCAACCCACATAGCGCGGGATAATCCGCCCCTGCGCAATGGAGCTTGGGTTGCCAGTGGGGAGGGGGCGTATCGGAGGTAGAGCGCACCGTCGCGGTTGCATTAGCAAAAGCAAATCGATGGATAATCGACCTAAGTGCCATCTCGATTCTACAAGTATGCATTAAAGCTTGCTGCGGTATTGTTGGTCGTCTGAGCAATGCTTTCCAGCAACGCAGCTAATTGATCCTTGGGCGGACGCATCGTGCAAGGTGGTTCGCGGCATTGCCGCGCCAGTCCGGCGGCCATTTTTGCTGTTGTCAAGCGAGCCCGCATCAGGATGCATCGATATGTATATTACGGAAATGCCTTGGTTGCAAAATAGCCACAGGACGGATGAGTTTTGCGTTACACGAAGCGGGATGCTGGGTTACTTATTTACGCGAGTTTGACGCAAAACTGATGGCGCACCCTGTGGAATGCGTGGAAAAGCCCTCCGCAAACTGACATTTTTCCCCAGAACCCCCTGCGGCCTATCGCCGCCAAGTACCCGCGCCGAGCGGTTTTGGGCAAGCCAGAGCGGCGGCCCCGGGCGGGCGGCTGTGTGCGCGCCGTTGTTTCGCCGCGCAACCGCCTCCTTTCCGGTATCGAGCCGTCAAACGCCTTACACAATCGTCAGCCAGCTTTGCGTCAGCCGAGGAAACTACAAAGGCTTTTCAAACCTAACTGGAGAAATCATGTTACGAAGACTCGCAGTGACACTCGCACTGTCGCTCTTTGCCGTCAGCGCCGCCTATGCGGGCGAATGGGTCAGGCTCGGCGACCGCAGCGTCGGCTTCCGCAACGACCACGATTCGATCCACGTCGGCCGGCATGAGGGTAAGTTCAAGCGGCTTAAGCTCCTCGTCCGCCGCAACGACATCAAGCTCAACAGCATCAAGATCGTCTTCGGCAATGGCGAGGCCGAGGAGGTGGTGTTCGACCGGCACATCCGCGACGGCGGCGAGGCCGAGATCGATCTGCCGCATGGCTGGCACAGGGGCCGGTCGATCCGCGAGGTCGAATTGCGTTATCATTCTCGGCCCGACTTCCGCGGCGAGGCGATTGCCGAGCTTTGGGGCCAGGAGGACTGATACCAAGCGCGGTAAATCTTGACAGGTCTCCGGTCATTGCGGGGCCGCACGCCGAAGCAATCCAGAGCCGCAAGCGCGGCGCCAATATCTGGATCGCCACGGCCGCCAAGGCTGCCTCGCGACGGCGGACATTTGCCTCGTAACGGTCAAGATGGCGGCTGGAATAGGCCGCTCGCACGAAACCAAAGGCGCCGGCAGCACTGGAACGTGCGCCGGCGCTTTTCACGTTCACAGGATTGTCGTCAGAATGCAGTAGCGTCACCAGATTATAGTGCGCGAAGGTAGCGCCCGGATTACTGGAGGCCAATATGGACGAGCACACCGCCAAGGCGTTCGACGCCGATCTCAAGGAGATTTCCGGCAAGATCAAAGCGATGGCGCAGCTCATCGAGCAGCAGATCGCCGGCGCCAGCGAGATCCTGGAGAGCGGCGACACCGTGCTCGCCAAGCAGGTCGTTGCCGCCGACAATCAGGTCGACGCGCTGCAGCGAGAGATCGAGGAAAAGGCCGTTATCACCATTGCCCGCCGCCAGCCCGTCGCGGTCGACCTGCGCGAGGTGGTAGGCGCGCTTCGTATTTCCAACGACCTTGAGCGCATCGGCGATCTGGCGGAGAACGTGGCCAAGCGGGCGCTGCTGTCAGCACAGGAGTTCCGGGCGGTAAACGGCGTAACGCTCCAGCTTCAGCATATGTTCGAGCTGGTGCTTGAGCAGTTGAAAAACGTCATCCAGGCTTATGCAGCCAAGGATACGGACGCGGCCGAAGAAGTTTGGCTCGGGGACCAGGAGATCGACGCTCTCAACAACTCGCTGTTCCGGGAGCTGTTGACGTATATGCTTGAAAATCCGCGCTATATTACATTCTGCACGCATATGCTTTTCTGCGCGAAGAATATCGAGCGCATGGGCGACCACGCGACCAACATCGCCGAAACCGTCTATTACATGGCGAAGGGGACATCGCTGCCCGGCGAGCGCCCGAAGGCCGACGTCACCAGCCTGGAGACGCTGCCCAAGGCCTGAGCGGCTGCTGGGCGTGGCGGCGGGCCGGTAGCCGCCGGCAGAGAGGGAGTTATGCCAAATCCGGTTGCCTCCTTCTACGCGCGTCATCATGGAAGAGCGCTCGCGCTCTATCCGGGATCGCAAAACACACAGGTCCGGGTTCGTAACGATCCCGGATAAAGCCTGCGGCTTTTCCGGGATGACGCCCCGGAGCGAACCAATCAACCGGATCTCATATCATCCCGCCATTGTATGCCGGCGCAGGAGCAGCTTGGCCAGTTTTATAATCGTGGCGATCACAAACAGGGACATGAACAGCCTGAACCCCAATGTGTGAGCGATAAAGCTCTTGGCATGCTCGTTTGGCGCAAGATGCGTCAGCGAAAGGCCAAGATGATCGAAAATCGTGAAGATCGCGCCACGCAGCGTGAGGTCCGCCACAAACACGCAGATCGACGGTGCATCGGGTTTCTTCAGGAATATGTCCGGGCTGACAAAAGCCCACAACAGAACCGTCGCAAGAAAAACGATCCAGACGGAAATAAATAGGAGAGAGATTTCCCGGGCGAATTTGAACACGAGCTTATCCATGATCTTCAGCCGGAGCTGGGGGAGATACCGCCGTGCGAATAGCTTCGAGACGATAAGCGTTTTCAAGGCATCGAGTATGCCGGAATCTCCAACGGATTTGTCCTCGCGTATGGTTTTGATGGCAAGTTTGACATCGGCCCTTGGAAAGTCGATGCAGCCGGATCGCAGCAAGTTTTGCCAGAGGAAATCGGCGCGCCGCGCAATCAAATTTTCCAAGGCTGCGCTCATGAGCGGCTGCTTTTCCTGGGCGTCAGGCTTTCCGAAGCCATTTTGATCGCCGTCCGTGCCGGAGGCATTGTCTTTCCCGGGCGAGATGCGCTTGAGAAACTGCCTCTGGGCCTCCTCCTCGACGGCATAGGAAATCCTGTCGATGTCCCACGTAAGGATCATCGTGATGAACACGATGTAAAGCACTAGCAATGAGGCGCACAGAACGAGCAGGAATAGCATTCCAACCCAATATGCACTGTGCGGGAAAGCCCTCCAGTAACCAAATTGAAGCGATAAGCCGAGGAAGATGCCAAGCAGGCCCAGTACAGGCGCCACGGCGAAGCTGAACCGGCTGAGCCACCTCGTTGCCTGCATTCCGGCCCCCTTCATCGGTCAATAAATGATGGCGTTCCATAACTTATGAGCCGCCCCCGCAATAGGCCAGCCGCATTCGGGCGCCAGCCTGAAATATTCTTGGGTAGGATTAACACAAGGTCCGGTTGCAATACCAACGGTTAGAAGTCTCGACCGCTTCCGCAGCCTCATCCGTCATGCGAGGCGGCCACCGGCTGCCGCAGGCGTCCAGAATTAGCGTTGCAATTCCGCCCTTTGGATTGCTTCGCTTCGCTCGCAATGACGTGAAGCGGACGGGTCTTACCGCGCCCGATAGGGCTTAAGCCTGCGCGAAGCAGTGCCTGGCAGGGCGGGCCTGCGCGGCAGAGCAGGGGCGGCGGAGCGGAGTGGCGGCATCTCCGCTCCCCGGTCTTGCTCAAACCTCCCGCTCTCGCAGCGCTTCCTCATCCGAAAGCAGCGTGCCCAGTTTCTTGGACCGGAGCAACTCGCGGGCGCGGGCGTAACGGGGATCGTTCCAGAAATAGAGGCAGCCGTTGCAGCCGCGCCCGCAGCAGCCTTCGACGCCCAGCCGCGGGGTGCGGAAGGTGACGCCCTCATGCTGGGCGGCCATCGCCTCGACGAGTTGCTGCCGCCTCTGCTGGTAGGCATTCTCCCCGCCCTTGCCCAACTCGGCGGCTTCGGCGGCGCGGTCGAGGGCGAGGCGCGCCCAGGCATCCTCCGTCAACGCCTGCTCCTTGCGCACGACCGTATGAACCGGAAAGTCCCGGCGCAATTGCTCGACATCGGCCTCCTCGTGGAACCACGCGAACGGGATGCGGATCACCGGCTTCTGCCCGGCATTGATGCCCTCCTCCGTGAAGACGCGGCCGGTGCGGGTATCCTCGAACCGGTAGATGCGCAGCAGCAGCGGCGCGCGCCTGGTGTGCGGCACGAACTCCAGCACGTCGCCCATCTCCATGCGGTTCTTCACGGCGAGCAGGAAGGCATCTTCGGTGACGCCCACGATCATGCCCGCATATTCCCACGCCGAAAGCGTGTGCGTGTCCTCGAAATTGTGCGCGTGATGGCTCAGCCGGCCGTCGTGAAAGCCCAGCGAAAACCCTCGGTTCGGGATCGTGGCAAGCTCGCGCATATAGGCGTCCGGCCGCCAGCCCGCGGGACGGCTAAGCCAATCGTCGATGGCCATGCGGTAGGCATGCGCGGTCACGGCCACGTAATAGGCGCCGCGATTGCGCCCCTCGACCTTCAGCGAGTCGATGCCCAGCGCCAGCAGCTCGTTCAGGCGCGGCATCAGGCACAAATCCTTGGCGTTGAGGATGTAGGAGCCGCGCGCATCCTCCTCGATAAGCATTGCCTCGCCGGGCCGGTTCTCCTCCTCGATGAAGAACTCGAACAACTCGCGCGTCTCCTCGGTCAACTCAAGCTCCTTCAGCGTGCCGTCCTTCGCGCGCACTTTGAGCTTATAATTCCAGCGGCAGGAGTTTGCGCAATTGCCCTGGTTCGCCCCGCGCTCGGCCATATAGTTCGAGAGCAGGCAGCGCCCGGAATAGGTCATGCACATCGCGCCGTGGACGAAGGCCTCAAGCTTGATGCCGGGGCACTTCTCGCGGATTTCCCGAAGTTCCTCGAACGATACCTCGCGCGCCAGCACCACCAGATCCGCGCCCTGCGCCTGCCAGAACCGCACCGACGCCCACGAGCAGACATTCGCCTGCGTCGAGATGTGGATCTTGAGTTCCGGCGCGGCCGTTTTCACGAAATGGAACACGCCGGGGTCCGCGACGATCACGCCGTCCGGCCCTACCTTGCGGATGGTTTCGATGAACTCGGGCAGCTTCTCGATATCGCGGTTGTGGGCGAACAGGTTGAGCGTCAGATAAGCGCGCTTGCCGTGGGTGCGGGCGAAGGCAACGCCTTCCAGCACCTCCTCAAGCGTCAGGTTCGACCGCGTGCGCAGCGACAGGTCGGGCGTGCCCATGTAAACCGCGTCGGCGCCGTAGAGGATCGCGACTTTGAGCTTTTCCAGCGAGCCCACGGGCATGAGCAACTCGGCGGTGTGGGGCATGAAGGGGGCCTCAAGGGAGATGTCTGCGCCTCAGCCTAATCGCGAGCGCGATGCGCGCAACCGTACTTCTTGAAACGGTAGCGGTCAAAGGCCGGCCGGCTCCGTTAGCTTGGGCCGCAATGGGTGGATTGCGCCGGCAATTGGCCCCATCCGCGACGGCAGCTTGCGGAGACGGGCAGCCTCCCTTCCCCCCGCGACAGCAGGTGGCATTCATTTTAGGGCCGCGAACCGTGTCGCCCAATTTCGATTGCAGGCATCGCAAACGGAATAACCGCCCTCTATGTGCCCGCTGCACTAACGTTAGAAAGGCGCCAGGTTGAAGACTCCGCAAAGCACTCTTCGATGTGTAGTCCTAGTTAAGCTTCAGCAGTAGCGCTTAGAATCGGATGACGCATTGGTAACACAGGTTGCGCAAATACTACTACATGCAATCCTCACTAAAACTCGGAATTGACGTAAAGTATAGCTCTGCACCGGCTTTCCAAAAGTAGGAACGATATTTTCTCAAACGTATTAGTGCTGCGGTGAAAACGAACAACATGGAGTGTCATGCCTCACTCAGAGCATGTCCCTGTATTTTTTGATCCGACAGGCTACCGGAAAAGAATATTTAGGGTTTTTGCAACCATTGTTAGCGTAGTAAGTGTATCGCTAACAGCTTGTCTGCTAATAAGTATCATGGTGAGCCCTCATGTGCCGGACATTTCTGTCACATTCAGGTCTGGCATATTGAAATCAATTTCCTCAGTCGTGCCTATCGTTGAGGAAAAGATAACATCCGCATTTAATCGGCATATACACTCTTCATCTGTGCATGCGAGCGCACGGTACGCTTTCATGGACGACATGAGACAAAGTAGCATAGCTTCATTCAAGGAAAATTATAAATACATCGATGGGCTTATCCCGTCATGGCTGGAGATAGGGTCCGTGGATGGGCGGCTAAAAACGCCAGAGCCACGCTCGCTGCAATCTTTATTGAGCTGGACGCAGCGCTACTCTCCAACACTGTCTATATTGCCGCTCTTGAGCGACAACGGAATGGAAGACGAGGGTATTGTCGTAAATGCTCTGAAATCCGAGGCGTCAAGGGGTATTTTGCTTAGCAATTTGTCTGCGTTTATCAAGGAAAACAAATGCAATGGTCTGGTGCTGGATTTCACTAGATTGCCATCGTCATCGTATGATGATTTAATATCGTTCATAAAAGAAGTAGCGTCTGCCCTGCACAACGAGAGCTTGAGGCTTATTGTAACAGTGCCGCCTGACGACGTGAACTTTGATTACGATATTGTATCCAATTTAGCGGACTTCATGATTTTAAGACTTCACGACGAACACTCCCAACCCGGTCCTCTTGCAGGACAAGCCTGGTTCGAAAACCTGCTGGATGTCCGCTTGAAGAAAATGGACGGCAGCAAGTTCATCGTAACCATTGGCTCCTACGGGCTTGACTGGCCGGAAAACGGTAGTGCAAGGGAGATCTCAACTCATGAAGCATGGCAACTACTTAAGGCCTCGCAGTCGCCGTTCCGTTTTGAGCCGATTTCACTCAATCCGATGTTTCCCTATCAGGATGCGGAAAACGGAGAGAGGCATACTGTATGGTTCCTTGATGCCGTTACCGCGTTCAACCAGACACTAGCTGCGCTAGCCATGGACGTCCACGGCATTGCGTTATGGAAGTTAGGATATGAGGACCCAAGCGTTTGGGAATTCTTTCGCCGGGGGCGTATCCCTGACGCATCGTCCCGAAAGGCGTTAGAGACGTTCCAGGCTGGATACGATGTTTTCTATAGTGGCAAAGGGGAAGTCTTGCGCGTAACTGGCCTGGAGAAACCGGGCCGCAGAACGATCAAGCTCGATCCCGACTCAAACCTTATAATGGATGAGGAAATCGCGGTCATTCCCGAGGGGCTGACAATTACGCGTTGGGGGGCGGAGTCCAGCAAAAAGCTCGCACTCACCTTCGACGACGGCCCGGACCCCAAGTACACTTCACGCATTTTGGACATTCTGTCCGAGAAGAGCGTGAAGGCGACATTTTTTGTTATTGGGGCCAATGCCTCATACTACCCTTCCATCTTAAGCAGGATATTTCGAGAAGGGCATGACATTGGCAATCACACCTACACCCATCCCCATTTCAACGCCATCAGCAGAACCCAGCAGGAACTGGAACTAAACGCTACCCAGAGGCTCTTTGAAGCGGTTCTGGGGGTAGAACTCCCTGCTGTTCCGGCCCCCTTACGACGACGATATCGAACCCCAGGGAGCCGATCACGCCCAGGCTCTCCTAGCGGCGTCTGCGTCCGGCTACACGACGGTCAACATGCACATCGACCCCGACGACTGGGCGAACACAACAAAGGTCCAGATCGTCGACAGGACTGTGAGTCAGGCAACGCAACGACTCGGAAACATTATTCTGCTCCACGACGGGGGCGGGAGCCGGATTCAAACAATCGAGGCCCTGCCAGAGCTGATAGATAAACTTCGGGCCAAGGGATACGAGTTTGTAACTTTGCATGGGCTTCTTAATCTTGATCGTCAGGCCGTTATGCCGCCCGTTCAGTCTAACGATGTAGCCGTCCGGAAGTTGAACGCAGTGTCGTTTGGGATCATCGACCGAATGCGGTCTCTAATGTCAGGGCTATTTTTGGTTGGCCTCGTCTTGAGCATCGGGCGGCTTCTCTTGATCGGCAGTCTTGCAGTGCTTCACTCTTACCGGTGCAAGGCAAGAAAGCCTGCCCGCTGGCTTCCCTCAGGTATCGCGGTTATAGTGCCGGCATACAACGAGCACGAAACCGTATGCAAAACGGTCTATTCGCTCCTGGAATCCACGATTAAAACATTTGAGATCATTGTGGTCGACGACGGCTCCAAGGACAACACGCTAAGTGCGGTCCAGCAGGCTTTCTCGGGCAACGGGCGCGTTCGCATTCTTTCCAAAACAAACGGGGGAAAATCTTCGGCATTGAATTTGGGCCTTCGAAGCACGGACGCGGAAGTTGTCGTAGCGCTGGATGCCGACACTATTTTAGCGCCGGACGCCATAGAGAAACTGGTCACGCACTTCGAAGATCCAGCTATAGGCGCTGTAGCCGGCAAAGTTATCGTTGGCAACACGGTCAATATGTTAACGGAAATCCAAGCTTTGGAATATGTGGTCAGTCAAAACTTTGATCGGCGCGCGCTTGAAATTGTAAATGGCGTTACTGTGGTACCTGGCGCCATCGGCGCCTGGCGCCGGGAGGCGCTGCTTGGGATCGGGGGAATACCTGCGAACACCTTGGCTGAAGATGCCGATGCAACCATCGGCCTGCAATGCCAAGGCTGGAAAATCCTGGTTGAGCCGAATGCCGTCGCCCGCACTGAAGCCCCCGAAACCGTGAGGCCGTTCGTAAAGCAGCGCTTCAGGTGGATGTTCGGGATGTTGCAAGTTGCATTCAAGTATCGGCATGAGTTAGGAAAACGCCATGCCAGAGGCGTAGCATATTTTGCCATCCCAAACATCGTATTGTTCCAATTTCTGCTCGTTGCCATATCTCCTGTTATGGACATAGTGCTTATTTGGAAGCTATTAAGCGTGCTTACGTCCTACGGCGAAACGGCGGTAAGGGACCTGTACGAAGTATTCGCCTACTGGTTCACCCTGCAGACGTTGGAACTAGCCGGTGTCGCTGTCGCATTACGCTTGGATCATTCGAAACTTGAGTGGAGGCTCGTGCCGCTGCTGCTAGTTCAGCGGTTCGGCTACCGCCAGCTTCTGGCCTGGGTTGCAATAATGACAGCGATGTCTATCGTCAAAGGACAGTTGGTTGGCTGGGGCAAGCTCGCTCGAACTGGAAATGTCGCATTCCTGGCTTCGCCCCAAGTTACGAAAAGCAGTTAGCGAGCTTCCTGCCTAAGCAGAGTTCGCAAAAGTGGCCTTCCCGGTTTTGCGATAAGACTCTGCGAAAACAAAGAACGCCAAGCGGGCATTCGTTGGCCTGCCACGGAATGTCTGCTTAGAACTGAAACGACGAGCCCACCGAAATGACGACGCCACTTCCGCCAACCGTACTTCCGGAGGCGGCTCCAGTGCTGTCAGCCGAAGTCTCGAAGCTCGTTACCCACTGATAGCCGCCCACAAAATCGAGAGCCAACGGCCGGCCGAAGGGAGCCCCAACTGGTATAGAGATAAAGCCGCTGACCCGTTCCCCCCGAAAGCTGTCATTTCCCAATATAGCAGCCTCGGGGCCGATAAGTACGCTTTTCCAATTATATCCGAGCCGCCCCTTCGTCCAAAAGGTATCGAATGCCGTAGAGTAATTGCCACACCAAATGCCCACGAGCCTGGCATGCCTATCGGTCTCAACGCTGGCTGCCAGCTTCAGGCCGGTCTCGTATCCTTGTGTCTTGCTGCCCGGAGAATTTGGAAGTCTCTGAAAATCGGCGCCAATAAACCCTGCGACCTCAACGTTATTAAACTGTCTCTGGTAGCCTATATATACATCCCCATCCCAAACCTGGCCGCTTTCGTCAACATTGACGTAGACGCCATCGCCGCGAAACAGGAAGCCATCGGTAGAGCCATTGCCGTTTAAGGCAGTTATAAAACCGCTGTAAAAATCATAGGCGCCATTGGCCTGATCGAAACCGGCCCACACGACAGTCGATGGCTCTTTTACCTTTAATGCTTCGGCCAATGCGTTGGGTGATGGACTCAAAAGAACGAGTATAAGAACAGTTGTAAGCCGTATAGACGTTATTCTGAGGTTAGGTTGCATTGGCCGCTCTCCCCTAGGCTATAGGGAAGCACTCGTATGATTCGACGCGCCACAGCAACCAGTAGCAGCACAATAACAAATACAACAGCAAAGAGTTGTAACGAATAAGACACAATGGTAAGCCCCGTACCGTTATCGTCGCAACGCATGTAGGTTGTATATTACCTTGCAATGGCTTCTAACAGGCGTAGAAGAAGGTTTAGAAACAACGGCGTTGCTTTATAACGCAGCTTAACCGCGACTATATATGCATCCCTGTTGGTTGTCGCATTAATTATACGAATATAATTGCCATGGTACTGTGCGATATGACGAAGGGTACGAAGACCGGGCGAAGGTACGTGAGGGCGATATTCTACTGCACAACATTGTGGCTCAGCTTTAGCTATTTTTGGATGAGCGACGCCAAACTTATTCTGCACGACACCCAGGCCCCGCAGCAAGCCGGCCTCTTTAGCCATCGCTTCAAGAGAACCGTGACAACCGTGTTCTGGATTGGCGAGGACGCAACCCGCGAAAGCGGCTACATCCCCAATCATGGGAGTTTCTGGGACGAAAAGTGGGTGGAGCACTTTGGAGGCGTCGACGACCCGCATCTCCGGCGAGGTTTCTATCCGGCTGGATTCAGGCCAAAAGAAAACCCGTTCTACGTGGCGCTGCCATTCGCGGAGACGGATGAAAACGAGACGCTCAAGGATATTGCCGCATGGATACCGAGAGCATCCAATGGGGATCTAACTAAGGATCGCTGGGTCGAGGTCAGATTTCGCAATGTTAGCTGCTTTGGACAATGGGAGGATGTGGGTCCTAACGGCAGCGACGACTTCGATTGGGTATTCGGATCTGCCTTGCGGCCCAAAAACCAATTTGGAAAGAAGGCCGGCCTCGACGTTTCGCCCGCGCTGGCCACTTGCCTGCATCTAAACGGCGACGAAATGACCGAATGGCGTCTTGTCGATGAAGAAGACGTGCCGGATGGCCCTTGGAGGAGGATTATCACCCAGAGGTGAGACTACGGGAGCGCTGCGCTGAGGCCGGGCGCCGGGCACTACCGTGGCGGGAGAGAACAAACCTGATGGCTAGGACCACTGGGTATATGCCGCCTGCACGCCGCCCGCCCCCGGCCCCTGGTTCCCAAATGACGGGAGCGGCGGCGCCACGCGGGCTAGCTCCGCTTGGAACTCCTCCGCCTGGGCTCTCAGATCCCCGAGCAAAGCTGCCGCGGCCGTTTGGGAGGCGGCGCCGTCGCCCGATTGCACGGCCGTCAGCAGGCTTTTCAGATCGGTCATGAACGCGGACTGACCGCCATCCTGCTCCGTGGCAGCCGGCGGCACTGCGGCAGCCGCGACGGGCGCGGAGGGCGCAGACGCGACGGGGGAAACCGCGGGCGTGGCACCGCTGAGCTGGGGACCGGCGCTGTTGAGCGCGTTCTGGATCGCGGCCGCGGCTGCCTGAGCGCCGGCCATGTCGCCGGATTGCACCGGCCGCAGCAGGTTCGCGAGCTTGCTCCTGAATGAGCCGGCATCGCCGTCCCAATGCGGAGGCGGTTCCAATCTGCCCTGCAGGGCCGTCATGTCGAAGACCAAGGTGGCAGCGGCGGTTTTGGAGGCGCCCTGATCGCCCGACTGCACCGCCGCCAGCAGGCCATTCAAGTCGGACATGAACGCAGACTGGGGATCGCTCGAATCCGCGGCCGGCGATGGCGAAGAGACGGCAGACGCCGGAGCGGACGCCACCGGGGAGGCAACATCGCTCGATGGCGTGGAGGAACTGGACGCCGCGGGGGTGCCGGACGGGGAGGCCGCGCCGCCGAGCGCGTTTTGGATCGCCACCGCCGCGCTCTGGGCACCGGTCATGTCCCCGGACAGCACCGATTGCAGCAGGCTCAGGACGCTGCCCCCAAAGGAGCTTGACTGCCCGCCATCCGCTCCGGGCGGCGGAGGAGGAGGCTGTGTGCCGGCCGCCTGAGACGGCCCCGCGCCGTCTAGCGGGCGCCCGTCCGCCGCCATACCGCCCAGCATCGCGGAAAATGTGCTCTGAGCCTGGCCGCTTCCGGGCACTGCCTGGGTGCCGGCCGGTGCCCCTTGCGGGACGCTCTCGGCGCCTTGCCTCGTGTCCACCGTTTGGCTGCGGGGATCGCCGATATTTTGTAGGTAAGCAGGCTGCCGGAGCGGGGGCAAGCCCCTAGCCCCGCCAATGCCGTAGATCGACGACATGGTTATCCTCGGATCGTGCTGTTTCTTTCAACGCGATATACGGAAAAAAGCCAGAGCCGCATGCGCGCCCCAGGCGATTCCAGAATCAGCATAGCGCGGGAATGCCCCCTTGTCGCATCTGGAAGCATAGCGGGCTCAAACAACCCACAGTTGCAATTGCGAGCACACCGGCATCCTGGGCCTGGCGCGTTAGAATGCCGGTACGGCATATGCGCAGGCAACGCCCGCATGCAGCGAAGGTGTCCGTTGTAGCGCCAACGGCGCCGGGATTGCCGCGTCATCCGCGCCAGCATCCATGCCTGGTGCATGCGATTAGCCAGAATCTTCGCGTCGCGCATACGCCGCAGTGGCAAGCGCGTCATCGGGGTGGGCGAAGGCATCCTCCCAGCCTTCCAGCGACGCGCGAACGAAAGCATCGGTGAGTTCCGTATCCCGTCCGGCCGTTCCTTCGAGCGCGTAGAGGCCATCTTCGGGGATGTTCAGGCCGCCTTCATCGAAAGGCTCAGGCGCACCCTGCTCGCCCCACCGCCAAAAGGTTGTGGAGACTGCAACTACAAATTGCGGCGCATGTGGAGCGACTCGCAAAATGCGCGCACATGAATGGAGACGATTGCAACCCGCCGTCGAGACGGAGACAGCAAAGCATCTGGGTTTTCAGTCCTATACGTGAATATTTCGGCGGAGGAAAATACCTATGACCACGATAAGAAGCAGATGTAAGGCACCTGCGTTGCTTGTCAGGACATCCCTCCTTGCCGCAGCGGTCCTGTGCTGGGCTGCTCCCGCCCATGCGGAGCAATCGACGAGTTTCGTCTGGGTGGCGGACACGCGGGGCAATAACGAGAACGATCTCGTAAACACGAGTGTTCTCACTCCTATCGTGGACCGCATCCTGGCGATGAGCACGCTCCCCAATGTGGTGGTTTTCGGCGGCGACGCGGGTTTCACGGGCGGCACGGCCAATCTGACGTATTTCAAAAGTATATTCACAGATCGTCTGACCGCCGCAGGCATTCCGTCGGCTTTCGCCATAGGCAACCATGAGCTGATGACGGCCGACCCCGCTCACCCTGATGTTCTGTTGCCGACGCAGGCGAAGTCGAGACAAGATGAATTCCAGGCTCTTTTCAACGGCGGCTGGACGCCAAACGGTCCCGCCGGTTATTCGAACCTGGCCTTTTCATTCCATATAGGCAATTCGCTCTTCATCATTGCCGACAGTATTTACGCCACAACAAATGGTCCAATGCCATCGTACGGCATCAGCGCCGCGCAACAGGACTGGATGAGAGGCCTTCTGCAAAACAATACTGCGGCCCATACATTCGTTCTGACCCACATCCCCGCATACGGTCCCTGGACGCCTTCGCTGATGCCCAATATGATAGATACATGGCAGACGATCACTACAGCGGGCGCCGCAAACAATACAAATGCTTCGATCCTCTTCGCTGGACACGAGCACTTATATTACCGGACGCAGCACGATGGCGTCTATCAGGTGCTGGCCGGGTCCGGAGGCGCGCCCTTCGCCTGTGAGGCTCCGGCAGGCGCCACCTGCGGCCCCGTCCAGCCGGGCGATGTCTTTGCGTGGGAGTACAACTATGCAACCGTGTCCATCGACGGCAGATACATCACTGTCAATGTCACTGGCTTTGACCCGAACAGTGGGTTTTCAGCTTTGGATACTTTCACATTTTTCGACAATTCCGGCGTCAATAACAACGTCATAAACAACACAACGCCGATAACCGGCCCGCAGCCTTCTGGAATTCTGGCGGGAAGCGGCAACAATATCACCAACAGCGCCGCCATCAGCGACGTAGATACAGGAATAGACGCGGTCAGCAACAACATCATCACGAATTCAGGCGCCATCACGCCATCGGCCGGCGGAAACGGCATCCACGTCTACGACAACAATCAAATCGCCAACACGACGGCTGGCAGCATCACCGGAAGCTCGGTAGGCTCGACGGGTTTTTGGGGAATACGCGTTGGCTCAGGAAACACGGTCGTCAACGAAGGCACTATCGACGTGTCCGGAACGAACAGCATCGGATTTCTGGCGCAGGGTGACAACAACACCCTCATGAACAACAATGGCGGCACAATCAGCGCATCGGGAACGAACGCTTACGCGGCGAAATTTTTGGGCACCAAGAATCTCCTCGTCAACAGCGGCACCATTTCGGGGAACCTCTGGTTCGACGGTGGCGTCAACACCTTCGACAACAACGGGACCTATTCGACGGGCATGATCACCGTCAATGGCGGTACATTGGAAATCGGTAGCGACACCGTGGAAGCCATCGGCGAGATCCACGCGCACACAACCGTCAACGCGGGCGGCACCTTGGCCGGCGCCGCGATTGTTGGCGATGTTACGGTCAACGCGGGCGGCACACTGGCTCCCGGCTCGCTTGCCGCGATTGGAACCATGGCTGTCCATGGCGGGCTGACCTTCCTGCCCGGCTCGTTCTTCGCGGTCCGTATCCTGCCCGCAGCCAATGACCGCGCTGACGTCACTGGCGCCGCCGCATTGAACGGCGCGGTCAGCGTGTTCGCAGGGGCGGGCACGTATGTGCCGGATACGGCCTACACCATTATCAAATCGCTGGTGGGTGGCGTCGTCACCGGTTCCTTTGACAGCGTCACCAGCAACTTCGCCTTCCTGACGCCAACGCTGAGCTACGACCCGAACACCGTGCTCCTGACCTTGACGCGCAGCCCGGCCGCGTTTGCGAGCGCGGCGCAAACCCCCAATCAGTTCGGCGTGGCGCACGCGCTCGATCAGTTCCCATCGGACAATCCGCTGTTGCTGGCGGCCGTGAACCAGACGCTGGCCGGTGGACGGCAAGCCTTCGACGCGCTTTCCGGCGAAGTCCACGGCAGCGCGCAGACGGCCATTCTCAACGACAGTATATACATGCGCCAAGCCGTGCTCGGCCGTCTGCGGCAGGCGCCCTTTTCAAGCGCCGCGGGACCGATGGCGGCGCTCGGTTTTGGCGGACCGATGGTCGCCTTAGCGGAAGCCGCGGGCGGCTATGACGGCGTCCCGCTGGCCTATGCGGATAAGGGTGCGCCGGGCGCGCGCGACTTCCCGGCCGAGGCTCCAGCGGCGATGCTGGCAGCCACAAATCAGGACTACGCCGTCTGGGGGCAGGCTATCGGCGCCTGGGGCCAGATGGATAGCGACGGCAATGCCGCCGCCGCCCGCCGCAACCTCGCCGGTTTCATCTCCGGGCTCGATCGCCCCGCCGGCGAGAACTGGCGCACTGGAATTGCCGCCGGCTACAGCAATTCGAGCGTCAGCATGAGCGGGCGGGCAAGCTCCGCCACAATCGACACCGCGCACCTTGCCCCCTATGCCGGGGCAAATTACGGCGCATGGAATTTCCGCTCCAGCGTGGATTTTGCCTGGAACGAGGTTGCCACCACCCGCTCGGTTCTGTTTCCTGGTTTTGCCGAGAAAGCCACTGCAAAATACGGCGCGGGCGAAGCCCAGGCGTTCGGCGAAATCGGCTACGGCGTTGCACTCGGCAAATTAGCCGCTGAGCCATTTGCCGGCCTCGCATACGTACATCTCAGCACCACTAAATTCACCGAGGCGGGCGGCGTGAGCGCGCTCACGGGCGCGGGCGACGGGGACGATACCGGCTATTCGACCCTCGGAGCACGGGTGGCGGCCAATTACTTTCTGCGAAGCGGCATGGCGCTGACACCGCGCGCATCGTTGGCGTGGCAGCATGCCTTCGGCGACGTGACGCCGGCCGCTTCACTCGCCTTCGCAAGCACAGGCATCGCGTTCGGCACTGCCGGTCTGCCGCTTGCGCGCGATGCAGCCCTTGCGGAGGCGGGCCTCGATCTGCGTATCCATCCGCAAGCTGCCGTCGGCATTTCCTATTTTGGCGAGCTTGCCAATGGCGCGCAGGACCATTCGGTGAAGGGTAGTTTCGTCTGGCGGTTCTGATGGCGGTCGAAATTGCGACGGATGGGATTGGGGGCAACAAAGCCTATCGAACTGCGGGGCCAACGCGAACAATTTCCGCAGATGAAGGTCAAGCTGCCGACATCCTATCGGAACCGCGAGCCCGGATTCGACCCAATCCGCCGATGCGCAGCCATTTCCGGCCTTGCCCGCTGAGGGATCTTAAAGCCGGCGCGCAAATCTAACAAAGTATTTAGTTCCGTTTCATCTGTAGCGGGTCCGAAGGCTGCGGCCGGAGCAGTAACCGGCCGGCCGCCAGGCGTTAGATCGCTCTTACGTACATGCATGCTTAACGCAGGTATGGTAAACAACGGCCGGGCATGTCTCAAACGCGTGCTTTTCTGCAATTCTTTCCGCGTTTCAGGTCGATTTCTGCATTTCAAAAATCCTGTTAAATATATTTGCTACGCCGGAATTAACCGCAAAAGCGGTGCATTCCGTCCCGCTTGCGATGGGCGTCAAGCAAATCTTCCGCTCGTATGGTTAAGGCGGAAGGGCGGTTTCGGGCGTCAACCCGTCCTCCGGGAGTGCCCTGAACCAGGCAACGGTATGTTCAGCCCCCGAGCGCCCGCGCCTCCCGCAACAGGAGGGCGTAGCTATTCCGCTCCTGACACAGAACCTCCCGCGGGATCGCCTCAACCCGCGGCTTCGACCACCGACTGCGCCGCCATATTTGCGAGGAAATCGGCGACTTCCTGGTCCTCCGCCGAGGTCAGCCCGCTGATGCCCGCGGCACCGGTAATCTTGCCGTCTGCGTTCTTCAGCACGCTGCCGCCGGGCAAGGCCGTAAGCTTCTCGTCGCAGAAATAGCCCACCGGGATGTTCTCGCGCTCCAGCCGCTGCAGCAGCGCTTCCGTGCTCACCATCATGCGCGCGGCGCTATAGGCCTTGCCCTGCGCGATGGCGATGCTGCGCAAGGGCGCCCCTTCCATGCGCTGGAAAGCGATGAGAAAGCCCGCCGGATCGCAAATCGCCACGCAAATCGGCCGGCCGAATTCCGCCTTGGCTTTTTCCATCGCGAGCCGGGTCAGGTCGTTGGCTTGGGCTAGCGTCACCGCATCCATGCTTGGGTTCCTCTTCCCGGCGCACAGGCAGCCGGCGTTTATGACAATTCGAAGCTGTATGCTACACTCGCGGGTGCTCTGCTGTCTCGCGCCTTTTAGGCTAATTCACGGCAGTAGAGGGCTTGGAGGAGCGCGCCGTGGCCACACTCAACCGAATTCTCGAAACGGCCGTCTACGTCGACGATGTCGAGCGCGCCAGGCGCTTTTACGAGGAAGTGATGGGGCTCAAGCCCCTGCTCGCGGACCGGCGGCTGACCGCTTACGATATAGGCGGGCAAGGCGTGCTGCTTGTCTTCAGGCGGGGCGCCTCTATGAAATCCGGTGGCGTTGCCGGGCGGCAGCACCATTCCGGGGCACGATGGCGCGGGACCGCTGCATCTGGCTTTCGCCATCGCCGCGGATCGGCTTGCCGTCTGGGAGGAGAGGCTCAAGGCCCACGGGGTCGAGATCGAAGGCCGCGCCGAGTGGCCGCGCGGCGGCAAGAGCATCTATTTCCGCGATCCGGATGGCCACCTCATCGAGCTTGCCACCCCCGGGCTCTGGCCGGTTTATTGAAGAAATGCCTCGTTGGGGGTGCCCTCTCCCGTCATGGAGCGTGTGAAAAATCGGCGGCACCCTCTGTTGTCTTGGCCGGGCTTGACCCGGCCATCCAGTGCCATACTGAATTCATGGGGTTTTTCGTGGATGGCCCGGTCAAGCCGGGCCATGACAGTGCCGCGAACGGGCGGTTTTTCACAGGCTCCCGCGCGGAGATGGCGTGCGGCCAACCGCACGAATCATTCCGCGGCGCACGCTCCGCCGATTGCCCTGAGATGCCTGACATCCGACAGACGCACGACATTGCCCTCGGCCTGCGCCCCGTTTAATTCGAGCCACTCGATGTCCTCCATGACTTCGCGAAGGCAGATCAGCAGGTGGACCTCCGGCTGAGTATCGGCCTCGCGCTCCAGGATATGGAGCGCTCCATCGATGTGCCTTTTGCACTTCGCTATATCGTCGGGTTTCATCTCAAGGCCCCGTTGGGTTGCACGCTGGTACTGCCTTTTCGCGCGTTATGATTACCGATTCGCTAAAGCTTGTGCGAAACTTGGTACCGGCTCATATAAATCTGAAAATTGTCGCTTTAAAGCCGCGCCTTAACCGAGCCGGCAAAAAAGGATGCAGCCCGCGGCCGTTTCCGCTAAAGAGGCGGCGAGCGGAATAGTTTACAAGGAGTAAAGGATTTGCGTGTATTCGCACTCCACCGCGCCGGCGCCCTGATCGCATTGGCGCTTATAGGCGTGCCGGGCGGACTGCCGGCAACCGGTTCCGAAGCAATGGCACAAACCCCCGGACAAACGATGACCACACCTTCAGGCTTGCAAATCCAAGACACCACGGTTGGCGCGGGGCCTAAGCCCAAGCCGGGCCAAACCTGCGTCATGCACTACACCGGCTGGCTCTACGAGAACGGCGCCAAGGGCAAGAAGTTCGACAGCTCGCTCGACCGCGGAGAACCCTTCGAGTTCAAGATCGCGGCGGGCCAAGTGATCCGCGGCTGGGACGAGGGCGTCGCCACGATGCAGGTGGGCGGCAAGCGCACGCTCATCATTCCGGCGAACCTGGGCTACGGCTCGCGGGGTGCTGGCGGCGTCATTCCGCCGAATGCCACGCTGATCTTCGAGGTCGAACTCCTGGCTGTGAAATAGGCTGCTCAATCGCTGGGCAGGCTGACGGTTATGGTGTATAAGCAGGACCCGGCAAAGCGGCCCGGCTTACGTTGACCACGGATTATTCCAATGCCATCCAGAACGAGGGACAGATATCGGCGGTTCTTGTGCGATCCGTTGAAACTGTTTATTGGATTCGATCGCGAAAAGCGCGGAGAATAGGCCTCCCGCGCTTTTTGAGGCGTCCATCGCGGTTCCCCCGCGTCCCCTATTTCTGGATCAGCCATGCTGCTCTCTGCCCGCGTACTGCCGGTCGAACAGTTTTTCCGGTTGGGTATCTTCACCGCCGCAAGCGTCCAGCGCGATTATGTCTGGGACGCCCAGCAGAGCGAGGATCTGCTCGCCGATGTCGAACGCGCCTGCGCCGCGCATTCGCCCGAACCGGAGCAGGATAGCGGCCCGGTGATCTCCGTCGCCGGGGAAACCGGCGAGGAGGCCGAAGGCGCGGATGGCGCCGCATTCCCGCAGGCCGGGCAGGACGACGCCTCCGGCTACCATCTGGGCTCAGTGGTGGTGCGGCGCGACGGCTCCGGGATACTTGAGATTTTCGACGGCCTGCAGCGCGCGACCACGCTCACCATCCTGCTTTGCGTCATTCGCGACCTCACGGCCTCAAGCGAGCTACGCACCCGCATCGGCGGCCTAATCCAGGACGGCGGCACCCACAGGCTCAACATCCCTGGCGCCGACCATACGCTTTCGAGCGAAATCCAGACGCCCGGCCAGACGGGCAAGAGCTTCAGGCGGGCGGTCAGCGCCCGGGGCCACCGCATCCGCCACTCGCGCGCGATCTTTCACGGCTATCTCTCCGCCTGGGACCAGGAGCGCCTGTCCCAGTTCGCGGGCTTCCTGCTGTCGCACACGCTGCTCGTCGTCTCCGAGACCGACAGCCAGACGCTCGCGCGCCAGGTGTTCATCACCGCCAACGACCGCGGCGTGCAGCTCAGGCCGGTCGATATTTTCAAGGGCCAGCTCCTCGGTCTAGCCGGAGACGGCGAAGCGGCCGAGATGGTCGCCCGGCGCTGGAACGGCATTCTGCACGTTGCCGGCGATGGCATCGAAGACTTCATGCGCGCCTACGACTTCGTGAAGCGCTGCGAGCCGCAGGGCTCTGACCATTTGGCCAAGCTTGCCGCCAGCATCGAAAAGAATTACGGCCCAGGCCGCCTTGCCGAAGTGCTGGACGACATCCTGCGCCACGCGTCTACTTGGGTTTCGCTGCGGGAGAAGCTGAAGGCCGCCCCCGCCGCCGAGGCGGATCTGGATGTCTGGCGCCTGCGCTTCTTCAAATGGTTCGAATGGCAGCCGATGGCGCTGGCCTGGTATCACGCCTATAATGCCAAGCGGAGCCTCAAGACCGGCGGCGTTGGAACCAAGGCCGAGAAGACCTTCCGCCTGCGCTTCGCGGCCCTGCACCGCATCTGCATGATGATGATGCTGGCCAAGTTCTCCCCCAACGACCGCGCCCGCATCTTCGGCAGGGCGCTGTCGCAAAGCCGCAACCCATTCTCGACCAGCGCCGCGCGGCCCGGCGCCCTGACCTTCCGCGCCCCTCAGATCGCGCGTATCCTGGAAAGCCTCGGCACGCCCCTTTACGACGACGAGACGCGGCTTTCGCTCATCCGCTGGCTCGAAACGATGTCCGGCCCGCCCCTGGCGGACGCCGACCCCGCGCGCGCCACGGTCGAGCATGTGCTGCCCAAGCGGCCGGCCAAGGATTCGCAATGGCTGCTCGACTTCCCCGGCGAGGACGAGCGCTTCTCGGCCTGCCACTCCATCGGCAATCTCGCACTGATGGACTACGCCGAGAACGTAAAGATCACGAACTCGGATTTTCACCTGAAGCTGCCAGTCATCACGGAGCAGGCGAAAAAGTACCGGACACTGGCGGGCGTGGCGGGTAAGACGGCGTGGACGCAGGCCGAAATCCGCGAGCGCGCGGGCCAGATGATCGATTTCGCCTGCCAGGTGCTCAATATTCCGCGCGAGGGGAAGTCGTAGTCCACAGCTTGCGCACAAGGGCGCATCCCGCGCTCACGCTTCCTTCCGCCGCTCCGCCGCATTGTTCCACTTCAGCATCACGCCGCCTCGCGAAACATTCTCCGTGGGCGGCAGGAACTCGATGCCGGCGGCTTCCAAGGCGGCGATGAGGTCCCTCAGCGTGCGGGCCTGCGGCGCTATCTGGCCCAGCTCGTAATCGGCTACGGTTGTGCGCGCAACTTCGGCGCGAGCCGCCAAATCCTGCTGGGACCATCCCAGAATTGCGCGCGCGCCCCGGCAAAGTTCGGGAGTTATCGATTTGTTTTTACGCATTTTAAGCACCAAGGCTCACTAAACCTAAGGTAGTCTAGTACGCGCCTGCTATCGCAGTCAAACGGCATCATAAACGCCGCTAATAGTGGCAGCCTCGCGCGGCGCGCTGCCGTGAGCCCCGCGGCGTGGGCGCAATCATACACAATTTGCATAAAATGCGACAAACGGTCGTGAAGTATAGATTTAGTACGCGACCGCGCAAACTGAGTATTGTTGTGGCATATATACGCCTGGAAACAGTATCTGTTGCGAACATGCACCTGTCGCGAGGCTTACCTTATCCAGTTTTCGAATACTGCTTGCCCCGTTCGGCATAAATGGGCAAAGGTTGCGGTGCAGGGATTTGCTAGTGTTACTTGCGTGTACCTAGATAGGACCGCAACCGCGAATCCCAGAGCGCGTAACGACTTACGGTAGCGCAAGTAATGTAATGCAACTTGAGGTTGTAAGGGAGTTTATACTATGACTACGGGGCATACATCCAAAGCCGCATTGGGCGCGGCTCGCATCGCACTCCTGGCCGGCGTCAGCGCGGCGGCCATTTTTGCAGCAAACACAGCAAACGCACAAACCACCTCTACGTTCGATAATGGCGGGCAGTATGCCACTAACGGACGTCCGCCATTGGATACGGATCTCGTGCAACAAGCGCAGATGCTCTGGCCTTGGTGCTATTCGCGACCTACTGGCGCGGAAGCGCTAGGCAATGGCTACAGGGCCTCAGCGGGTCATCGCCGAACAGCAGCGCTGCGGGCCCAATGGACTGCCGGTGATGACACAATACCAGAACTGGCGCGCGGCCTACACCAATTGATTGCTCGGCGCATCCCGTTGGTAACTTGTATGTTCATAACACTGGCCAGCCGATCCGAAGGTCAGATCGTTCCGTCCACGGAGACTTACAATGCAAGATACAATGACGGCGGTCGCTATCGCATACGCTCGGACCCGAACCTGAGTTATACTTGGGCTGCCGCGAATTATGGCACTGCTGTTGCTCAGATGCCTACACTGGCAACGGGCGCTCCAATAGTTGGGGGGCAACTGTTGCTGAATACCAATGGTACCGTTTTGACCGTTGGCCAAGCGACCGCACTGGGGTTAGCCCCCACCGGTACGAGCACTCTTGCCGCCGCGCTAATCATCGCTCCTACAGCGTTGCAAACCACAAGCGTCGCAGCGGGAACGCCTTTGCCGAACAATTCAGCAGTGGCGGGCCTGGGATTATACAACTTCAACACCAACGGCGTAATGGCCACCCCAACCGCTTCGGGGAACTACACAGTGACCGCGACGGGTGGCGGTGGTGTGGTTTACGGTAACAGCCAGAGTGGCTCGACCACAGCAATTGGTCCTGACGGAATCACCGGCACGGGCTGGACGCTAACGGTGCAAAATCCTGCGCACACGAGCTCAACGGTCATTCACGACGGCTCGATCACGTCCTTTGAAGCGAGCGGCCCCAACGCGGGCAGCACGAATATCGACGGTGCCAATACCAGGATTTCCGGCCCGGCCGGCGGCACCTTCGGCACGCAGACCACTGATGGCGGCGCAAACGGAGTCTTCGTCGGCTTGGCTAATGGCGCCGGAGTTGTGGCCATCGCCAACACCGCCACCGGCGCTTCGAACGTATCGACCGCGAACGGCACACTGGTTACAGTCCCTGGCGCCGGCGTGGTAAGCATCGGTGGAGTCGCCGGCGGGACCATCGGCGTGGGTGTTGCTACCGCGACTGGCTCCGCAGGGGTCGGCACGAGCACTCCTGGCGGTCCAACCGGTCTGCTGGTTAGCAATTCTGTAGGAACGGCACAGTTTACGGCTAACTCCTCAGGCTACATCAGTGCCGAAGGCAACCGCGTCCAAGACGTCGCGGCCCCGATTGCCGGCACCGACGCCACGAACAAGGCCTACGTCGACAAGGGCCTGAACAAGGCCTACGAAGGCACCGCCATCGCCCTTGCGATCTCGCAGCCCGTCTTCCTGCCGGGCCAGACCTTCGCCATGCGTGCCGGCTGGGGCGACTATGAAGGCCAGAACGCATTCGGCGTCAGCGTCGCGGGCGTCGTCGCGCACAACGTGTTCGGCTACGGCTCGACCGTCAGCCTCGACGGCGGCATCGGCGCAGGCAATAGCAGCGTCGCCGGCAAGGCTGGCGTCACCGTAGGCTTCGGCGGCGGCAGCGCCCCCCTGAAGTAGCAAGAGCGGGAGGGAGCGCTCAGCCCAGGTGATGCGCTCTTTCCCAGAATACGCATGCCCTAGCGCCTGCGGTTCCGGTTCACCCGCCCCCCGGGGTGCCAAAGACCGCAGGCGCTAGTCTCTTTCACCGGGGCTTGGCCCCATCGGCAAATGAGCCCAGGGTTGCCGTTGCTGGCAGCCCTTCATTGTTGTGGTGTTGGGATGAATTTGCTTCTCCGTCTCGTTCTCGTATTCGCCTTTATACTCGGTGCGCAATCCGCCACGGCGGATCAGCAAGCCAAGCCCGCGGCCGCCAGCGCTGCGCCGAAACCCGGCCAAATGCAAATGAGCGCGGTCGTCTTGACCGTAATGATTAAGGACGCAATTATTGCGCTCCATCATGCGAACCAGACTGGAAACTATTCCGTGCTCCGGGACATGGGTACGCCGATCCTTCGCGAGAACTTCGACCAAACGAGGCTAGCGGCAGCTTTCACAAACTTGCGGGAACGCAAGATCGACCTGAGCCCCGCTTATTTTCTCTCGCCGAATCTGACCAAGCCGCCAGAATTGAACAAGGACAACGAGCTGGTGGTGGCGGGTTTCTTCCCGACGCAACCCCTGCGGGTTCAATTCGAATTGAGGTTCATGCAGTTGGACGGCCGCTGGCGGCTTGCCGGCATCGGCGTCGACGCCATCCAGGCACCCGGCCCGCAGGCTTCGGCGGCGGCGGCGCCTCCACCGGCTCCAGCTCCGGCCCCGGTCCAAAAGCCGGCGCCCAGCCAGAGCACGAAGAAGGTCTCGGGAAAACCGAAAGCCTGAGCACGGAGGAAGTCTGCCGGCAGCCACATCATCGCGAGGCGCCGTGGCGATCCAGAAGCAACTTGCACTCCGCGGGCATTTTGCTCCTGGATTGCTCTTCCGCCTTTGTGGCCGAAGCTCCTTCGGCGGATTAGGCGCGCTTCCTCGCAAGGACGTGAACGGGGCAACGAAACCGTATTGCTCAGCCTCGTCTCCGCCTTAATAAATCGTCGATTTCCTGTAGGCAGCTATCGTCGTTAATTCAAACACGGTAAACGCAAGATCCGTGTGTCTCCCACGCGCGCATTTTTGCGCAATTTTCCTCGTTTCAGGCCGATTTCTGCATTTCAAGAATCCCGTTAAATATACGGGAAATTTGAAATTTACCATCCCGGCGGCTCCTATTCCATGAAATTGCTGCTGTGAATCAATGCGTTGTAACTCTTAACGCCTCCTCAAGACTTTTCTGCTATATTGGATCGAACTGGAAAAGCGCCTTTTGGAAGCCGGCTTGCCACCCAAGGTTGCCGATTGGCGATGCGGTTTATCAATCGTAAACCATCGCCAGGTTATTTTGCGCACCTGCCAAAGCGCGCGCTTCGCAAAGGAAGACCCCCATGAAATTCTTCGCCGACACGGCCGAAATCGCTGAAATCCGCGAGCTTGCCGCCACGGGCCTGCTCGACGGCGTCACCACCAACCCGTCGCTCATCGCCAAGGCCGGGCGGAACTTCCTTGAGACCGTGCGGGAGATCTGCGAGATGGTCGAAGGCCCCGTCAGCGCCGAGGTCGCAGCGCTCGACGAGGAAACCATGCTCGCAGAGGCCCGCAAGCTTGCCGCGATTGCCGAAAATGTGGCGGTGAAGGTGCCTCTCACCTGGGCCGGGCTCAAGACCTGCAAGGCGCTCTCGCAGGATGGCATCATGGTGAACGTGACGCTGTGCTTCTCGGCGAACCAGGCGCTCTTGGCCGCGAAGGCCGGTGCGGCATTCGTGTCGCCGTTCGTCGGCCGGCTCGACGACGTGGGCGAGGACGGCATGGAACTCATCCGCGATATCCGCACCATTTTCGACAACTACCCCGAGCTTGGCACCGAGGTGCTCGCCGCCTCGCTCCGCCATCCGCGCCACGTCACCGAGGCAGCCCTTGCCGGCGCCGATGTCGCGACCGTGCCGCCCGCAGTGCTGAAGCAGATCGTCAACCACCCGCTCACCGAGAAGGGTCTCGCGCAGTTCCTGGCCGATTGGAAAAAGACCGGGCAAAGCATTTTGTGATGTTGGACGGCGCGGAAGACGATGAGGGGGTACGCCCCTCACCCCGACCCTCTCCCCTGGGAGAGGGGACGCCCTAACAACGCGCACAGCCGGACTCCCTCTCCCATGGGGAGAGGGCTAGGGTGAGGGGAGCGACGTTTCCACTGATGTGGCGGAAGCCATCGCGGGCTGGCTCACCTATCTCGGGGCGGAGCGGCGCTATGCGGACAACACGCTCGAAGCCTACGAGCGCGATGCGCGCCAATTCCTGGGCTTCCTCGCCTCCTCCTGGCAGCACACGGTCTCCCTGGCCGGCTTGAACAGCCTAACCCCCCGCGATTTCCGCGACTTCTTAGCCGCGCGGCGCGACGATGGCACGGGCAGCCGCTCGCTCGCCCGCACCCTCTCGGCGCTTCGCTCCCTATTCCGCTATCTCGAACGCACCGGCGCCCTGCAGAACCGCAGCGTGCTCTCCGTGGCGCTGCCGAAGCTGCCGCCGCGCCTGCCCAAGCCCCTCACCGAGGTCAAGGCGAAGGATATCGTCGGCGAGGCCGCGCTCGACGGCGAGCTGAGCGATCATCCCTGGACAGGGCCGCGCAACCAGGCCGTGCTGCTACTGCTCTACGGCTCCGGCTTGCGGATCTCGGAGGCGCTCAACCTCAACCGCAAGGACGCGCCCCTCCCTCCCCGCGACGTGCTCCGCATCGTGGGCAAGGGCGGCAAGGAACGGCTGACGCCCGTGCTGCCGGTCGCGCAAGCTGCGGTCCAGGCCTATCTGGAGACGTGCCCGCACCCGCTCGACCGCCAAGGCCCGCTATTCGTCGGTGTGAAGGGCGGCCGGCTCAACCCGCGCATCGTGCAGCTCCTGATCGCGAGGCTTCGCAACGGCCTAGGCCTGCCGCATACGGCGACGCCGCACGCCCTCCGTCACTCTTTTGCAACGCACCTCCTGAGCCGCGGCGCCGATTTGCGCGTCATCCAGGAATTACTGGGCCACGCGAGCCTTTCCACGACCCAAACCTATACCGCAGTTGACCGCGACCGCCTGTTTCAGGCTTACTCTAAAGCACACCCGCGGGCTTAAACGGTTGATCGCCCGCGAGATCGGCTTTAAATGACGCTGCGAACAGGATTTCGTGCGTGAGTGGAGGGTTCGGCGTGGGCATTCTCTTGGCAGTCGCTAACCGTAAGGGCGGTGTCGGCAAATCGACGATTACAACCATGCTCGCCCATGGCTTTGCCGCGATCGGGGAGCAGCGCGTACTTGTGGTTGACCTGGATACGCAGTGCAACTCCTCCATTATCCTCACCGGCGGCGAGAAATGGGACACGGCCCGCCGCAGCCGCAGGACTATCGCGGAGTATTTCGACCAGAAATACGACAGGGCGAAGCTTAGGCCCGACGGCTTCATTATCAACAATGCCGGCGATATCGAAGTGCCGGCCGGCAGCCTCTCCGTGCTTTCTGGCTCGCTCGACTTGGAAGATGTCGAGAACAGCTTCCTGCATAACCGGGCCAAGGCCGGCCAGGACTTCGAAACCGCCGAGCAGGGCGTGATCTCGCGTATCAGCGACATGCTGAAGGACCTCTCCGACGCCTTCGACGTGGTGATTTTCGACTGCCCGCCCGGCTTGAGCTTTTCGACACGTGCGGCATTGCGCCTCTCCCATAAGGTCATCGTGCCCTTCCGCCCCGACTTCGTGTCGAGCTATGCGGCCGACCGGATCGCGACCGTGATCGAGGACAAGAAGCGGCTGGAGGACGTGATCTCGATCCCCAAGGAGAAGCGGCGCTACATTACGCTCGTCAACTTCTGGCGGGACGGCAGCTTCCAGCGCCTGAACTACGGCAACGTCGCCGCCATTCACCCCGTCATGCGCACCACGATCCCGCAGGACGACGGCATCGCCGAGGCCTTCGAATACCGCGGCGAGATGCTCTCCATCGACGAAAAATACGGCTCAGGGGCCGAAGTTGTACGCGCCCTTTGCAAAGAAGCCGTCGACTCAATCATAATGAGCTACCGTAGCGAGGCGGCTGCATGAACGAAGACCGGCAAGCAAGGATTTTGGCTGCTCTGCGCGACCTGTTCGACGCTATTGCCGAAGAGGTTCGCGCCAATTCTTCCTTTGCCGGTAAAGTTCAGGCATCCCTTGCCGGTGCGGCGGGTCTTGCCAATGCCGCGGGCACGCCGGTCCCAGCCACGCAAGCTCCGGCTGCGCCAACCCCAGGCACGCTCGGCCCAGGCGTCATGAATGTGCTCCGGCATCTCCCCGCCCCCCCGCCGCCGCCTTCCCCTTCCGCCCAGGCAGCAAAGGACGCCGCCAAGGCCCACAAGCTTCTGCACAATATCTCCTTCGATCCGCTCGAATGCCATATCGAAGCCGCGCTGCTCGGCGGACGCGAGCAGGAGGCGCGCAATTTCCTGAACAAGCTCGACCGCTGGCAGCTTGAGGAGGTGGTGAAAGCGCAACGCCTTCCCGGCACCAAAAACCTGCAGAAGGCCATCTACGAAGGGGACACCCCCTCCGCCGTCGAAGCCATCGTGGGCAGTGCTTTCGAGCGCATCCGCAGCAGGCTTTCCACAGCGAGATAGCGCGGGGCGGTTGCTTTGCTACCCGCCGCCCGCCCGGAAACGCTGTAGGCGTTATCCGGAACCGTTGAGTGCTTCACCCTGACCGCCACTTTTGCCCCGCTCAAATGCGCTTGCGTAAGCTTTGCAATTGCGTATACTTTGCGTTACAAAGTTCACAGGGAGCGCCGAATGGTGCCAGCCGTCAAAACTTCCGGCCGCTTCTCGTCATTGCGAGTTTCGCACCGGCCGGGGCCGGCCCTACTGGATGAAACTGGTCAGCGCCGCCGCAGCTACGCGCTGAACTCTCTAGGGGCGAAGCCCCGAAGCAATCCAGGAGCCAAAAGCTCAGTATCTTTCTGGATCGCCGCAGCGGCCAAGGGCCGCCTCGCGATGACGGACGAGGCCGCTGTGCGGTCAAGACTTACGAACGCTGGGATGACAGATCCCGGCAAAACCGGACTTCAGCCAGCCTGACATATTTTTTGTCCGCGAGCTTTGCAATGCAAAGTCGTCTGCAATGCAAATTGCCAGCCACCGGAGAAGCGCCAATGAAGGTACGGATTGTCGTCTGCTACGAGCCCCGCTATCGCCGGGGGCATAGGTTCCATTTCGTTCCCCCCGTCACCGGAATCCACCTCGCGGCCATCACCCCGCCGGAGCACGAGGTTGAAGTCTTCCATCAGCAGGTCCGGCCGGTCCCGGTGGATACATCGCCCGATCTGGTGGCCCTCTCGTTCTTCTCAGGCTTCGCCCGGACCGCCTACGAACTCGCCCGCCAATACCGCGCGCTGGGCGTGCCCGTCGTCGCCGGCGGCCCGCACGTCTCGTACTGGACGGAGGAGGCCCTGCAGCATGTGGACGCGGTTGTTACCGGCGAGGCGGAGAGCGTTTGGCCCGAATTGCTCAGAGACGCCGGGCGCAGGCGCCTGCGCCGCGTGTATCGCGGCACCCCCGCGGCGATGAACGGCCTGCCAACGCCGCGTTACGACCTGCTTGAGAAACGCTTCGTTGTCCCGCGCGTTATCCAGGCAACGCGCGGCTGCCCGTTCAGTTGCAGCTTCTGCAGCGTCCCCGATCTCAATCCCGGCTTCCGTGTCCGCCCCGTGGCCGACATTGTCCGCGACATTGCCGGCACCCATTTTCCGCGGTTTCTGGCAGGAGAAAGTCGCCTGGTTCTGGGACGACAACCTGCTCGTCCGGCGCCAATGGGCCAAGGAACTGCTGCGCGAGTTGGCTGGCCTCGGCCGTTGGTGGCTGACGCAGGCGTCAATCGATATCGTCAAGGATCGCGAATTGCTCGATCTCATGGAGCGATCCGGCTGCATCGGCATTTTCCTCGGCATCGAAAGCCTCGACGACGCCGATTTGCGAAGCGTGGGCAAGCGCCAAAACCGCGCGCACGAGTATAAGGAGGCGATCGAGCGCCTGCACGCTCGCGGCATCTGCGTGATGGCGGGCTTCATCTCCGGCTTCGACGATCAGACACCGGATGCCATAATCGCCACGGCGGAGCGGCTCAACGCAATTGGCGTCGATGTGCCGTTCCTGAGCATTCTCACGCCCTTCCGGGGTACGCAACTCTACGATGAGCACCTCGCCGCCGGCAGGATTCTCGCTGACCGCGATTGGCCGCATTACAATGGTTACAACGTGGCCTTCCAGCCGGCACGAATGACGCCCGGCGAACTGCTCGCTGCGCATCGCGGCCTTTGGCACCGTGCGTTCAGCCCCGCTGCCGTGATGGAGCGCCTTGCCCGCGGCGCCCGGCAGCTCAGCCCCGGCGGGATGATGCTCTCGGCGGCGATGAACGGTTTCTATGGGTTGAAACGGCTCACTGGCAATGCGCCGGCACTTGCTTCAGACCCCGGGGCCGGCCGCATCCAGCACCCTGACCTAAGCGAGCCTGCGCCAGATTCCCCGGCCTTCACGTTTAGTTCAATTTGACCAGCGGTGTGAACCGTCCGCTTAGCTTAAGCAACTATGCTGCAAAACCAGCGGCTTCCCGGGGAGAGCAAGCGGCTTGTGTTAGCGGAGCCCCAGGCGTTATTCGCCGTTGGGCAGAGGATTGTGGCATGTGTGGCTATCTTGTAATTGACGGCTGGAGCGGCAGCCAGAAAGTGCCAGTGAACATCATTGGCGAAACCGCGGAAGACTTCCGGATCGAGACAACCGAGCGCGTTTTTTTGCCCGGCCGTGGCATCCTGAAGAAGGGGCAATCGGCATTCGTCCCGAAGATCGTAGTCACGGCAGAGGCCGGCGAACCGTTCGCCTGGTGCGCGGATGCGGCTTCCGCGGCCCCAGAAACCGTCGTAACATCGCCGGGCACAATGCCATCGTAGAGCGAGGTGCGGGCCATGGCGATTTGGCCGGCGGGGGGAGCGGCTTTTCAGCCGTTTTCCTCGTTCAGCACGTCGCGGTAGATATCGGCGAGCCGCGAAACTCGGTCGCAACCGTTGTAAGGGCGTTCCCTCTCCCATTGAAGGACAGGATGGGTAATGCGCGTTGTGTAGTCCGCCGATCCGGCGTACTTGCCGGCCTAGCGATTGGCTGCCCGATCACTGCGATCCGGCGGGTTTCTCCGGTTCTGCCTTGGGCGCCGCGCCATCTGCTCCGGCGTTCTGCGCTTCGGCCGGCTTCGCAGCCTGTGGCGCAGCGGCGGCTGGCGCCTCTTCCGCCTTCTTAGGCTCCGCCGCCGGTACAGCCTGCGCACCTTCGGCTTCCGCTTTCTTGGGCTCATCCAGCTTTGGCGGCTGCATGGCTGCCTGGAAACGCTCGTCCTCTGCCTGCTTGGCCTCCGCCGGCGGGACCGCTTGCGCGCTCTCACCGTCCGCCTTCTTAGGCTCTTCCGGCTTTACCGGCTCTGGAGCAGCCTGCGCACCTTCGTCTTGAACCTTCTTCGGCTCGACCGGCTTCACCGGCTCTCCAGCAGCCTGAGCACCTTCGCCCTGAGCCTTCTTGGGCTCTTCCGGTTTCGCCGGCGCCGCGGCGGCCTGCGCACCTTCGTCCTGGACCTTTTGGGGCTCCCCGGCTTTCACCGGCTCCGGCGCGGCAATGGCCACCGCATCCCCGGCTTTCTTGGCCTCCTCCGCCTCGGCGGGCTGGGCAGCGGCATCCTTGGCGCCCTCGGCCTCAGCCTTCTTCGGCGCCTCGATCAGCGTCTCGCGCTTCGCCTTCGCGATGGGCTCCATCGCGGCTTCGGAGGCGCGGAACAGGAAACCGTTGGCCGAGCTTGTGAACAGGTAGGCTCCCCCGGTCGCCTCCTTCTTGTATTTCAGCACGATGGGCTCGCCCGATGTGCGCTTGATCGTAGCCTCGATGTCAGGCGCGTTCACCTTGGCGAGCGCCTCGGCGCCCTTGCCGGCGACCGCTTCGAAAACAGGATAGCTCAGCGCGCCAACCAGCCGGTAGGTCGCGGTCTCGTCCTGCTTCTGGCCCGCGGCGAGGCCGGGCAGCACGAACTTTCCGTCCTTGCGTTCGAGCAGCACGTCGCCGATGGCAACGCTGGCGATCTGGTCTTGCTGTATATTGAGGAGGCTGCGGTCCTGCCACTCGTCGCCGCGCGCGCCCGCTTCGTAGGCTGCGAAGGCGACGCTGTAGATGTTGCCATCGCCGGCGGCGCGGACGCTGACGGACTTGAAGTTCGGCGACGTTCCGAGCAAAAGCTCGCCAACCGTGCCGCCGCCGCTCTTGAGCACGACGCGGCGCTCAAAGCCGGCATCGGAGACCTTGAAGCGCTTGGCGGCTTCCGCCGAGGTGGCAATTGGCCAGCCCTTCTTGAGCCCCGAAAGCTTGGTGAGCAGCCCGCTCACCTTCGCGGCATCCGCGGGGAAGCCGGCGGAAGAGGGAATCACCCATTTTCCGTCCTCCTTCACGAGCGCGACCGAGTTCGCGCTGCCTTCGGCTATCTCGATCCGGTCCACCTTGGCGGGATCGAACGCGAGCAGCGGCTCCTTCGCCTTGAAGGCGTTGTAGTCCGGCCCCATGGACCAGAGCACCAGCGCGAGCACGAGCTGGAGCCCCAGTATGGCAGCCAATTTGAAGCTGAGACGATTCATGAGGGTCAGGCTCCCTTAGTCCCAAGCAATTCGAGATATTTGCGGTCCGACGATTGCCGCAGGCGGCGGCGGATATAGTAGACGAGCCCAAGCCCGCCCAAGGCCAGGACGTAGTTCATATATTCCCAGAACGGCTGCTCGCCGGCCTTCACGGGGCCAAGCGTGCGCGAGAACAGGCCGCCGCGCGACCGGAGCGCCAGGAGCCCGCGATCCTCCAGCGACCAGTCGACCACGTTCTGCGCAAAGCTCAAGGGCGTGAGGTATTGCGTGCGGTCGACTTGGCTGAGCAGCGAGAGGATGTCGTCCGACAGGAAGCTGCCCGAGCCGATCAGGATAATGCGGGCGCTTTCGGGCGAATGCTCGATCACGCCGGTGATGGAGGGCTTTTCCGCGTCCTTGTCCGTGGGCTTCTCGCCCGGCTTGCTCATGGCGCCCGGCTTGGCCTTGGGCTCCGCGGGCATGGCGTCCTTGGCCAGCGGCGAAGGCTTGCCCGCAAAGTAGGACTTGAACTCGCCTTCGACCATGACGCCCAGAAGCTGCCGCTTGTGGTCCTTGCCCTCGTCGAAGCCGGTGTCGGGATGCGCCTGGAAATCGGGCACGACATTCGTGCCGGCCGAAACCCAGGAGCCGGCCGAGCTTTGCAGCAGGCGCACGACCTTCAGCTCCCTCGTCTTCTCCTCGTCCACGGCAATTGGCGCGGCCCAGGAGAGCGTGAGCTGCTTGAGGCCGAGCACTGGCGTGTCGCCCTTCGCAAACCCATCCTCGCGCACATCCGGGAAATACGGATAGTCGAGAAGCTCGATCTGCCGCACGGGAATTCCCGACACCTCGTGCTCGACCGGGATCGGCAGCGGCGCGTTCTGCGTGTCGAGCACCATGCCGTCGCCGAGCGTAAGCCCGTGCGACTTCAGCCAGTCCTCAAGGCCCGTTGGCGTTTTGGTGGCGTTGAGATTGCCCTGCATCGACACATCGAGGGGCGACGCCGCGATCGCAACCGTGCCGCCCTTCATCAGGAACTGGTCGACGGCGAAGAGCTGGGTGTTGTCGAGCTTGCTGGGCGAGGCCAGGAACAGGATGTCGGCATCCTCGGGCACGCGGCCGTTATTGAGGTTCGCCTTGACGATGGCGGCACTCTCTTTCAGCTTCGCTTCGAGCGACTGGAAGGTCGGGCCGCCGCTGCCCTCGATGCCCAATTGCGGCATGGGCGGCGTGACCGGCGGCGTATAGAGCGCCACGTTGCGCAGGGCGCCGGGCCGGAAGCGCTTCAGCTCCGCCTCGATGTTCTGCTTGAGGCCGGCCTTGTCCAGGGCCTGCGGAAGCTCGACCTTTTCGATCTTGCTGCCGCTCTTGAGCACCAGGCCGAACCAGAATTGCTTGCGGTCGAGCAGGCCAACCGCCAGCCTGTGCAGGCCGTAGAGCTTGTCGAGCTGCTTGGCGGCGCCTTCGCCCGCTTCGTCGGGATTGCTGAACTTGGCGCTGAACTTGCCACCGCTGGCGGCCTTGTATTCGTCCGCCAGCTCCTTGAGCCCGGCGTACAACGCCGGCAGCGGCTCGGGAAGCTTGCCGTCCGCCGAGACGAAGGCCAGGAGTTCAACGGGCGCGGGAATTGAGCTGAACAGATCGCCCGAACCACGGTAGCTGTCGAGCACCTTCTTGATGGCGCGCGTGATCTCGAACTCCGGGTCGCGCAAATTCACGGCAAGGCCCGTTTCGCCCGCCTGCTTGACCTCGATCAGGTCGCGGAAGCCGAGCGTCTGGAACTCGCTGCCATATTTCACCAGGATGTTGAAATAGGAGTTCGTAACCGAGGCCGAGTATTTGTTCTCGGTCTGGAACGGCACCGGTTTGATGTTGTATTGGCCGTTCGCCTCGGATTCGAGCGCCGGGTCCTTCTGCGGATCGACGAACTCGACCCGGACCTGGCCATGCCCCGCGATCTCATACTCCTTGAGCAGATCGCGCAGGCGCGGCACCAGCGGCGCCAGCAAGGGATGGGTCTGCGCGCTGAAATAGCCGCGAATAAGCAGCGGCTCCTGCACCTGCCGCAGGTAGGATTTCGTCTCGCTTGAGATCGAATAGATGCCGCCTTCGGTCAGGTCCGCGCGCGCCCAGGTGAGCTGGCCCAGCCAGAAATTGCCGGCGATCAGATTGGCCGCCGCGAGCGCCGCCACCGTGCGCCAGCGCGCGTGCTTTGTCTCCTGACCCTGCGCGGACCATCTAAGGTTTTCCAGCGAGTAGAGATTGAGGACGAGGAACACGCCGAAAATGCTGAGGTAATAGTAGATGTCGCGAAGGTCGATGACGCCCCGCGCGATGGAGTCGAAGCGCGAGCCGCTGCCGAGCAGCCGAAGGACCTCGCTGCCGCTATTGCCGGAGAGCGAGGTCAGCGCGTCCGACCCGGCCACGTAGAATGCGCCGCAGATCAGCGACGCCACGATCAGGCTCACGATCTGATTGTCGGTGCGGGAGCTGACGAAAAGCCCGATGGAGATATAGGCCGAGGCGAGCGCCAAGGTCGCGATGTAGCCGCCCGCGACCGGACCCCAATCGAGCGGCCCGAGGAGTGCCACCGTTATGGGCAGCGGAAGCGTCAGCGCCAGCGTGATCCCGACCAGCCCCAGGCAGGCCAGGAACTTGCCGATGACAAGGTCCATCGTGTGCACCGGCGCCGTCAGCAGGAATTCGAGCGTGCCCGCACGCCGCTCCTCGCTCCACATGCGCATGGTCATCGCGGAGACGAGGAAGATCAGGAGAACGGGCATCCACTCGAATAGCGGGCGCACATCGGCGATGTTGCGCGCGAAAAAGCGGTCCACCCAGAAAAAGATGAAGAGCAGGGCGGCGAGGAATACGCCTATGAAGATGAAGGCCGCGGGTGAGGAGAAATAAGCGGAAAGCTCCTTGCGGGCGACGCGCCAAACGCCCTGGCCGGGGCATTCCGGGAAGTCCGAAAAGAACGCGCAAACCATTCCCCACGCTGCCCCAAGCGTCTTCACGATTGTCTCAAGCATAGGCCACCTCTTGGGCTTCGGCGCCGGCGGTTATCTCGGCGAATATCGTTTCGAGGTCGCGGGTCCCGGCGTGGAGTGCGAAAAGCGAAAGCCCGCCATTGTTGATTGCACGGGCGACTTCCGCGGCGGTTTCGTCCGCAGGGCTTCCGTTGAGGCTCAGGCCGTAGGTGCTGGCCGTGTCCGTGGAGGAAAGCGTCTCGATGCCGCTTACCGCATGCAGGGGCGAGAGGATCGCCTCGACCTCTTCGGGCTTGCCGTCCGTGACGAGCACCAGCCGGCTGCCGCCGCCAAGCTCGCTTAAGGGTTTGTCGAGCGCCACCTTGCCGCGGTTGATTATGATGACGCGCCCGCACACCGCCGCCACTTCCTGCAGGATGTGCGTGGAGAGCATGACCGTCGCGTTTTCCGCGAGCCGCTTGATGAGCGCGCGCATGTGCTTGATCTGCGACGGGTCGAGGCCGTTGGTGGGCTCGTCGAGGATGACGATTTTCGGATTGTGCAGAATGGCCTGCGCGACGCCCACGCGCTGGCGGTAGCCGCGCGACAGGCTCGATATCGGGGCCATGATCTTGTCTTGAAGCTCGGTGGCGGCGATGGCTTCCTTGATGGCGTCCACCTTCTCGCCGCCC
This sequence comes from uncultured Alphaproteobacteria bacterium, assembly GCA_963760455.1. Lineage (GTDB taxonomy): Bacteria > Pseudomonadota > Alphaproteobacteria > Rhizobiales > Rhodomicrobiaceae > Rhodomicrobium. The sequence goes on from CAVXDM010000058.1 coordinate 128,134, forward strand.
GCGATGCCCTTAAGCTCCGCCGCATAGTCGAGAAAGGCCGCGACCGTCATCTCCGGATAAAGCGGGCAGTTCTCGGGCAGGTAGCCCACGAAGCTTTGCGCGCGGCTGCGGTCGCTCTCGATATCGCAGCCATTGATGGTAACGCTGCCCGCCGACGGCTCCAGGAAGCCCGTGAGCATCTTCATGATTGTGGTCTTGCCCGCGCCATTATGGCCAAGCAGGCCCACGATTTCGCCGTCCCCGATTGTGAAGCTCACATTATCGACGGCGATAAACGATCCATAATTGCGAGTGAGATTCTTTGCGGAAATCATCGCAGCTCCAGCGTCAGCATTGCAGGCGAATCCGTGAGAGGCATACTCCGGGAGATTGACAGGGCTATTACGGCTGCATGGGGCGAAAAAAAGGCTAAGAGATTACAATTGGGAAAGATGATTACCGCCGCGCCGGCGATGCGGGCGGCGCGTGGTGCATGTTGTGGGACGATGCCGAAGTTGCCCCCGTCAGATATAAGGGCGAAAAGCAGTGTTGGGTGGCTAGCAGGCTTCTAACGGGCAGCCGAAGGCTCGAAGCTGATCTTGAGGCGGCTGCCGGTAGCCGCGGCGAGACGCTCCAGCGTCCGCGTCGAAGGAAGCACCCGGCCGCTCTCCAGGCGCGCAATGACCGTGCGCGAGGTTCGCATGCGGGCGGCTAGCTCTTCCTGAGTCAGGCCTGCGCGGACGCGCGCCTCAATCATTTGACGCGCAAGCTCGAACTCGGTTTCAAGCTCGTCATATGCCTTGGCGTAATCGGCATCCGTCAGCCACTTCTTGTGCAACTCGCTTATCCGGGTCATGTCACTCCCTTCGCCCGCTTCAGGGCAAACTCAATTTCCTGGCGCGGCGCTTTTTGGGTTTTCTTCACGAACACCCGCACAACCACGACCCGTTTACCGCGCGCGGTCACATAAAGCGCCCGCGCGATACCGTCTTTCCCCTTAATGCGTATTTCCCATAACGGCCCCTCGATATGGTCGATATGCGGCCCGCCAACTCGCTCCAGGCCGAGGCTTTCGATCAAACCGGCGATGCGAACGAAATGTGCCCGCATGTCAGCTGGCAGCGCCTCTAGCTCCGCATCGACGTCAGCGTCCAGGGTTTCGACGGTCCACATCGCCATTATGTAGCAAATTTGCTACCTTTTCGCAAGCTGCCGATGCTGTCCCGGAAAAATCCGAACTCTGGTCGAGGCGTGTAAATCTCCGGTGTGAATGCCGGTTTGGGCCGATCCCGGAATAGAGCCGTTGCATTTTTGACGTGCGCACAAGCTTCGCATATGGCCCAAGCCGGCCGTCGCCGTGCCAGCGGTCCGAACCGTAACGCCAAACCGGACGATGAACAGCGGCTCCCCCCCGGCACTCGACGGAAGGCGTGTTGCGTGCATCCGCGCCAACATCTATCCTTCTGCCCAAGCCGGCCGATGAGAGCCAGTTGAAGGAAACGCCATGGACGCGAGAGTGCAAGGCGCCCTCCCTGACGCGCACAGGGACGGCGAATCTCTGCTGGTTTGCGACCGGATTTCACGCAGCTTCGGCGGCCTGAAGGCGCTCAAGAGCGTGTCACTCGACGTGCGGCGCGGCGAAATCTTCGGCCTCGTTGGCCCGAACGGCAGCGGCAAAACCACCCTCCTCAACGCGATTGCCGGCTTCTTCCCGCCGCAGGACGGCAAGATCCTGTTCGAAGGCAAGGACATAACCGGTATGCGCCCGCATCGGGTCGCGCGCCTTGGCATCGCGCGCACATTCCAGAACCTGGCACTGTTCCGCGGAATGTCCACGCTCGACAATATCCTCATGGGCCGGCACATCCACATGCACCCCCGCGCGCTCGCCACGGCCCTCTACTGGTGGTGGGCGCGGCGGGACGAGGTTGCGCAGCGGCGGAAGGCCGAGGAGATCATCGACTTCCTGCAGCTCGAATCCATCCGCAACGAGCCCATCGATGTGGTGCCGCTTGGCCTGCAAAAGCGCGTCGAACTGGCGCGGGCGCTGGCCGCCGAACCGAAGCTGCTGATCCTGGACGAGCCGATGGCGGGCATGAACCAGGAGGAGAAGGAATATATGGCACGCTTCATCCTCGACGTGCGCGAGGCGAGAGGCATTACCGTGCTCATGATCGAGCATCACATGGATGTCGTGGCGAGCCTGTGCGATCGGATGGTGGTGCTGAACTATGGCGAGCCGATCGCGGCGGGCACGCCTGCGGAGGCGCTGGCGGAGCCCAGGGTGATCGAGGCCTATCTCGGAAAGCGGCATGCCCATGCTGCCTGACGTGCAGGAACGCCCCGCCAGCATGGAAGCCACACACGAGCCGCTGGCTCCGCGTCCCTATGGGGAGACGCTGATTTCGCTCCTGGCCCGGAATGCGAAGGAGGCGCCGTCGCGCGTCGCCATCCGCGAGCGCGAATTCGGCATCTGGCGCGAATATAGCTGGGCCGCCTATCTGCGCGAGGTGACGGCGCTTGCAGCCGGGCTCGAAGCGCTTGGGCTGAGGCCGGACGAGCCGGCCGTGATCGTAGGCGATAACAGGGCGCGGCTCTATTTCGGGATGGCTGCCGCGGCGATGCTCGGCGCACATGCGCTGCCGCTCTATCCCGAGACTCCCGCGGCGGAGCTTGCGCAATTCATCGGTCCGGGCGTGCGCATCGCCATCGTGGAGGACCAGGAGCAGGCCGACAAGCTCCTGGAGGTTCGCGACCGGCAGGGCTCGCCGGAGGTCATCGTCTACGACGACCCGAGGGGCGTTTCCAGCTATTCCGCCCGCGATCTTCTTTCCTACGAGGCGGTCCTGGCCATGGGCGAGGCCCGGCTTAAAGCCGCGCCGGGGCTGGCCGGCGATCTGCAGGAACGCGCCTGTGCCGACGCTTGGGCCGTGTTGCTTCATTCGTCGGGCACGACGGGCAAGCCCAAGGGCGTGCCGCTCAAGCACCGGCACCTGATCGCGGCAGTGCATCAGGCCGCGGAGGCCGGCTACTTCCACGAGCACGACACGCTGATGGGCTACCTGCCCATGGCCTGGGTCGGCGACTACTCCTTTTCGGTCGCGGCCACCATCGCGCTTCGGGGCACGCTCTGCATCCCGGAGCGGCAGGAAACCGCGATGCACGATATCCGGGAAATCGCGCCCACCTTCTTCTTCGCTTCGGCCCGGAGCTGGGACAATCTGCTGACGCGGCTGCAGGTGCAGATCTCGGAATCGACGCCGCTCAAGCGCGGGCTGGTGCGGCACTTCATGCGCTTCGCAATGGAGCTTGAGAAGAAGCGCCTCGCGGGCAAGCGGGCAAGCGCGATTGAGAAGGTCTGGCGGACCATAGGCGAGGGCCTCGTCTACGGCCCGATCAAGGACCATCTGGGTCTCGCCCGCGCCAAGCGCTGCTACACGGCGGGCGAAGCCGTGGGAGAGGACACCTTCCTCTATTTCCGCGGCCTCGGGCTGAACCTGAAGCAGTTCTACGGGCAAAGCGAGAATTGCGCGCTGACCGCGGCCCAGCGCGATGGCGCGGTGCGGCTGCACACGGTGGGGCATCCGCTGGTGGGCGTCGAAATCCGTATCGGCGAGGCGGGCGAAATCCTCATCCGGGCGCCCAGCGTGTTCGATGGCTATAGCGGTGGCGATGCCGCGGCCGCCGGCGCGCTCGCCGATGGCTGGCTGCATACGGGCGACGCGGGCTATCTGGAGGAGGACGGCCAGCTCGTGGTGCTGGGCCGGGTGAGCGAGCTGCAATACACCGCTGGCGGCGAGCGCTTCATCCCGACCTATATCGAGAACCGCATCAAATTCAGCCCCTATGTGCGCGACGTGGCCATCGTGGGCGCAGGCCAGAACCACCTCGCTGCGCTGGTCTGCATCGACATCGAGGCGGCGGGCCACTGGGCGCAGGTCGAGGGCGCGGGCTACACCTCCTACGCGGATCTCTCGCAAAAGCCCGAGATGTTGAAGCTCATCCAGGGCGTGCTCGCGCATACCAACGAGGTGCTGCCCGAGGCGCTCAAGATCGGCCGGTTCGTGAACCTGCCCAAGGAGTTCGATCCCGACGACGGAGAGGTTACGCGCACGCGCAAGCTCCGCCGCAACGTAATCGACGCCAACTACGCCAAACCCATCGCGGCGCTGTTCAGCGGGCAGGACAGCGTGGATGTGGATTTGACCGTGATCTACGAGACCGGCGAGAAGGGCACGCTGCGGCGCACGCTCGCGATTTTGCCGGTGGAGGGGGCTTGATGGATTTTGATGGTGCGTTGATGAGGGAATCTCCCCTCACCCTGTCCCTCTCCCCATGGGAGAGGGGACCTGGAATCCCGCTGCGGATAGTTCAGGGATCCCCTCTCCATCCGCATCCGCTAGCGGATGCGGACACTTTGATATGCAAGCTCGCCTTGGCGAGCTTGGGGAGAGGGACAGGGTGAGGGGCGATTCCCACAGTTCAGAGCACCATCCCTTGGGACAGCGCCGAGGCAAATTTAACCGCCGGACTTCGTGCCAGTGGAAACTTCGGGGCAAGCGCGTAATGGATTGGGCTTTATTTGGCGAGCTTGCAATCAACGGCGCGCTCATGGGCTTGATGTATTCGCTCTGCGCGCTGGGGCTCGTCCTGATCTACAAGACCTCCGGCGTGGCTAACCTGGCGCAAGGCGCGCTCATCATGACGGGCGGCTATCTGGTGGCCTGGCTCGCCTTGGGGCTGAGCCTGCCGCTGCCCGCCGCGATCCTTATCGGCCTCGCCTGCCTGTTCCTCATGGGCTTCCTCATCGAGCGCATCGCGCTACGCACCATGATCGGCCAGCCGGTCATCATGGTCATCATGCTGACGCTCGGCCTCGAAATCCTGCTGCGCGGCCTTGTTCCAGCGCTCGGCGGCTCGGGCCTGCACCGGCTCGACCTGGGCATCTCGCCGAAGCCGCTTATCGTGGCAGACATGTTCATCAACCGCTCATACCTCTTCGGCGGCGCCGTGGCGCTGGTCGCCATCGCGCTTGCCGGGCTATTTTTCCGTTCGCGCCGCGGCGTGATCCTGCGCGCGGTCTCGGACGATCAGCCTGCCTCCTGGGCGGTGGGCATCCGGGTTGAACGCGCCATCGCGCTGTCCTGGGGGCTTGCCGGTATATCGGCGCTGCTCGCGGGCGTGCTTTGGGGATCGGTGCAGGGCGTGGACTGGACGCTGTCCCTCCTCTTGGTCAAGGCGCTGGCGGTTGCGATCCTGGGCGGGCTCGACAGCATCCTGGGCGCGCTCGTCGCAGGGCTGGCGCTCGGCATCGCCGAAAGCGTGATACCGGGCTATCTCGATCCGCTCGTGGGCGGGGGCACGCGCGACGTGGTTGCCTCGCTCGCCATCCTCTTCACCACCATGGTGCGTCCCTACGGCTTGTTCGGGCGCGAACGCATCGAGAGGATCTGACGCATGTATTACCGGCTCGCCGGAGTCTATCGCACAAGCTATGCTGGCGACCGCGCCATCCTCAAGATTCCCGCCGACCGCTGGCAGGTGCTGGCCCTGTTCGCGCTCGCGCTCGCCGCGCCATTCCTGGTCTCGAACCTCTATCTCTCCGGCTACCTGCTGCCCTGGCTGATCTGGAGCATGGCGGCCTTGAGCCTCAACCTGCTGGTGGGCTGGGCTGGGCAGATCCATCTGGGCTACGCGGCGGTGATGGCCATCGGCGCTTATAGCACGACCCACATGGTGCGGGCCGGCGTGCCGTTCGAGGCTGCGATTATCGGCGGCGGCGTCTTGTCGGCCAGCATCGGGCTCGTATTCGGCTTCGCGTCGCTCAGGGTGAAAGGCCTCTACCTCGCCGTCAGCACGCTCGCCATGCAATATCTGGTCGATTGGACAATCAATCATGTGCCGGCGGTCTCCGGCGGCAGCCAGGCCACGCTGCAGGTGCCAAGCTTCGCCTTCCTCTGGGTCCGGATCGATAACGATTTCGCCCGCTATTACCTCGCACTTTTCGGCTGCGTTGCCGTGGCGGTCTTCCTCCTGAATGTTCGCCGTACCGCCTTCGGCCGGGCGCTGGCCGCGGTGCGCGAGAAGGACTACGCGGCAGCCGTGCTGGGCGTGAACACGTTCTATTTCAAGCTGATGGCGTTCTGGGTCAGCTCGATGCTGGGCGGCATGGCGGGCGCACTGCTGGCCTTCTGCTACTACCGCGCGGTGACGCCCGAGCAATTCCACCTCGACGTTTCGATCCAGATCCTGGCCATGGTTATCGTCGGTGGACTTGCGAGCGTCACCGGCAGCTTCCTGGGGGCGGGCCTCGTGTTTTTCGCGCCCATCGTCCTGAACAACGCCGCTGCCGCGCTCACCGATGGGCTGGGGCTCCAGATCGGCGGCGAGTTGCGCTCGCAAATTCCGTTGATCCTTTATGGCGGATTGATCGCGGGGTTTTTACTATTCGAGCCGCTCGGTCTCGCCAAGATCTGGGATAACATACGCAATTACTTCCTGGTCTGGCCGTTCCGCCACACCAGGCATTCGTGAGTCAACGATTACCCTTCGGCCATAAAAGCTTGTAGGAGGCGGCCGGAGGTTCAGCCTGAAGCAAAAAAAAAGATAGGGAGGATTTAAATGAAACGTTTTGCGGGACTGACCGCTCTTGCGGCCCTGCTCGTGCTCGGCGAGCGGCAGCGCCTTCGCGGAGACGCCGCAGCCCATCAAGGTCGGGACGGCGCTCGACTTCACGAAGGTGTACACCTTTCTCACCGCCGAATACAGCCAGGGCCAGCGCGATTATATCGCCTATCTGAATGGGCGCGGCGGCATCAAGGGAACGCCAGTCCAGCTTGAGGTCGTGGACACGGGCAACGAGCCGCAGCGCGGCATCGAGGCTTACGAGCGCTTCAAGAACGATGGCGCGGTGCTCATGGATTTCCTCTCCACGCCGGTTTCCCGCGCCGTGGTTCCCCGCGCTGTCACGGACGGAATGAACGTGATTACCGCGTTCCACGGGCGCTCCGACGCGGCCGACGGCACGGTCTTCCCAACCATCTTCCCGATGACGCCCGCCTATTGGTCGCAGGCCACGGCCATCGTGAAGTACATCGCCGACAAGGAAGGCGGCAATCTCAAGGGCAAGAAGCTTGAACTCGTCCACATCGACAGCCCGTTTGGCAAGGAGCCGATCCCCGTCTTCCAGGCGCTCGCCGAACAGCTCGGCTATTCCTTCACCGAGGTTGGCTATCCTTCGCCCGGCAACGAGCAATCGGCGCAGTGGACGCAGGTGCGGCGCGACAAGCCCGACTGGGTGGTGCTCTGGGGCGCTGGCGGCGGCCAGCCCAACTCGCTGCGCGAGGCGCTCGCGAACGGCATCTCGCCCGGCAAGATAGTCTCTGTGATCTGGCTCTCCGAAACCGACATGGGGATTGTTGGCGCGGACCAGGCCAAAGGCGTCTCGCGCTTCGAGGGCGTCGCCTTCGGCAAAAGGCCGCTGATCATGGCCATCGAGGCGGAGGTGATCTCGAAGGGCAAGGGGGCCGGCGACGCTTCCAAGGTTGGCAGCAGCTATTACAACATTGGCGTTGCCACCATGGCTTTGTTCGCGGAAGGCGCACGGCTGGCACTCGACAAGGAAGGCGCGCCGCTGACGCCCGCGAAGCTTAAGAAGGGCCTCGAAAGCATCAAGAACTTCACGGCTGACGGGCTGCTGCCGGCGGTGACGGTGACGGCGGAAGATCACCAGGGCGGCGGCCAGGGCCGGATCGCGACCTGGGACGGCACCGAGTGGAAGCCGGATACCGGCTGGTTTGCCGCCTACCAGGACGTGGTCTGGGACTTGGTGAAGAAGACATCGGCTGAGTTCAAGACAGCCGGCAAATAGCAAGGCTCAATTGCCGGCGGGGCGTGAGGACATACCGAGGGGAATCTCCCTCACCCTGTCCCTCGCCTTCAGACTTCCACCGCCTGCGGGCAAGTATTTGGGAACATCGAATAGAGAGCTATCCATGCTCGTCCTCAACAATGTCGAGGTGATCTACGACAAGGTGTTCCTTGCCATCAAGGGCGTCTCGATTGAGGCGGGGGCGGGCGGCATGGCCGCTTTGCTGGGAGGCAACGGCGCCGGCAAGAGCACGACGCTCAAAGCCATCAGCGGCTTGCTTGCCCCAGAGCGCGGTGAGATCACGCGGGGGAGCGTGAGCTGGGCGGGCGCGGACATCGGGGGCCTGCCCGCTCCCGAGCGCGTCCGCCTTGGCATCGCGCAGGTGCTCGAAGGCCGCCGCGTTTTCGAGCACCTGACCGCCGAGGAGAACCTGACGGCCGCAACGTCGATGCACCGCAGTGGCGCGAAAATCGCCGCGCTCAAATCCCGCGTTTACGAGTATTTCCCGCGCCTGCATGCGCGCCGGAACGCCAAGGCCGGCTATCTCTCCGGCGGCGAGCAGCAGATGCTCGCCATCGGCCGCGCGCTCATGACCGAGCCGAAGCTGCTCCTCCTCGACGAGCCGAGCTTAGGGCTGGCCCCCTCGCTCGTGGACGAGATTTTCGCAATCGTCGCGCGCCTGAACCGCGACGGCACCGGGGTGCTCATCGTCGAGCAGAACGCAGTGGCGACCCTCGACGTAGTCGACCGTGCCTACCTCATCGAGAACGGCCGCGTGGTCATGGGCGGCACCGCGGCGGAGTTGAAGGCCAATCCCGATATTCAGGCCTTCTACCTGGGCGGCGCGGGCACGAAGGATTATACCCAGGTCAAGCATTACCGCCGGCGCAAGCGCTGGCTTTCTTAGAGGCGGTTAAGGCCAATTCCGGATCGCCCGCGATGTCTGTTGCCGGGGTTTGACCGGTCTATCAAGGCGCTTACTTAATCATTGCGCGGAGCGCCGCCCTCATCGCTAAACGAATTTCTACTTTTCTTCAACCCTGGGCCAAAAGGTAACCTTGGACGCAGGTGGCACTTGAAATTCCGGGCCAACTGTGTCTGCTAACGAAGATGCGGACGTCGCCACCGCTAGCCTTTCTTAGGCGAGGTGCCTATTATGCGCGCAAATAGCCAATCTTCGGCGTGAGTTCGTAAGGTGGCAGGCGTTCCGGGTGGAGTGAGACTTGGCGGTACTACTGAAATGGGGGCAGATCGCACGGAAGCTGCAGATGAAGAACACACCTGCTGCGCAAAACGCAGAAGGTGCGTCTACGGATGAACAGAAAGAATTGGCGAATTTATACAGCGCGTTGAATGGCTTACTTGCTGAGAACAAATCGTTAGAGGAGAAAAATCTCGAACTTCAGGAGGAAATGAACGCCCTGCGTCTGAGCAGCGACCGGGATAGTCAGGAATCCATTAAGTATGCGATAACTGAATTTACCACCGATATGATATGCGTTGCCGATAACGTTCGCCGCGCCATTGAAGCGGTTCCAAAAGAGCAGCTAGGCGCGAACCCGGCATTGACCAGCCTCGTGGAAGGCTTCGAAGTTACCGAGCGATCGCTTCTGACTGCACTGAATCGCTATCGGGTGACGCGTTTCGACCCTCTCGGCGAGCGATTTAATCCTCATCTGCACGAAGCCAAGTTTATGGTGAATGCGCCCGGCGTGCCCGCCAATACCGTGGTTCAGGTGATCCATGCGGGCTTTATGATGGGGGAGCGCCTGCTCCGTCCGGCGGGGGTTGCCGTGTCTCAAGCTGGCGCCGCTACTCAACCCCGGGACGGCGCCACACCCGAGGCGCGATACGCCGCGGACAACCGGGCCTCCCCGGCTATATTTGGCGCTTCTGGTTTGGGACGATACGCCCAGCAGGGAGACGCGCCCGAGCGCAGTTCCTCTGTCTTGCATAAGCCGGTTATAACGGCGGCGGAGGGTGCTGCTCGCGATCGGGTAGAAAATACACCTAACTACATTGGCGCATCCGAGTTGAATTGGCCCTCATTACTGGCACAAGAAGCTGCCGAGGCAACGGAGATTGCGCTTACATTCGATCCCGCAAAGGCCATCGAAGAGGCGCAAGAGAGAGCCGAGGCCGTAAACAGCGCGTTCGAAGCCAAGAACTATGCGGAGGCAGCGCGCCTCCAGGAAAGTATCGCCGCGGCGTTGCGCCGCACCGAAACTGCCGCTAAGGGGAAGCCCGGCGACGGCACCCTCGATGCTCTCCTAAGTCTTTCATGGTATCAGCTCTTTGCTGGCCAGTACGACACCGTGATCGCAATCGCGGATCAGGCCGCAGCAATAAGCGGAGATTACATCTCAATCGACGCAAATCGTGCCCACGCTCTAATGCTAAAGGGCTCGACGGACGAAGCAAGAGCCATTTACGATAAGCACAGAGGTGAAGAAACCCGGAACAGGAAGACCTGGGATAGCGAGGTATTGGACGACTTCGCCGAATTGGAGCAAGCGAATATTAAACATCCGCTTATGTACGATATTCGGGATGCTTGGGCGGCCAAGAGTTAAACTTGGCAAGTTATGCAGGCTACGAAACTTTTGCAGAAGTGCTGATGAAAATCGCATGCCGCCGGCGCGTTAACCCTGCCGGCATTAATCATGCAGGTTCATCCGGCTCCGGGCTTGCGCCATATCGAGAATTGCTGGCCTTTATCCGCCTGTTTTGCTAGAGACATAAGGCGTCAGCTACGGCCAAGGTAATAGAAGAAAAGGTGAGAGTGATGTCCAGGCTGTTGGAAATGCCGGTTTCGCCGCACAGGCAAGGGAGCGGGATGAACCGCCTCGATGAGCTAAATAAAATCCTCCGCAAGCTGCAGATCGATTCCCCCGGGATCGAGACAAGCGCGCTGATTTCCGAGGACGGTCTGATGATCGCCCGCGCCGAGAGCATGAACATGAGCATGGAGGAGACGCGCGTCGCCGGTATGGCGGCCACGCTTCTCAACCTGGGAACCCGCGCGGCCATGGAACTGTCCCGCGGCGCTGTGCAGGAAGTGATCGTGCGCGGCGAAAACGGCTACGCCGTGGTGCTCAGCGCCGGCCGCGGCACCCTGCTGCTCGCCGTCACGAACGAAGCCAGCAAGCTCGGCCTTATCTTCTTCGACATGCGCGAAGCGATCCGGGCTCTGCAAAAAGTCCTTTAGGCAGGGGCACGGAACCCGTGCCTTTCGCCGTATCGTTGTTAGGAGTTGGCCATGGCGGATAATGTGTTATTCGACAACGGCACCCACCGTAACATCCTGCTTGAGGATTCCGGCGGTGCCGGAAACGCGGTGCAAGCGAACCAGCACCTCATTGTGCACAATGGCGAGGCCATGCTGCTCGATCCCGGCGGGCACAAGGTCTATTCCAAAGTCATGGCGAAGACGTTTTCGGCCCTCGGCCGCGGCAGACTGCGCTACCTGTTTCTGTCGCACCAGGACCCCGACATCGTCGCCGCCACCAACGGCTGGCTAATGACCACCGACGCAACGGCGTACATCTCCGCGCTTTGGGTGCGCTTCGTGCCGCATTTCGGCCTGGACCACCTGCTTGAAGACCGGCTGCTGCCGATCCCCGATGAGGGCATGACGTTCGAATTGGGCGGGGAGACGCTGTTCGCCATCCCCGCGCACTTTCTGCACAGCGTGGGCAACTTCCAGATTTACGACCCGGTCGCCAAGATCCTGTACACCGGCGACCTCGGCGCCTCGCTCGGCATGGAATACTTCGAGGTCGCCGACTTCGACGCGCATCTGAAATATATGGAAGGTTTCCACCGCCGCTACATGACCAGCAATCGCGCCATGAGCGCCTGGGCCGGCATGGTGCGCCAACTTGACATCGAGATCATCGCCCCGCAGCACGGCGCGCTGTTCCGCGGCAAACCGATGGTCAAGAAATTCATCGATTGGTGCGACAAACTCGATTGCGGCGTCGACCTTATTACGCCGCTGTACAAGGTGCCGGCAGCAGCCAAGCCCGCCGCCAAGCCCGTCGTGCCGCTAAGATGAGAGTGTGGCCGTGAACGCCGAACTGCCTGACGCTTTCCCGCCTGCCCTGCCACTGACCGGCGAAGGCACGCCCGCTTTGCTCACCGCCGCGCTCGCCGCCATGGGTGCCACGCTGGCGGTTGTTTCAGCCTCGATCTGGCTGGCCCCGCCGGTGACGCCACCGAAGCCGGTGACCATCGTGGTGCATGAAATGGAACCGGCACCGCCGCCGAAAATCATTGAGGTGCAGGTGCCCGCGCCCGCGCCGCCGCCCACCATCATCCGTGTGCCGGCGCCACCCGCGCCGCCGCCCTGTTTCGACCCCTTGACGGTCATGTTCGCGAGGGGCAAATCCGCGCCGCTGCCTGGGGCAGACGCGGACCGCGCGATGCTACACGAGGGCATCGCCCGGCTAAGCGATTGGCTCGGCAAGCATGCCGATGCAAAGCTGGTCATCGCGGGCCATGCCGACAGCCTCGGCACCGAGGAGCAAAACCTCGTGCTCAGCTTCGCACGCTCCAAGTCCGTTTCCTCCCTCCTCGGCAGCAGCGGCATCCCCTCCAACCGCATGACCGTGCGAGCAGCCGGCGCCGCCGAGGCCGCCGCGGCCGCCGATCCGCGGGACCGCCGCGTCGACGTGAGCGTCGATGGCGTTACCCCCTGCAAAAGCGCCACCGGCGCCCCGGAGCATCCATGAACATACCCGCCCTTCTCATCGGCCTTGGCGCCGCGTTGCTTCTGCTGCTGGCGGGTTACCTCGCGGGTCTCAGGCGCGGCTTAAGCGAACGCGCCCGGCTGCGGGGCGTGTCCGAACAACAGGCCGCGGTCCTGCAACACTGGAAGCAGCGCAACGCAAGCGGGCTGGATGACGACGGTACCCTGAAATCCACCATCGAGCAGGTGCTGGCGCCGCTGGTTGAACGCGAACGCCTGTCGGTGGACTTGGCTCGGGTTAGCAGCGCCGGCCAGCGCCGCGACCTTTCCCCGCTGCTCGAACTGGTCGCGAGAGTGGGCGGCTTCGGCTCGGTACTGCTGAGCAACGAGGACGGCCTCGTGGTCGCCGCGGCAGGGTCGGCGCCGGACTTCGACTCCATGGCCGCGGCAACAGTCCGCCTGACCGGCGCCGCCGACCAGTTCGCCGCCCACCGCGGCGGCGCGTTGGCCGTCGTGATCCGCGACGCCGCCGATTCGACCACGCTGTGCCGCCTGTTCACGACGCACGGCCAGAGAATGGCGCTGACCGCGACATCGAACGACACGCGCTTGGCCGCCGTGGCGCTCGACCCGGCGCTGGCGAAGATCGAAATGGCGCTGGCGGCGCAGGTAGAGGTTGAGGGGTAGGGCTCGGCCGGCGCATCTCCCCGGCCAACTTACAGTCTGGGTCATCCTACCGCCGCGATCTTTTCACTTTCGGGGCCGAGTCCCGGGGACCGGCAGACTACTTGTGCGCATTGCGGGACTTTCCGCCCGTCGCGACGTTAGCCGCCAGGAACAGAGCGTTGCGCTTTGACCGAAGCCGGAGTGAAGCCGCGCCACATCCGGCTAAGCGGTACGCGGCGTCTCGTCCCGCGCATTGAGGAATCGTATATTTCGCGTAGGGGCCTACTATAGTTAACCAGGACATAGTAAATGGGCCGCTCGCACGTCCTAAACGCGCGTATTTCTGCATCATTTTGCTAATTTTAGCCCGTTTTCTGCTTTTCAGAAACCCCGTTAAATATACACGAGTATTTTAATTAACCAACACCATTCCCGCACGTGCCGTCCAGCGCAACGGTGTTTCGCGAATTGTGCTGTTTTTTCAATACGTTACGACACAAACGCACTTAACGCTTACTCAAGACTTCTCTGCTATATTACTTCAAGATCGAAAGGCGCTCTTCCGGCCTCCGAAAACGGGCCGGCGGAGTAGCTGGAAGAGTTAATACTATGTTGCAGCATAGACTCGCGCCCCTCCGCGATCAGCGTCAGCATCTCCCGCTGGAATGCCTCCGCGTGGTCATGGGCGGCACCGAGGCGGAACTAAAAAGCAATCCAGACATTCAGGCGTTCTATCTGGGCGGCGCCGGGGCCAAAGGTGACCCAGGTCAAGCATTACCGGCGGCGCAAGCGCCTGGCTGCCATAGGGAGCGTTCTCCCTGGCACCAAAGGAGCCGCGGAGCGATGGTATTTTTGTCCGGGCTGCCGATCTGGGCAGCGGTTCTGCTTATGGTGGTTCTCCCCACAACCGTTGCGATGTGCGCTCTTATCGTAGTACGCCGATGCGTAGCACCTGATCGTCTGCGCGCCAATAACGAGATTGCCGGCTTCAAATTCGCGACCGTTGGCGTGATCTATGCGGTACTTGCCGCCTTTGCTGTGATCGTTGTCTGGGAAAAGTTCAGCGAAGCGCAAACCGCCGTGGTGAATGAAGCAGGAGCTTCGGAAACCATTTACCGCCTCATCGCAGGTCCAGACCCCAGAATGGTGGCGGCGAGGGCTGCCTTGAGCAATTACCTCAGGACCGCGATCGACCGGGACTGGCCTCAAATGGCAATAGAGAAGGAAAGCCATGAGACCACGGAGGCGCTCGGCGCGCTCTATGCCGCAGCCATCCGCCTCCCAGAAGCTGGGCCGGGACAGACTGCGCTTCTGATAGAAGTGTTCAAGCAGATCGACGCAATCACACAGGCCCGCCGCACGCGGCTCCATCTTGCGACCGGAATTGTGCCGCCGGTCATTTGGCTCGTGCTGTTTTCTGGCGCGGGCCTAACCGTCGCATTCACCTTCTTCTTTGGCGCCCCAAACATTCGCGCGCAAGTCTTGATGACGGGCGCTTTGACAATTCTAACCTTCATGGCTCTCTTTGTAATAGTGGAGATCGATCATCCCTTTACCGGCCCCTCTTATGTGCATAGCGATCCGCTCAAGGACATACTCGAAGGGAATAGCCATTAGGCAAGCGGCCTGGGACCGGGCCGCCCGGCCGAAGAGAAAATTGGTCCGCAACAGTTTACGCCGAGGAAAATCTGGGTGATCTGGCGGACGAGGCCCTCCTCAGTTGCCAGCGCGGCGCAATCGCGCGAACGAAGAACCCCGCGCGCTTAAATCCGATTTAACTTCGTTCGCGCAACCTGTGATTGCGATATCGCGTGCGGTGGCGGCGCGGCTATTTCGCTGGGCAAGATCCGAAAGGCAAAAAATGAAGGCGGAAATCGAACCGGCCGGCGGCCCAGACGCGCATGCCCCCGGGTAGGGAGTCAACCGGCCCGTCACGGCCTCCGCCGAGGAGGGCGCGCCAAAGCCGTATGGGCTGCTGGACATCTCGATCCCCGAGGGCGTAATTTTTCTGTCGCTGCTCTTTCTGGTCCATCTTACGACATATTATTACAATTATTTGCTATTTCATACGATTAGCCGAGATATTCAGCATATTTCATCGCCATAACAATTTCTTTTATTACAATGCAACTGCCTTTCAGTCATAGAAAATCAATATCTCCGGTTTATTGGCATCTCATACTTGTTCGTTGGCTTGTTTCGATCTCATGCATACCCTTTCGTACAAGGAAATGCCCATTTTCACGGATTACGACTATTACGCCCCCCAATTCTGGATTGCCGCGAGTTATGTGGAATCCCTCACCATGCTGGCCGGCTTTGGCCTTCTGAGGACGAAAAGGCGCATCAGCCCAGTCCTCGTCGCGGTCATCTATCTTGTTCTGACGGTGTGGCCTCATCGCCTCGATTCTCTACTTCAAGATATTCCCGGTCTGCTTCGTCGCCGGGAAGGGACTGACGCCGTTCAAGATCGTCAGCGAATACATCATTTGCGCGCTGCTCACGGGAAGCATCGTCCTTCTGCTACGTTCGCCGGATGTATTTCGATGCGCGGGTCTTTCGCCAAATCCAGGTAGCGCTCGTGCTCATGGTCGCAAGGAGCTGTGCTTCACGATGTTCGGGTCGGACGCGATGAACGACACCATCAACGAAATCGGGCATTTGTTGAAGATTTGCGCCTTTTACCTGATCTACAAGGCCATCGCCGTCACAGCACTTCGCGATCCGATCAATCTCCTGTTCCGGGAGTTGACAGCCAGCGAGAAGCGCCTTCGCGAAGCGCAAAGCTTGGCCCGCCTTGGCCGGTGGGAGTTCGATCTCCGTACCAAGGAGTGGACGTGGACGGAGGAGATGTACCGCTTTTTCTCCGTCGCCGAAGGTGCCACGCCGGGGCTCGACGCCATGCTGCAGCCGCTGGAGCCGCGGGACCGGCAAAGGTTACGCGATTCCTTGTCCTGGGCGGCTTGCTGGGGAAGCCCGTTTACGCTCATGCTTCGCATCGATACCCTGGCAGGGCAGCCCCGGTTCGGCCAATTGCGTGGCGAAACCCTCCGCGATGAAAGCGGCGAAGCGGCCTTTCTGCATGGCACGCTGCAGGATGTCACCGAGCAGCAAATGCTGATCGAGGGGCTGCGGGACCGCACGGCCGAGCTTCAGCAGCGAAGCAGGGAGCTGCTCGTTGCCCGCGATGCGGCGGAAGCCGCCAACAAGGCCAAGAGCGTATTCCTCGACCAACATGAGCCATGAACTGCGTGCGCCTCTCGTCCCCATCCTCGGCTTCTCCAGCCTGTTGGGGCGCAAGCCGGGTATCGACGCCAGCCAGCGGGAGGATCTCGGCATAATCGAGCACAGCGGCGAGCATCTCTTGACCCTCATTGACGGGGTGCTGGACATGGCCAAGATCGAGGCCGGCCGCCTGCAGCTCGAAATCGCAGCCTTCGACCTCGGCCGCCTTGTGCAGGAGGTCGCCGGTACGATGCGCATCCGGGCGGAGGAGAAGGGCTTGGCCCTGCGGCTCAAGCAGTCCGTGTCTTTTCCGCGCTTCATCAAGGGCGACGAGGCACGGCTGCGCCAGATCTTGCTCAACCTTGCCGGCAACGCGGTGAAATTCACCGAAGAAGGCAGCGTGACCATCCGGCTGCGCACGCGGCAAGGCGATGCGGGCCATCTGATCGTCGAGGTGGAGGACACAGGGCCTGGCATCGCGCCCGAAGACCGGAAGCGCGTGTTCCAGCCTTTCGTGCAATTGGCGGAACCGGGTACACAAAAAGGCATCGGCCTTGGGCTCGCGATCGCCCGGCGGCTGACCGGGCTGATGGGCGGCTCGATCAGCCTGGAGAGCACGCCCGGCCAAGGCTCCACCTTCCGCGTCGAGCTGCCGGTGGAGATTGTGGAGGAGGAGGCAGCCGCGAGCATCCCGCCGGCCGCCGAGGAACCGGAGAGGTATCCGGGCTGGAGCCTGGACAGCCGGATTATCGCATCCTCATCGCCGGGGACCAGTACGGGAACGGGTTGCTGCTGACGAAAATCGTGACGGATATCGGCCTCGGCGCCCGGCTGGTGAGGAACGGCGAGCAATGCGTGGCGCTGTTCCAGAGATGGCATCCGCATCTTATCCTGATGGACCGGCGCATGCCGGTCATGGACGGCGCCGAAGCGGCGCGGCGCATCCGCGAGCTGCCTGGCGGGGATAAGGTCAAAATCGTCGCGGTGAGCGCCGGCGTTTTCAAGGAGGAGCGGCAGCAGCTACTGGATGAGGGGATGGACGGCTTCGTGTGCGAACCTTACCGCGTCGATGAAATCTACGGGTATCTGGCCCGGCACCTGGGGCTGAAATACCGCTATCGCGAGGCGGAGGCGGATGCCGCCTGCGAAAGACTGTGTGTTATCGAATATGAAATCTAGCCCGCATTTCTCATACCGGCGGGCATAAGTTTCGGCCGTTCCGCAGCCTCTCCCGTCATCGCGAGGCGGCCACCGGCCGCCGTGGCGATCCAGAATTAGCGTTGCAGAGCCGATGCGCAATTGCTGCGAGGCCGCTAAGGCAACAATCGCAAATCTCTGCCGCGTCACTGGCGGATGAGGGCGATCAACTCGGTCTCGCTCAGCCGTGCGCTCACTTCGGCGCCATCGAGAAGGTCCGCGGCGAGGTCGCGCTTGTGCTTGTGCAGATCGAGAATGCGTTCCTCGATGCTGTCCTCCACCACCAGAGCGGTAGACTGTGACTGGCCGGCTCTGGCCGATGCGGTGAGCGCGGCCGGACGCCTGGTCCTCAACCGCCGGATTCCACCACGGATCGAGATGGATCACATAATCGGCCGCGGTCAGGTTGAGCCCGGTGCCGCCCGCCTTGAGGCTGATGAGGAACAGATCGCCCTCGCCCGCCTGGAAAGCCGCCACGCGCTCCGCCCTTGCCTGCGCCGCGACGCCGCCATCGATATACTGATAACGCACCCCCTTGGCGTCCAGCGCCTCGCGCACTTTGTCGAGATGCCCAAGATATTGGCTGAACACCAGCGCCTTATGCCGGCCGCGCAGCAATTCATCTGTGAGTTCGAGGAAAGCGGCAAGCTTGGCGCTTTCCAGCGTAGTCTTGGGATCGACGAGGGCCGGATGGCAGCAGGCGCGGCGCAATTTGCCGATTTCCGCCAGGATGTGGATCTTGCGCTGACCGGGCGGGCCATCGAGGGCGGCGATATTCTCCATCGCCTGAAGCCGCATCGCCTCGTAAAAGGCGCGTTCCTCCTCCGGCAGTTGAACCGTGACGGTAAGCTCGGTGCGCGGCGGCAATTCGCTCAGCACAGCGTTCTTGGTGCGGCGCAGAATGAACGGCCGGATCATGGCTCGCAGAGCGTCGCGGGCGGCGGGCCTCCGGTCGCGCTCGATGGGACCGGCGAAGTTGCGCTGGAAGCTCTCGGATGTGCCGAGCAGGCCAGGGTTGACGATATTGAACAGGCTCCACAGCTCGTCGAGATAATTCTCGATGGGCGTGCCGCTCAAGGCGACGCGAAATTTCGCATCGAGCTTCTGCCCCGCCTTGGCACGTTTGGTCCCGGCGTTCTTCAGGTTCTGCGCCTCGTCCAGCACCACCATGTTCCAGGCGCGCGCGGTCAGCTTGCCGTCCTCTTGCTGCAGCAGACCGTAGCTGGCGATCAGCACGTCCCCCGGTCCCATCCGCTCGATCAGTTCAGCCCTGCTGGAAGCGCTGCCGAGCCGATGCACGTTCAACGTCGGGGCGAAACGCGCCAGCTCGTTCTCCCAGTTGTGGCAAACCGACGTCGGCGCCACCACAAGACATGCGCCGGCCGCCTGCTGCTCCAGCATCACGGCAACGGTCTGAACGGTCTTCCCCAGGCCCATATCGTCGGCGAGGCAAGCCCCCATTTGCAGATTGGCGAGCCGTGACAGCCAGGTGAAGCCTTCGAGCTGATAGTCGCGCAACTCGGCCTGTAAGGTGGTGGGCACGGCCGGCGTGTGCGCTCCCGCAGCGCGGATACGGGCGGAAAGCTCGCGCCAGTGCTTGTCAGCCTGAACCTTGCCTGCGCTTTCAATGAGGTCTTCCACCGCCATCGAGGCCAAGCCGTGCAGGCGGCGTCCCCCGGCGGTTTCCTCCGAAACGCCCTCGAACCGGCGAAGCTGGCGTTGCAGGTCTTGCGTCAGGGCGACGAAGCGGCCGCCGTCGAGCGGAATGAAGCGGCCGGGTGCTTTGTCGAGGCGCGCCAGCAGCTCCCGCATATCGACCACCAGCCCCTGATCCACCTGGATCTTGCCCGACACCTCGAACCAGTCCTGCTTCTTCTGGAGCTTGATGGAAAGCTTTTGCGCCGATACCGGGCGGCTCACCGTGAGTGCCTGGCCTTCCGGCCATTCGAAGGTCACGGGCTGCGCGTAGGATTGCGCTTCCTCCAGAAATTCGAGCACATCTTCAAGCGCTTCGATCTGCCATTCGTGATCGCTCGTCTGCCAGGATCTAAGGCTCGGACAGGCGCTGAGGAGCGCGTGCGCGGCCTTCTTCTCGGCCTCCAGGTCCCGGCTGACGCGCTGCCGCACGCCGTTGCAGACCGCCAGCACGGAAGAGCCGCCCTGACCGGACAGATAGAACGGCCCGCCGGCTCCAAACGGGCGCACACCAAGGTTGATTTTCAGCCCCTCGCCGAGGCGCTGAAGCTGCAGCACCGGTGCGCTGTCGCCGGCGCTTGCCGGGACATCGGCGTCAACGAGTTCCGAGCGAATGGGCACTGACGGGTTGTTCTCGCGCAGCAGGGCGACAACGCGGCCGCGCATATCGCTGGGCACAGTAAGCCCATGCTCGCCTAGCGTGGCTCGCAGTTCCAGCAACTTGGCCGGCAGATCGATGACTCGCCAGCGCGTTGGGGTCTCCTGCTCCAGGAAAACGGTGGGCCGTTCGGCGTGGTGGGACAGGTCGAACGTGTAGCCATTGGGGGCTTGCTTGACCACAAGCTCGACGGGATAGGCGACCAGTTCGATCCGCTTGCCGCGATCGTTGGCGTCATACACGTTGGGGTGTCCGGCGAGGGCGGGCAAAGTGCGATATTCGTCGAAATAATAGCTATAATCGTTGTACCAGCTTGTCTCTTTGCGGATGCAGCGCAAGACGCGCTGGTCGTCTTCCGTGAGATAGTCGAGCCGCGCATCGCGCTCGCGCAGCCGCTTTAGCGCGATGGGCCGCCCGGCCGTCCAGCCACTGCCTTTGACCGACTGCTCGACGGCCACGACCTCGTTGCTGGTCAAATCGACAAGCCAGGCGAGGCGTTTGGCTTTCGGCGGGGTTTTGTCAGCGCTTTGCTTCGGCGCTTCGGGCTTTAGAAAAGCGGTCAGGCTGTCGAAGGCGCGTTCCCAGGCGGGCTTGAAGGACACGATTCCGGTGAAGGCAACGATAGTCTCGCCCCCCAGCGCGGCGACGCGTTCGCGCCATTGGGTGCCATCCTTCGCGGTCTTGCTCAGGATCTCCGCGCGGATGCGGGCGGGGATCGGCATATGGGGCGCGAGGCGCTCGCATTCGACTTTGTTCTGCTGGGCGTGTTCGCGTGCGATGGCGATATCGGCGAATAGCTCGGCAAGGGCAATGACGGCGGCAGCCATCGGAGAGCTTGGGCGGCTGTCGTGCAATTTCTGTAAAGTTTGCAGCGCGGACGCCTCGCGTCCCGAGGCAAGGTCGAGCAACGCGCCGATAGCCAAATGGGCCGTAATGAACGGCGAGTATTCACCCTTTGCAATATCGACGAGGGTGCGAAGCTCGTCATGCAATGCCGGATCGTTGGCGCGCAGCAAGGCGAGCATATGAAACAGGCCCGTCTCCGCTTCGAGCGCCACTTTGCGTTTCCCGATGGCTTTGCGGAACTGCTTCAGCGCTTCACGGAAGCCCGCGAGGGCACCGTCATTATCTCCCGTCAGGAATGCGATAGCCGCTTCGTGTCCGGCAGCGAGATAGGCCTCTTCGCTGGGCAGCGCCGCCATGCGCCGCCTGGCCCGGTCGAAATTCGCAGACAGAATGTCGAGCCTCAACAACTGCTTGTTAAGGCACGGTGCGGTGTTTTCGGGCGGCATCTGCGCCATCCCAGCCGTGACGTCCAGGTTGCCATCTCTCATCACCCCGTGCTCGATGAGCACGCGGATGAAGCTTTCCGTCAACGCATCGCGAATAGCGGGCTTGCGCGTTTCCAGCCAGCGCCGGCTGGCGGGAAGATTGCCGAGAAACTCGCTGAGCAACAAGCTTCCTTGACCCTGCACGGATTCCGCGTCGAAGAACTCGCGCAGCCGGACGAATTCCGCCTCGTCATCGGTATAGACGGCGAGCCGCAGGCTCCGGAACAGGTCGGTGTCCTGCTGAAGCGGTACGTGGTAATGGTACGAGTAGTACGAGCGCTCATCCGGACGTTCGCGGGCGCTGCGCGGCAGGGCGGCCTTCACAGCCTTGACCAGAGCCTCGCGGCTTTCGCATACGCAAGCGTCCACCGCAATGGCGTGCAATATCCCAGGCGCGCAGGCCAGCGTTTCATCGAGGAGACGCTTGTTCTGAAGGGATCGCAGCTCCTCGTTTAGCACAACTTGCGGGTATGCCTTGCCAGATGGCGTGCGAAGATCCGATCGGCGAACCACATCGAAAAACGCACCCTTACCAACCATTGGATCGATCAGAGCCTTGAGGCGCATGATCGTCTTCTGGTTGTGCGGCAAAGACTGATAGGCGTGCCACAGGTGCTCCCCGGCGAAAAGAGTTGCGCCCCCCGCACGCTTATCAGCTTGCGTTGAAGGGGCCAATTCTTCGATTGACAGGGGCAGCGCCCGCTGCGCGGAGTTATGTGCCATTGGATTTCACCGAATCACTCAGAAGCCATGCCTCATGCTCGTCGCAGCGCGGCGGCGGAACAATGGCCGCCAGCGGTTTTATGCACAGCACGATGGGGCAGGCGATCAAGGCGAGACACGCCGGTGTCCAGCCAGCAAGGCGGCCGTTCTCCCATGTGGCGTGAGTACGCCTCGGCATCTCAGGCTCAATTCGGACAGCGCTTCCACCTCCGCGTGTGGAATGCCAATTCCGCATTCGGAGTTACTGCGGAGCCCGGATTTTCCGCGGCGGCCTCCGCCTATGCCCCATCGCGGACAATTGGAATAGCAAATGGCCGGACGGCGTGAGGGCCGCGGAGGCTTGCCGTTAGCCCCCCTTCCGGACGACCGCACCGCCTTCCCCGACGATGACGAACGGCGCCCAATAGGTGGGCGGATGCCCCTCCGCGATCAGGGTAAGCATCGCCCGCTGGAATGCCTCCGCGCGACTTAGCCGCGGCGCCTGGGCCAGAAATCCGAAGGTCCGCGTCGTGAGGCTCACGGCGGCTTCGGAGTCCACCGCCCAGTGCGACACGAGAAGGGCGTGCGCGCCGGCAAAGAAGAAGGCGCGAGCTAGCCCGGAGAGCGCGTCCGCTCCAACCTTGTCGCCTGCCGCGGTGTTGCAGGCCGAGAGCACCGCCCAATCCGCGTTCAGTTGCAGCGTGGCCACCTCGGAAGCGGTCAAAAGCGCATCCTCCGCTTTCGCGGCCTGCCGCGGCAGCGAGAGCACGAGCGCCGGCTCCTGCAAGCCGTCCAAGTCGCCCGCCACAAGGCCGTGCGTGGCGAAATGCAGGACGCGGTAATCCTGGAGCGGCGTGGCTAGAAGGCGATCCTTCGTGGCGGCCTGGCCTACGACGACGCTATCCTCGGAAGCCCCCAGCGACCGCGCTACCCTACGCAGTTCGCCAACCGTCTCCGGCAGCGGCGACAGCGTCAGCAGAAGCGGCAGATCGGCGGCGCCGCCCCTGCGGTAGAGCGCGGCAAGCGATACTTTCGGTTTTGCCTTGCCCCGTGCATCGCCGGGCGCTGGCGTGGAGCCGCCAAGCTCCGGGTCGCCGATGCCGAAATAGGGCTTCACCGCGACGCCACCGGCGGCGAGCTTGCGCAAGGCGCTCAGCGATTGTACCGACGGGAGCACGCTCAGGGCGTGGCGGCGGATCAGCCAATGCGCTTCCTTCAGCGCCTCGGCGTAGCTCAGCTCAGGGCGCGGCAACTCAGTGACGAGGACGTGGAAGGGCAAGCTGCTGAGCGGCCCGGCCGGGACGAACATGACATGCCGCTTGCCCGCAAGCATCGGAGCGAACCGGCCGAGCAGAAGCTGGTAGAGACCGTGGGCGCGGGCAATATCGAAGTCTGCCTGCTCCCCATCGGCGGCGGGCTCCAGACCCTCCCGCAGGGCCTTGACCTCCGCGGCAAGCGCCGCGTCGCCGGCCTCGATCTCCGCCCAGTCCGCGCCATGAGCCGTCACCGCCCAAACGAGGGAGCTTTCCGGCCCGGTCAGGATGGCGACGAGCGCCTCATCGTCCTTCAGCAGTTTTTGCGTCTCCGCTACCGTCAGCGGCGCGGGTTCGGATAGCGACAGATAGTCCGGGAAGCGTTTGACGACCTCCGCGCGCGACGCAGCCAACTCCAGCTCAAGCTGCTGGCTTTCGTCGAGCCGCGCCTTCCGGTCGCTCTCGAACGCGGCATAGCCGGCCACCCTCTTGTCGGCTGCATTGAGCTGCTGGCTTAACCGGGTGATTTCCGCCGCTCCATGCGAGGACTGGGTGGAAAGCTCGCCCAGCTCCCGGGAGATGGCGTTGCGCTCCTTTTCGCTTGCCTCGCAGCCCGCTGCCGCGGCCAGGGCACAGCGTTTCATGAGGCCCTGCAGGCGTTCGACCAGCTCTCTCTGACGCTTCATAATGGGAGCATTGTCTTTCGAATGCGCGAGGCTCACCGCCCGGAAGGCGTCGAGCGTTTCCCGGTAGTCCCGATCGGCCTGCTGAATTGCATACCGGGCCGTCAGCGCGCTCATATCCTGCTGATGCAGGTCCAGAATGCGCTCGTTGAGCGTATCGAGACGGCGGACGGCGCGTCCAAGCTCTGTCTCGCCCGCTTTCAGCCGCGCCGTCATTTTCGCAAGCGCCGATGCGGCGGACGTCGCCCAAGCGCGCTGGCCTGCCGCAAAGCTCTCCTCCATCAGCGCGGGCTCATCGGCGCCCGCTTGCCGGCGAAGCCCTGCCGCCGCGCGTCCAAGGCCGATAAAGATGTCGCGATGCTCTTTGATCCCGGCTTCGATCACGGATCGCGCCACGGCTTGCGCGGCAGTCTGGCTGGTCAATTGCCGCACTGCCATGCGGTAATTGGCGAGGGCGGCATTGTAATCGCCGCGCGCCAGATTGACCGCTCCGAGGCCCGAGTAAGCGGTGGCTGAAATGGCATGCTCGCCGAGCTGCAAATCGCGCCAGATTTTAAGCTCGTGCAGGAAATACCGCTCCGCCTCGGCCGGCCGCCCCGATTTGAGGACCGCGTGCCCAAGGCGCTCCAACACATTGGCGACGCCCGCGCTGTCCCGGCCATACACGATCTCCCGGATGCGCACGCTTTGCGAATATTGGCGTTCCGCTTCGGCAAAGTCCCCGGCTACCTCCGCGACCAGGCCAACGCTGTAGGTTTGGATGCCTGCCTGCTCGCTGTCCGGCCCGAATTCCTGGACCGCCTGCGCCAGAGCCCGCTTTGCCGCCGGGAGCGCTTGGCCGTATGAGCCAGCCTTATAAAGCTGGGCCGCCTCGTTTTGCAGCTCTCTGAGCTTTGCCGATGGCTCGGCGGCACTGGCCGGGCCAGCCCCTGCCGTCCAAAGCAACGCAAGAACGAATGCCAACGCCGGAAACAGACTGCCGAAACTCTTCATCTTGCATCCCCCGAAAACGCTGGCTCGCACATAAACACTTGCGCCCCGCTTGAGCCCGCCGGGACGGCGCCGGATGGCTTTACCCGCCAGGGCAGCCGGCCGTCAATCGCGAGGCGCCTCAGCCCCGAAGGTCAGCCGGAAGCCGCACCGGCCCCGGTTTCCGGACGCCCATGCCGGTCGAAGGCCGCGCCGCGATGACCGCACAGCAGGTATCAGGAGGCCTTCCGGATGACCGCGCCGCCTTCGCCGACGATAACGAACGGCGCCCAATAGCTGGGCGGACGCCCCTCCGCGATCATGGTCAGCATCGCCCGCTGGAATGCCTCTGCCCGCCTTAGCTGCGGCGCCTGGGCCAGGAATCCGAATGTCCGCGTTGTGAGGCCTACGGCGGCTTCGGAGTCCACCGCCCAATGCGACACCAGAAGCGCACGTGTTCCGGCGAAGAAGAAGGCGCGGGCGAGGCCGGACAGCGCGTCCGCGCCAACCTTGCCGCCCGAGGCGGTGTTGCAGGCCGAGAGCACCGCCCAATCCGCGTTGAGCTGCAGCGTGGCCACCTCGGATGCCGTCAGCAGCGCGTCTTCCGCTTTCGACGATCGCGGCGGCAGCGACAGGACGAGCGCCGGTTCCTGCAAGCCACTGAGGTCGCCCGCTACAAGACCGTGCGTGGCAAAATGCAGGATGCGGTAATCGCCCAATGGCGTGGCCAAAAACCGGTCCTTCGTGGCGGCCTGGCCCACGACGACGCTATCCTCTGACGCTCCAAGCGACCGCGCGACCTTGCGCAGTTCGCCAACGGTTTCCGGCAGCGGAGCCAGCGTGAGGAGGAGCGGTAGATCCGCGGCACCGCCATTGCGATAAAGCGCGGCGAGCGAGACGCTGGCCTTTGCCGTGCCGCGCCCATCGCCGGGCGCTGGAACCGCACCGCCTAGCTGCGGATCGCCGATGCCGAAATAGGGTTTCACCGCAACGCCGGCGGCAGCAAGCTTGCGCAACGCGCTCAGCGATTGCACCGACGGAAGCACGCTCAGCGCATGTTCGCGGATCAGCCACCGCGCTTCCTTCAGCGCCTCGGCATAGCTCAGTTCGGGGCGCGGCAGCCCGGTGACGAGCACATGGAAGGGCAAGCTGCTGAGCGGCCCCGTCGTGACAAGCATGACGTGCTTCTTGCCCGCCAGTACCGGCGCGAACCGGCCGAGCAGAAGCTGGTAAAGGGCGTGGGAGCGGGCGATATCGAAGCTTGGCTGCGCCCCGTCCGCGGCCGGCTCCAGGCCCGCTCGAAGCGCTTTTACCTCCGCGGCAAGTGCCGCCTCGCCGGCCTCGATCTCCGCCCAAATCCGAGCCGCGGGACGTTACCACCCAAACGAGGGAGCTTTCCGGCCCCGTCAGGATGGCAACGAGCGCCTCGTCTTCCTTCAGGAGCTTTTGCGTCTCCGCCACCGTCAGCGGCGCGGGCTCGCGATAGCGACAGGTACTCCGGGAAGCGCTTGACGACAGCCTCGCGCGCCGCGTTCAGCTCTCGTTCAAGCCGCCGGATTTCGTCATTGCGTGCCTTCATGGAATTCGCGAGCGTCGGCGAAGCTCCGGCGTCGTTTTCATTGCCGTGTCGAGCTGCCGGAACGCCAGGCGGGCCGATTCCTTCCCTTCTGTGGGGGTCTGCTCTGTCTTCCCTGGGAGGTTATATGAGAGGCTTTGCTGGAAAGCTCGGCCAGTTCCTTTTTAATGGCAATGCGCTCCCTGTCGCTTTCCGCGCAGCCTGGCCGCTGGCAGTGGGACAATGTTTCGTGAGATCCTGCAGACGCGCGGCAAGCTCCTGCTGCCGCTTCGTTACGCCGGCGAGTTCCCGATGGACCTTCATAAGAGGAGCCATGTTTTTCATTAGCGCGACACCCGCTACGGCCAAGGTCTCCATTCCTTGCCGCAATGCGGGATCGCTGGTTTGAACCTGGCCATTCCGTCATCCTTGTCCTGCTGACGCAGCGCCCGAATGCGATCGTTCAGCGCGTCGAGCTGGCGGATGGAGCGTCCGAGTTCCGTATCGCTTGCTTTGAGCCGTGCGGTCATTTTCGCGAGCGCCGACGAGGCGGAGGTGGCCCATGCGCGCTGGCCCGCGGCGAAGCTCTCCTCGATCAGTCTTGGCTCATCGGCGCCGGGCTTAAGGCGGAGCGCCGCGGCCGCGCGCCCAAGGCCGATGAAAGTATCCCGATGCTCTTTGAGGTGTCCTCCAGGTAAGAGCGATTCGCACGGCGCCCGGCGGAGCCGGTTCGTTAGCTTGTGTACGGCTTTGCGATAGTTGGCGAGGGCGGCGCCGGAATCGCCGCGCGCCAGATTGATCGCTCCCAGCCCGGAATAGGCGCCAGCCGGCACATTGTCCTCGCCGAGGGAGATCGCGATAAATCTGGATTTCGCGCGAATACCGGGCTTCGGCCTCGGCGAACCGGCCCAGTTTGACAAGCACGTGTCCAAGGCATTCAAGCGCATTGGCGACAATCGGGTTTTCCCGGCCATACAGGCTCTCCCGGACGCGCACGCATTCGGTATATTGGCGGTGGCCTCGGCCAAGTCTCCGGTAGCCTCCGCGGCGTGGCCACGCCGTAGGCTTCCTGGTCCGCCTGCAGGCTGTCCGGCCCGAATTTCTCGACCGCCAGCGCCAGAGCCTGCTTGGCCACTGGCAGGGCTTGTCTGGGGGAGCGCCGTCCAGAGCAGGACGCATGGCATCACCTTGCAACTGCAGGAGCTTCTCTCGACCGCTCGGCAGCGCCGGCCGGGCCAGCCTCCTGCCAAGAAAAGCGCGGCAAAAGCGAACGCCAGAACCGGAAATATACGACCAAAACCCTTCATCCCGCGCTCCCCCAAACACTGACTTGCACTTCAAGGCCGGAAGCCAATTTCTCCGGAACCCGGCCGACTCTCCGCCGCAGGCTGTTACTTACCTGGGCAGCCGGATGTCAGATCGCCGGCGCGGGCGAGCGGCTTTCCGTTTACGAACACGTTGTGCGCGCCCCCAACCACCACGCCACCGCAGTTCGACACATCGCCAACCGTCACCGCGGGCCGGCCGTTTATGAAGACGTTCTTTGAGCTGCCAACGACGGCATTCCCGTCGTCCGTCCTGTCGCCCTTGCGCGCGGCAGGCTGTCCACCCGCGCCGACGTTGCTGCTTCCGTCAACGATAACCCCTGGAGCCCCGGCGGGTGGACCGGCCTCCCCGGCGAGCACCGGCGCGGCCATCAGAAGCAAACCCAATGCCGGTACTGGCACACAAAGAATCCATCGGCTTTTCATAAGACACTCTCGGAGTTATGGCGGCCCCAATGTATCCATTCATATGCTGGAATGGCTGAAACGGGGCGGCAAGGAGGCAAATTTGCGAGGCAATACCAGCGGTCGAAGGTCTTGACCGCTCGCCGTCGTTGCGAGCGAAGAGAAGCAATCCAGAGGCAACATACGGCAGTGCCTGTCACCTCAGCACGCCCGAGGACGCCGAGGCGGCCCCGCGACGATGGGAGCGTAACGGAAAGGGCCAGAACTTTTGACGGTTGGTATAAGATTTGGCGGTTGAGCCCACGCCGGATGGCGAGGCTCAATCAGCGCAACGCATCCACCGCGCCGCCGATCATCTCACTGAGCGACGGCGTGGGCCGCTCCCTTCCGGGGCATTCCTCGCCGAAGAGTTGCACGACGCGGAACACGTCCTTGCCATCCGCCTGCTTCCAGGCGGCGGCGCCGATGCCGATGTCGCGCACGCGCTTTTCGAGAAGGTTGGAATTATGGCCGGGCGACTTCTTCCAGCCATCCATGGACTTGGCCGCGACCTCGCCAGCCAGCATCGTATCGGGCTTGCGCCAGCCGCCCCAAACGTTCTCCGCCACAAAGCACCATTGGTAGCCCTGGGCGTAGGCGCGCTTGGCGGGGGTTTTGCCGTCAGCGGTGTGGCCCATGCCTTCGTGCTGCGCGAGATACATCGCGTAAGCCGCCGCCGCCGCTTCGAGCTTCCCGTTTTGCTTGAGTTCCGGCAGCTTCTTCGACCCGCGATAGGCGTTGGTTTCGGACAGCACGGTGCCTTTCAGTGCCGCAACGTCGATTGGCACTTCGTCCGCCCGGGCTGGCAGCGCGGCACACGCCGCCAGCGCGATGCCGAATATGTAATATTTGCGGTTGGTGCTCATCGCCGTTCGTCTGGAAGGATCACGGAAAACTATATCCTGAGTCCTGGCTGCAACCGGAGGCATTCTTGTGGCGGCGCACACGCAATCCCCAGGATTGCCGCATCTCGCCCGCAAGGTGACGAAGAACTTGGCGGCGTGAAGCAGCGGCTCTTTCGATTGCGAGCTATTCGCAGGCGAAGCCACGCAAGCTATTACGGCCGGCAGGATTTTGAGGCACAACACGGTCATCTCGAGAGGGCGTCTGGGCGGGCGTGGAGCTAGGGGCCCGTGTGGTGTTTTTCAGCTGTGGAGTGTTTTCGGGGGGGCTGGGTTCGCGGTCGAAAGGCCGGGGCAAGACTTCCCGCGGAGTGTACTTGCTTACGATGGCGGGGTGCCGAACAGGTTGAGGTCGATGGCCTGCCCCATGGCGAGGTAGCCGGGCCGGTTCGGGTGCAGCTTGTCGCCGGGGCCGCCGGCGGTGATGTCCGGCACGAACTCGGGCTGCATCTCGCCCGTTTCCGCGGTTCGACCGTCACCTTGTCGAAATCGATCACGCCATCGAACACGCCTGAGCCGCGGATGAAATCGTTCAGCGCCTGCCGCTTCATGTCCTGCTCGGCGAAGCCGTGCGCGGGCCGCGCATTGCCGAGTGCTGTGGTGACGGTGGCGCCGATCACGCGCACGCCAGGCAGCGCTTTTTGATCGCCGCCACGCCGTCCCGGAGCGCGGTCTGCGCGGTCTCGGCGCTGACATTGCCGTTCTTGCTGAAATCGTTGATGCCCTCGAACCAGATCACCGCGCCGACACCGGACAGGCTCAGCACGTCGCGCTCAAGCCGCTGCAGCGCCGCCGGACCGCCCGGATAAGGCAATTGCGGTGTGTATTCCGCCGGGCCGGTTATCTGATTGCCGCCGATGCCGGCATTGACCACGGCGAACTTGCCGCCAAACTTTGCGTGCAGCCGCCGCGACAGCACGTCCGGCCAGCGGTCGTCGCCGTTCAGCGTCGAGCCGGTGCCGTCGGTGAGCGAGTCGCCAAAGGCGACGATGGCTTGCGTGTCCGGCGCCATCTTCATGTCGAGCGCGTCGAGGAAGTACCAGGAGGTGGTGCTGAAGGGAAAGCCCGCCTCGTCCTCCTCCGCGCCGTGCGGCGCCCGCGCCGGCCGCGGTGACGTAGGATGTGGTGAGCCCCTTGGCGTGCCAGGTTATCGGGCCGCTTTCGCCCGCGACGTGGAAGCTCACCGCGAGCTTGCTGCCCTGGAGGCCGATGAGCCCCGCGTCTGCCGCGAACGGGAGGGCCGTGGCATCGCTCCAGACGCTTTGGCCGGGCTCGACGGTAACGCTTTGCAAGCCGTCGAAGGTCACGGGCCGGTTAGTGCCCGTGGCCACGGCGGAGCTGCCAAGCTGCAAGCCGATGAAGACGCCGTCGAAGGTCACGGGCCTGGTGCCGAACGCGTTGGACAGGCGGATGCGGGCTTCGCGGCCCCAGACATCCGGCCCAACGATCAGCCGGAAGCTTTGATCCTTGGCGCCTGTCTCGGGCGAGGAGAACACCCGGTGCAGGTCGGGCTGGAGGATCGCATTCCCAACCGGATAGGGGCCTTGGGCAGAGGCCGCCCAGGCCGTGACCCATTTATCCGCCCCCTGCTGCGCCTTCGCCGCGAACGGCAGCAAAGTGCTGAAAAGCAATAGGAATGCAATTGCCGTAATACGCATGGCCGTTACCCGGAGTCTGTGATCCGCAAAACGCGCATTACCCCTCGCCCTGTCCCTCCCGGCAAGCTCGCCCTGGCGAGCTTGCAACTTGGAGTGTCCGCATTCGCAAGCGAACGCGGATGGGAAGAGGGAACGATGTTGCGCGCTCCGAGCATCATTCAGAGGGTTCCTTCTCCCATTGGGAGAAGGACAGGATGAGGGGTAATGGCCCCCTGTGCATTTGTCTCATCCTTCAGCAGCCGCTCAAGCCGATTGCGACGGGAAGCCCCTCGCCTTCAGCGCCGCGGTGATTTCCGCCAAGGTCGCGGGATCGTCGATGGTCGCAGGCATCTTGTATTCCTCGCCGTCAGCGATCTTGCGCATGGTGCCGCGCAGGATCTTGCCAGAGCGCGTCTTGGGCAGGCGGGCGACCGTCAGCACCGTCTTGAAGGCGGCAACGGGGCCGATCTTCTCGCGCACCAGCTCGACGATCTCCTTCTCGATGACGTTCACCTCGCGCGCCACACCCGCCTTCAAGAGCACGAAGCCCGCCGGGACATGGCCCTTGAGACCGTCCGCCACGCCGATCACCGCGCATTCGGCGACATCGGGATGGCTCGCGACCACCTCCTCGATCCCGCCCGTCGAAAGCCTATGGCCCGCGACGTTGATAATGTCGTCGGTGCGCGACATGACGAAGACATAGCCGTCCTCGTCGATGTCGCCGGCGTCCGCGGTTTTATAGTAGCCGGGAAATTCGGTGAGGTAGCTTTCGATGAAGCCCTTGTCGTTCTGCCAGAGCGTGGGCAGGCATCCGGGAGGCATCGGCAGGCGGATGGAGAGCGCGCCGGTCTGGCCCGGCTTCACTTGCTCGTTGCTCTCGTTCAGGACGCACAGGTCGTAGCCCGGCACCGGGAAGGTCGGCGAGCCGTGCTTCACGGGGGCCGCGCCAAGTCCCACGCAGTTGCCGGCGATGGCCCAGGCCGTCTCGGTCTGCCACCAATGGTCGATCACCGGCACCTTGAGCAGGTCCTCGGCCCATTGCACCGTGTTCGGGTCGGCGCGCTCGCCGGCCAGGAACAGCGTCTTGAAGTTCGAAAGATCGTAGTTCGCGAGCAGCGTGCCGTTCGGGTCTTCCTTCTTGATCGCGCGGAACGCGGTCGGCGCGGTAAACAGCGCCTTGACCTTGTATTCCGAAATCACGCGCCAGAACGCGCCCGCGTCCGGCGTGCCGACGGGCTTGCCTTCGTAGAGGATCGTGGTGGCACCATGCAGCAGCGGTGCGTAGAGGATATAGGAGTGGCCGACCACCCAGCCGACATCAGATGCGGCCCAGAACACGTCGCCCGGCGCGATGCCATAATGCTTATGCATCGTCCATTTGAGCGCCACCATGTGGCCGCCCGTGTCGCGAACGACGCCCTTGGGCTTGCCCGTGGTGCCGGAGGTATAGAGGATATAGAGCGGGTCGGTGGCATCCATGGACTCGCAATGCGCGTGCACCGCGCGGCTCTTGGCCGACTCCATCAGCGACGCATAATTGTAGTCGCGGCCTGGGATCAGCGTGCACTCCGCCTGCGGGCGCTGCACAACGATGCAGGCTTCGGGCTTTACCTCCGACAGCTCGATGGCATGATCGAGCAGCGGCTTGTAATGCACGATGCGGTTCGGCTCGATGCCGCAGGAGGCCGTGACGATCATTTTCGCCTGCGCGTCCTCGATGCGCACCGCCAACTCGTTCGCCGCGAACCCGCCGAACACCACCGAATGGATCGCGCCGATCCGCGCGCAGGCGAGCATCGCCACCAGCGCCTCGGGGATCATCGGCATATAGACGATGACGCGGTCGCCCTTCTCGATGCCCATTTCCTTGAGCACGCCGCCAAACGCCGCGACTTCGCGCAGCATCTCTTCGTATGTGAAAATCTTCTTCTGGCCGGTCACTGGGCTGTCGTGGCCGAGGCGATCCAACACCAGCGCGAAGACGGCCGGAACCGCCCAGCCCGCTCAAGGTCAGGTCCCGGCCAGGCGGTGGTGGCCGGGCGACGAGCACGACGACGTACGAGATCGTAGAGAAGAGCTCGAGCGGCCGACGATCCGCTCACGCGGCGCCTTGCCGTGGGACGGGGCGGCTGCCCAGGAGCCGGCGCACCCGGGCTCAGCGCTTCGGCCGCCGTGGATTTTCCGCATCCAGGTCGGTCCTCACGCTGCGGGTGTCTCACCGAGGGCGGCGGGACCGGGGTACTGAGGCGGGCACCGAGCCCCGTTCGGCTTGAAGTCTTTTAGACCGAACGAGGTGGACGCTACGCCCTGGTCACCTCCGCGCCGAGCGACGCCTGTTCGTGGATTGATGCACTGCCAGCGTGGTCCAGATGGCGGCCTCGCGCGTGCCGCTTCATCGAGGCGACGGCGTAGCCGAGGACGGCGAACTGGACGTCTGATCGGCGCGGCTCCTGGAGCCAGGGCGGCCAGCCTGGCGAGGGCGACTCTCGCGGAGAACCTGATGAGCCCGATGCGCTCCGCTCTCGCCGCCGTGGCGGCCGATCTCCGGCCGCACCGCGTCCAGCGGCGCCGGGCGCCGGACGTCGAGCGGATAGCGGAACACGCTCGCCGGCACGTCGATCTGGCCGGGCCAGTGGCCGACCGGCTCGGCTTCGTGCGGAGCGTGGGCGGCATAACCGCCGCCAGGCAGGACGATCATCGTGCGTACCGGCATGCGGATACCTTCCTGGGTTTCAGTTGCCGGCGGGCGCCCGCCCGGCGGCGAGCTCCGCCCGGGCCAGCTGGACCAGTTCGGAGTTGGTATTAGCGTGCCCGGCCAGGCCCATCCGCCGTCCGGCGCTCGGCGAGCAGGACCAGGTGCGGTCGGTCAGCGACGGGTCCCTGGACGCCTCGGCCACGATGGCGGTGAGCGGTGAGACGCCGCCAGCTGCTTGTCCTGGTCCAGGCGCCCGTTGGCGCAGGACCGGGACCTGGGCGTAGGCGCTGTCGCCGTCCACGTTCGCCAGGCACTGCGCGGCAGCGGTGGACGAACGCCGCGGTGTTCTTCCTGAACAACGCGATGTCTGCACCTGGTCGACCTTCATCACCGCGCTGGCCAGGTCGACGGCGAGCTGATGCTCGTCGGTGAAGGTCCCGGTGGCGGCGTACACATCGATCATCGGCATGAGCCAACGATGCCCGGGCACACCGGTGCTCCGCATGACACGTTCCTGTCATTCCTTAACCCAGCGGAAAGACAGCACGATCGTGTCATGTGTCCGGGCGCTCCGCTAGGGGACTCTGGCCTGGTCCGCACACCCCCAGAGGAGCGATCTATGACCAACGGCCTGAAGGATGAGTACCGCACCGTGGACGGGCTGCGGATCCGCTACGCCGAGAGCGACAGCTCAGCCAGCCAGTACATCGTGCTGACCAGTCCGTGGCCGGAGAGCCTGTACGCCTTCGACCGGATGTGGCCCCGGCTGTCCGGCATCGCGCGCCTGCTGGCCATCGACCTGCCCGGATTCGGCCGGTCCGACGATGCACCGAT
>CAVXDM010000059.1:0-54175 GCA_963760455.1 uncultured Alphaproteobacteria bacterium
TCATTGGCCCCGAGTGTGAGTGCGTGCAATTCTGGCTACGCCAGCTATCGGAGTTTGAGCGGTCCACCGAAATTTGGGCTCTTCGTCGCCGTCCCCCGGCCCCACCGCACTCTGAGCGTCGAACGGGCGGCCAGCCTGTGATGGGTGGGGAGCTGAAGTGCGGCCCGGTCAAGAGTTCGCGCTGCTCGAAGAACCCAGGGCGCGAGCCGCTGCCTACAATCGTGGCAACTCAAGTCTTGAAGAACGCGCAGCCCCCTCCATATAACATCCAACTGGATGGTGCTGAGATGTCAAACAATGTGCAAGAGCTACGCCCGAAGACGGCCGATACCGAGAAGATCACGATCAATCTCGGCTTCGTCGATCTCGGCCATGTCGACCTGCTCGTGCAGGAAGGGTTCTACTCGAACCGCACCGACTTCATTCGAACCGCTATCCGCAATCAGATCGAACGTCACGCCGACGTGGTCCGCAAGGCCGTGACGCGCAAGAGCGTCGATCTCGGCCTCCGGCATTTCAGCCGGGCGGATCTCGAAGCGGTACGGGAGGCGCGACAGATGCTCGATATTCGCGTCCTGGGCCTCGCCAGCATCGCCCCGGAGGTCACCCCCGAACTCGCCCGCGCCACGATCGCCTCGCTGACCGTATTGGGCGCGCTACACGCCAGTGCTGCCGTCAAGGCAGCGCTGGCAGACCGCATCCAATGACTGCCGTCCGGCTTGGACCAGACCGCCCAGCCGGCCCCCGCAAAAGTGAGACAGGCCCGGCTTCACAATGTCACAAAGCCTGTTTCCAAACACAGAAAGTACCGGCATGACCTATCGAATGCCCAAGGAAATGGCTGAGGCGGCCCGCCTCACCAGGACCGGCAAACTCGCCGAGGCGACCGCCCTCATCCAGCACTTGCTCCAGGGCCGGGCCGCCCCCGGGCAAGCCCAGTCCAACTCAAACACCATGGCAGGCGCACCGCCGCGGCCCTCCTTCAAGTTCGAGAAGAGCTTCCCTGCTACGCTTCGGACTGGCTTGGCCGAAACCCTGCGGGGCCTGGCCGCAAGGGTCAAGGCGGCCGGCGCCGGCATTAACGGAGGCGCCGCCCTGCGGCCCGCTCCCGATCCGATCCCCGAGGGAGCCTCTTTCGTGACGGGCTCCTACTCCAACGAGGCCGGAACGCGCGACTACAAGCTCTACATTCCCAGCGGCGCCGCCGGTCAGCGGCTTCCCCTGATCGTGATGTTGCACGGCTGTACCCAGACGCCTGACGATTTCGCCGCTGGGACGCGGATGAACGTGCTGGCCGAAGAGCGTACCTGCTTCGTCGCATACCCCGCGCAACCTGTTTCCGCCAACCCATCGAAGTGCTGGAACTGGTTCACGCCCGGTAATCAGCAGCGCGGAGCGGGCGAGCCTTCGCTGATCGCAGGCATCACGCGCCAGATCATGCGGGACTACCCGGTGGACCCGCAACGCGTCTATGTCGCCGGGCTCTCGGCCGGCGGCGCGGCGGCGGCTGTCATGGGAATGACCTACCCCGATCTCTACACCGCGATTGGAGTCCATTCCGGTCTCGCTTTCGGGGCCGCCAGCGACCTGCCCTCGGCGTTCGCCGCCATGCGGCAGGGCGAACCTGCCGTCGCTGGCGTGCTTTCCAGCCTCGCCTCGGGGGCTGATAGCGACTTGCTCTCCATGTTCGGGGGCACGCGGCCCGCCCAGCCCGC
Source organism: uncultured Alphaproteobacteria bacterium (assembly GCA_963760455.1). GTDB lineage: Bacteria > Pseudomonadota > Alphaproteobacteria > Rhizobiales > Rhodomicrobiaceae > Rhodomicrobium. The sequence continues at coordinate 1,716 of CAVXDM010000059.1, forward strand.
GGCGTTTGACGCGCCTTCCCGCAGCGCTTGGGGTGCGGAAGGGCGGCGAGCCGTTCCGGCGATCGTGTTCCACGGAGATCAAGACACCACTGTCCACGCGCGCAACGGCGATCTGGTCATCGCGCAGTCGAAGGCAACGACGGCCACGGATCTCCGCACCAGAGTGGAGCACGGCCGGGCGCCCGGGGGGCATGCTTACAGCCGCACCCTCCACGCCGATGCGAGCGGCCAGGCGATCCTAGAGCAGTGGGTTATTCATGGAGCCAGCCATACCTGGTCGGGCGGCAGCCTCTCCGGGTCCTTCACCGATCCGCGAGGACCTGACGCCGCGCGGGAGATGCTTCGCTTCTTCCTTGAGCACTCACATCCCGCGCCGCGCGCCGATGGTGACGTGACGCACGAACCAGCCGCCGCGCAGCCAGAAAGGCCGGCGCGAAGGCGGAGGAACTCAAAACGATCGTAACCTGACCCGATGGCGGGTGCTCCTGCCATTGCGATTGGGGGGCAGCGGGCGCCCTAAACGGCCAGGCCGCCACTCCGGCTTTGTGCCAGTGTCCCAAACGGCCGCATTTCGGGCTATTCTGCTGGTTCAGGGTAAGCGGCTTCATTGAAATTGGGGTCAAAACCGAGGTCAATCCGATCTGGAAGCGCGATGCCCACATATCGCGGAGTATCATTAAGGCTGCCCCCCTCCAGCACAGCGAGCACCAGCGTAGAATACCGTTACTGCCGGATCGCTCGCCCAAGTGTTTAATTGCGTATCAATAGCACGACGAAGCTTAGAGGAGATGTTGAATGGACGAGACAACGATCGACGGCGTGGCCATGGGGCGCTTGGCGAAAGCTTTGGTTTTTATCTGCGGCCCCGCTCATCTGGCAACGGTTGCCCTCCAAGCAGCTGCCGCGAGCGGTTCCGAGCGAGACATCAAGAATGCCCGCGCGCGATTTCTGAAATTGAAACCCGGAGAGCGCAAGGCCGCGCTGACCATGCTCGCCGATTGACTTTATGGCTGTTCGCGGCATTCTTGCCCAGACTTGGTTCCGTTACGGAGGGATAAGCGGCCCCGCTGAAATCATATACGAAATCGGCCCCTCGTGACCCGAAGCGGAAGAATTCAGGGTCGCAGGTTGCGTTGGGTCACAGCGGCCGCTTCGTATTCTGACTCCGGACCATACCAGGAAAGCCGGGCAAGAGGCGCTAAGGATAACCGCGGTGCCCATGGCGACGAATGCGACGGCATCAACCCCCATCCCCGTCCGGCAAGCAAATCGCGAGTTATGGACGCGCACAGAACCACGATCACGGGCATGGTGCCGATGATCCAAGTCCTTGACGTCTTTCCCAAGCAAAACGCCGCCAAACCCGCCCCGAGAGCGATCAGGGCGAAGATGATAAGTGCGCGAGGTAAGAGGCGTTCGTTGATCATGCAGCGGGCTTCTCGATGGAGTTTACACGATCACGCTAATTCACCGGGGTTTCGGTGTTGCCAAAAACAAGCCCGCCCTCAACCCTCGTTACATCGTACCGATATCGCCCGTTCTCTATTTTCATCTTGGAGAAGCGAGACATAGGGCGTTCTCGCTACATTCCAATCATGTTCCGCGCTTGCAGGCAATCGTCTCCCTCGTATCCATTTCGGGCCAACGAACTTGAGACTTCATTAGGGAAAAACGTTTGCGAAACTCTTTGACTGGGATCAAACATGAGCAACTAGGAAGAATGCAATCCCACTCAGCACAGCCCCAGTCCACGCAGCCAGCGTGAACAATAGCAACCCCGGTACGACCCGAGCCGCGAACTCACGAGTTCCCGTCGCGCACGCTACAATAATCTTTGTGACACCGTTGGTGGTGAGAGCTGCGAGTACGGCCCACACCGCCTGTTCCGTACTGAGATTTCCAGTCGCCGCCTGTGAGCCCGCTGCGAGCGCCGCAGCATGGACATCGGCTAAGCCAGCGATGGCTGTCGCAACAAATACACCGGATTCGCCGAGCCAGGCCCGGAGCCCCGCAGCGCCAACCAGCACCGTCGAAAGAATTGCAGTCAACACGAGCGTTGTCGTCACGCTAAAGGCTGCATCCTCCTCCCCGGTGAAGGACGCATCCTCGACAATTCCCCTCACTGTAAAAAACGCTCCGTAAACAGAGGCCGTGAGGCCTGCGCACAGGAGAGGTATCCACAAGGCCGCCAGCGTGGCTAGGCTGACGACCGCGAGCAGGGCCGCCAGTAGGATCGCCGTCGCGACGTTGGACAAGATCGCGCCTGCGGTGGCTGGACCCGCAAGATGCGGGTTTGCACGGGCACTCGCACCCATAGCGCCGATTGTCGCCGTACTGGAGGCGAAACCTGAGGCAAAGCCCGAAAGAGGAAGCCCAAACCGCGCCCCAAATGCCCGGACAGCCACATGCCCTGCCCCGCCAATCGCCATAATGAGAATGACAATCGTCCAGAGCTTGTTTGGGTTTATGGCGCTAAAGGGACCGAGATACCGGTCTGGAAGCAGAGGCCAGACGACGAGGGTTGCGGCCGCCAGGATCAGCGCGTCCCGAAGCTCTGCTTCGGTCACGACATCGCGGACAAACCTATGAAGAGGGGTACGCGTGGCGAGTAGGATTGCAACAACAACCGAAAGCGCGGCCGCGGTCCCAGGCTCGCGCATAGCCAGTCCACCAAGGGCCAACGTCAATACGAGGGCAATTTCCGTCGTCAGTCCCGGATCATCATCGCGGCTGCGAACATAGGCAACGGCCGTAAGCCCGATGACGCCTGCCGCTGCGACACTCAACAAGACCTCGCCGCCGATCCTGAAACTGACAGCCCCGAGAAGGGATGCGGCTGCAAATGTGCGAATACCCGCGGCAGCCCGTTCCGGTCCTTCGCGCTTCCTCCGTTCGCGCTCCACGCCGATCAGAAGGCCGATACCGAGGGCAACAATCAAGGGCGTCAGGACAGACTCGCTGCCAGACATGATGAGTATTTCCTCTAGTATTTAATTAGGCGTGCGTGCGTCATCAAAATGAGCGCCCTCCATGAGCACCGGGAGTTGGCGAAGGGCTGCCCGCTTCCTCGTCGAAGCACCAGGGCTGATCGCCTTCGCCGCCCTCGATATCTACAAGATAGGTCAGCAATAACCGCTGGATCGACGGTACAGCACCCGCGATAAGCGTTGTAGTGCGCAATTTGTTTCAACGGATCGACTTGCTAACAGGCCAAGACACTGCAATTGCACAATTAGAACGTGCCCCGATCCGCCGAAATCTGAAAGCAAGCACAGCGGCTTACCGCGCTGTTAACTTCTGCAATTGGCCCGCTTTCCCAAAGCGCCACATTTCGAGCTATTCCGTAGCTGAGCGGTAAGCCGACGCGGTGAGATCGCTCAGAAAAGCGATATTCGTGATGCGTCGCGGCGCCAGGGTGTGACAGGCGGAAATCCGGCGGGCAGCAATCACCGTCTTCTGCCATTTCGAACGGCTACGCGGCTGTGGCCGTGCCGCTCGCCAGCGTACTTGGCGCCCATTCCGGCAAGGACCAGCGATAGGGCAAGGCGCCCCGCCGGCGCGATGCCAACCGCACATCCACCGTCCAAGACCGCTCAGCCGTTGACGGGCGGGCGGCCGGCTCCCAATCCACCGCGGCCGTTCCCGTCAGATGCAAGTGATCGCCCGATGCAAAATCGATAAACAGCAGCGCCGCCTCCGGATGGCGCAGGAAATTGCCGAGCGTGTTGAAATAGCGGTTGCCAGCGAAATCGGGAATGCGCAAGCGGTTGCCCTCGACGCCGATGAACCCCGGCAGGCCGCCGCGATGGGAAATGTCGATGCCGCCATTGGCGACGGCGCCCGGGCCGGACGACGAGGCCACGAAGAAGGTATCGGCAGCCCGGATGAAATCCCGCGCTTCGCCGTCCAGCCCAGCAAAGAACTCGATATCGTGGCGGGGCGCCGTGTTGCCTGCCGGCTTAGCCGTAATGCCCCGAGCTTGGATATATTTTGCGCAGTTGCCGAAGCTCTGTCCCACGGCAACGGTGAAGCCCGTGCGCGAAACCGAAATAATGCGGCCGTTCACGCGATTGCGCCGCCTCGTAAGAAAATCTATCCCAAGCATGCCTACGGCCGCGGCTTCCGCCATCAGCGCGCAGAAGGGATCGCGGCTGTCCGGCAGCGCCTCAATGCGTAAAGCCTGCGGGTCCGGGCTGGAAATGAAGCCGGGTTCTCCAGTCAGTACCGTCTCAGCGAGCGAGCCGTCTGCAGCCATTCCCGCGATGAGCAGGAATTGCCGAGCGGCAAAGAAGGTGCGGTGCTGCTCAGGCAGGCGATCGCGAATCGGCGCGCGGCTCACCAGGAACCCGGCGCGCCGTTGCGCCTCACGCTCTCCGGTATGGAAGGGTGGTTCCTCCATTGCCGCCTCCGTCATGAGGACAGTTCCGAACGGGGCATGGGGGTAAACCCTGGCAGCGCCTCGATGCGGGCGAGCCATGCGCGGATATGAGCGTAGGGCTCCAGCGGAATCGCGCCTTCCGGCGCATGCGCAACATAGGAATAGCACGCCAGATCGGCGATGGTTGGCGCGTCATGCGCAAGAAAGCTCCGGTCCGCCAGATGCGCGTCCATGAAAGGCAGCACCCGCGCTGCGATTTGTTGCGCCGCGGCCAGGTCGCCAGGCCGCGAGAATATGCGGATGACCCTGGCCATGGCGGGGCCGAACCGCACTTCGCCTGCGGCGACGGATAGCCAGCGCTGGATGCGGGCGGCAATCACGGGATCCTCGGGGTGCCAAATGCGGGCGCCGTCGTAGCGCAAGGCGAGATAGACCAGGATGGCGTTGGAATCAGGTAACGTCAGATCGCCGTCCGTCAATACAGGTATCTGGGCTAGCGGGTTTAGCGCCAGGAAACGGGGCGAGTGCCGGTCCTCAGGCGAAACCGTTTCATAGCGGAACGGTAGGTTGAGCATGCGCAGCAGCAGTTCAACCCGGTGGCAGTGGCCCGACAGGTTCATTCCATAAAGCGTGATCGAGGAGTCCGGCATGACGCTCCCTTTGCTTTTAGCCATAGTGGCAGCGATTGACGATGAGCAAACCTAACGCTTGCCATCATGAGGAAGAATTGCTCAATGTGGAAAGACATTATTGCAGTCGGCGGAACAATGCATGGACAGGCTGGACGAACTTGCGGTGTTTGCCGCCATCGTGGAGGCGGGTAGCCTCGCGGAAGCGGCACGGCGGTTGCGGCGCTCGCCTCCGGCGGTGACGCGTTGCCTCGCGGCCCTGGAAGACCGTCTTGGCGTCCGGCTGGCCGAGCGGACGACGCGGCGCTTCGTCCCTACCGATGAGGGCAGGCGGCTGGCCGAGCAGGCTCACCGCCTTCTCAGCGACTACGGCGAGACCATGCGTGCGGCAGGCGCCGATGAACCGCTTCGCGGCCGCTTGCGCATCACCGCGCCGGTGCAGTTTGGCCAGCGTCATGTGATGCCGCTCGTGGTGGGCTTTCTGCAAAGTTACCCGGAAATCACCGCTGACGTGCTGTTTTCGGACAGCAACGCCGATCTAATTGAGGAAGAGCTGGACGTTGCCGTGCGCATCGGGCCGCTCGCCAATTCCGCCCTGGTGGCGCGCCGGGTTGGAGAGGTTGGGCGCTTTCTGCTGGCCTCCCCTGGCTACATTGCCCGGCGGGGTGCCCCGACCAGGTCCGGTGAGTTGGCCAATCATGACACGATTTTCATTGCCGCGCGGCCAATTCCGGCCGAATGGCGTTTTGCAGAAGGGGAACGCGAACGGATCGTTCGCCTGGCGCCGCGCCTAACGGTTAATCAGGTCGAGGCGGCATTGTCGGCAGCCAGGGAGGGGCTGGGCATCACACGGGCGTTATCCTATCAGGCCACTGACGATCTCGAGGCCGGCCGCCTTGTCCGGCTCCTTCCTCACGCCGAGCCGCCGCCGCTTCCGGTGCATCTGATCGTATCCGGCACACGCCACATGCCTGCGCGCACGCGCGCTTTTCTCGATCACGCGGCCAGTGGCTTGAAATCGCTGGCCGCGATACGCGGCTTACCTGCCGCCGCGCCGGAAGCTGCAGACGATGAGTAGACGGCGGCGGCACATCGCGCCCATCGGTCCGCCTTCCCAAAGCGCCACATTTCGAGCTATTCCGTAGCTGAGCGGTAAGCCGACCCGGTGGAATCGCTCAAAAAATCGGCCCTTGTGACCCGAAGCCGACCTCGAGGGTTGCGGCAGTTCGCAGGCCGAACGCCGCCGAGATGCAGAGGGAGCCGACATGCGGGCGGTCCCCGGCCAGCCCGGGGCAATCGCAAACCTGCAGGACAGCAGTACCTCAGACTGCGGACATCGTTACCCGTTGCAGCATGCTATCCTGAGCGAGAACCAGGCAAGTCCTCCAGCATGTCGGCTCCTCCTCTGGCAGCCGGAGGAATTGCTGCAGGTGCGAGAAATGGTGGTCAGGGCCAACACCGGAAGTTTCCCATCGCTTCTATCCAACCTGGTCAGTTAGATCGAGCGCGCTTTTGCGGCCGCAAGCGTTGCTAAACGCAGAAGCCTTGTCACCCAGAACACATATCGGCAGGGGCCGGCCGTGACCGGGGTCGCCACTGGCCGAGAATCTTTAGCAATTGCTGTTTGTTGTAAGGCTTCTGAAGCACAGGGCGGCCGTGGTTGCAGACGCGCAGCGATTTGCCATAGCCGGTCACATAGACGAAGGGGATGGACTGCTCAGCCAAGGCATCGGCCAGGGGAAAAACCATCTCGCCCCTGAGATTTACGTCGAGAATTGCCCCATCGACAGCCTCCTGTTCGATGAGCCGCATTCCCTGTTCGACGCTTGAGGCTGGACCGGCCACGGTGCAGCCGGAATCCGTGAGCAAATCCTTGAGGCCCATGGCGATCAGCGGTTCGTCTTCGACGACCAGGACCTTCAGTCCAGAAAGCTCGGCTCCTTGTTCCACGCGTGCCTCTTTTAGTGCATCGAGATCCGGTCCAATGGCATTTCCATACTGCAGCGCACGCCTTGGCTTAGGAAGTGAAGCTGGACCTTGCCGTCCAAGTCGCCGGCGAGGGCCTCTTCGATCATGCGGGAGCCGAAACCCCGCCGCCGGGGCGGCAAAACCGGCGGACCGTCCATCTCTTGCCATTCGAGGTGCAGCCGGCCCGGCGAGGATATACGCCAGGCGACCCGCACCCTGCCGCCGGGTACAGAGAGCGCACCATATTTGGCAGCGTTGGTTGCGAGCTCATGAAAAGCCATCCCAAGCGTCACCGCCATTACCGGCCCAAGTTTGAGGCCGTCGCCATCGAGCAGGAAGCGGCCGCCGTCCACGCTGTCGTAAGGAGCCAATTCCTGCATGAGAATATCGCGCAGGCTGACTCCGGTCCAGCAGGAGCGGTTCAAAAGGTTGTGGGTTTGCGACAGGGCCAGCAGCCGGCCTTCGAACGCCTCGTGGAACGCTTCGGGCGACTCTGCGGTGCGGAAGGTTTGCGCCGAAATGGCCAGAACCGTCGCCAGCGTGTTTTTTACCCGGTGGTTCAATTCATCCAAAAGCACCGTTTGGCGTTTTTCAGCCTCTTTCCTTTCCGTGAGATCGAGGATGAACGCGACGCCCTCATTCTTCGATCCCTCGAACAGGGCCGGACCGACCAGCACCGGGACATGGCTGCCGTCCCTTCGGACATATTCCTTTTCATAGGGCCTGCAAGTTCCGCCTGCCTTAAGCTGTTCCATCGCGTCAAGAGTGGCGGCTTGCCATTCAGGCGGCGTCATCCCGATGTAGCTGATCCGCCCGGAACGCAGGTCTTCGCGGCTATATCCCGCCATGGCGAGGAAGGCCTCGTTGGCCTCGGTGATCTGCCCATCGAGGGTAAAGATAACGATGCCGATGATATTGGCGTCGACGAGCCTGCGAATCCTTGCCTCACGCTCGCTTAGATCGCTATAGAGGCGGGCCTTCTCCAGCAAAATCGCAGCTTGCGCCGCCAGAAGCTCCAGCACTGCGGTCCGGTCCGGTGTGAAGGCGCAAGTAGCCTCACTGTTTTCGAGATAGAGCACGCCGGCCAATTTGCCTCGCCGAAGCAAAGGAAGGCAGAACACCGATCGCGCCGCACCCGAGTGCAAATAGGCGCCCTTAAAGACCTGGTCCGGCCGCGACACATCGTCGAGAATGACCCTTTTTTGGGTGTGGATCGCATAATTGACGATGGCCTCGGAACACTCCGTTTCGGCGATGGCGGAGCGGCGCAACCTCACGTCGACGCCCGCACCCTTGGCTTTGGCTTCCACTTCCACCCGGTAGCCTTCGCTACACGGCAGGATCAAGAAGCCTCGGTCAGCGCCGGCATTCTCAAGCGCGATCGTCATGATCGTTTCGATGAGCTTCGGCAACTCGATTTCAGTGGACATTGCCTGTGCAGCATTGACCACCGTTGCGACGTCCAATTGCGGGGCGGCTGGTCCGGCGCTTGCTGGCTGGGTTTGCCGCGCGGCGAGCTGCGGATAGAGCTGGCCGAGCTGCTTCACCTTGCCGTCCGCCCCCCAAAGCGCGTAGCCGGCGCGCGCCTCGCGAAGTTGGGCAAAGCCAATCCTCTGAAGCCCGCGGCCAAGAAAGAAGCGTCCCGCCAGCTCATTGGCCAGCGCCTCGTTGTGTACAAAGCCATTGGCGCGGGCTGACTCGATGGCCTGTTCATAAAGGTGTTCGGCATCGAGCGGCCGGCCTTCGATGCGGGCGATTTCCGCACTTACCAAAGCGGCGCGGTTCTCGAAATTCTCCGGGCAATGCTTCGCCCAGATTTGGAGCTGACGCAGATGGGCGGCCATGGCCTCCAAATGCTGCTGCCGCTGGCCGGCGCCTGCGGTATCGCAGCAGGCTGCGCGGGTAAGAGCGCTATAAAAGTGATAGTCCGCCAGCCCAAAAAATGGCGTTGTAATAAGTGACGTTGACGCCGAATACAGCCGCTGCGCCGTCATGGCTGCCTCAATCGCCGCGGTGTTATCGCCGGAGGCAAAGCGAGCCTGCATCTTTCGATTCCAGTACAAGCACTCGGGCAGCGCCAAATCCGGCTTACTTGACAAATGCTGCTCGAACTGGAGTTCATTCAGCTGCTCATCATCAAAAGAACCGAATTTCCGCGTCAAACCGCGCAGCGATCCGGATCAATCCGAGCTGCGAAGCGATAATATCGGTGATCAGTCCGAAACGCGCGTTTTGTGCAAAGGACAGGCCAGCCTCGGCTTGGCGTTGCGCCTCAACCAGGGGGTCGCCCGCTGCGAGGAGATTCGTTATCAGACTGCTCCGGATGTACCCCGCGTAGGTGAGGTCGCCGGTCCTATTTGCGGCTTCAAGCGCGCGCAGCAGCAGATCGCGGCCCCTCCGCACGTGTCTCACCCATGGGATGATGAAAATTCCGGCGATCATATTGATCCTGGCCCGGAAGCGCTCCAACCCGCGTTGCTCGACCAGTTCATAGCCAAGCTTACCGAACCGGAACCCTGCTTCGTAGTCGCCGAACCGCGGTCCGGCGACGGACCCAAGCGAAGCATAGGCCCAGCAAGATCCGTCGCTGTTGCCGTGCTCCAGGCTCAGATTAACCGCCCAGCAAACGGCAAGGCAAAAAAGGTTCGCATCTGTAGACCTGGCAGCCGGCCCAAGCTTGGTCAGAACATCCATGGTCGCAAGCGATGCCGGATCGCTCATTAAGGGAAGGTCGATGAGTTCCTCGATCCCGCGGTCCCCGAGCGCTGCCCAGATCCGGTCGTATTCGCGCCGTGCTTCCTCTTCTGGCGGATGCTGCGGCCAGTCGATGCCCAAATGCCGGAGGTAGTCGAGACCGGCGGCAACGGCGCGGCCGGCTCGAGCCAGCGTCATGTACAGATCCATGACGCAAGCACGCGATGGCCGCTTGCTCCACAGTGACTGGCAGCGTCGGCTTGAAAGCGCCGCCAGGCGCTGCTCCGCAGCCGCGAACTGCTCCGGTCAGGAACTCGCATTCCGCCCGGTTTATCTCCAAAGCGAAAAGGCAAGCTCATGCTGCCGCTCCCAGCGGTCCTCCGCCAAGAGAGCTGCGCCTGCGGTAAGATAGGCGAGCGCCGAGGCGTAGGCTGTAGAGGCCTTGGCGCGCTTGCCTGCGGTCAGGTTGAGCCCGGCCAGCTCTTCGCGTTCACGCTTCGAGGCGATCAACGCCGGCGCCGCGGTTAAGCTGGCTGACGATCTCGAAGATCGCCTCCTCCCGCTTCTCTTGGGGCGTGTGCGCCAAAAGCAGCCTTCCGATTCTAAGATGGACCCCGGCGCGCGAGCTTTCTGGGATCAGCGAATAGGCGGCCTCCTGCACGCGGTCGTGGACGAACCTGTAAGAGCCATCGAGCCTCTGGACGAGTTCCTGACGGACAGCCTCCCGCAAAGCCGCGTGGACCTCGACCTCCGGGGTCTCAAAGACCAGCGAAAGCGTCGCGATTCCGGCGACGTTTCCAAGGCAGGCAAGATCCTGCAAGGCGCTTTGGGTTTTTTTGGACAGGCGGGTCAGCTTCCCGGCCATGAGGTCCGCCACATTATCGGTGTACCCCTTGGCGTGGATGCGATTCAGATCCCAAGACCACCGGCCCTCGCCATGATCGAAGGCAACCAGCCCCTCTTGAGCGAGCGCGGACAGAAACTGAATGGCGAAAAACGAATTGCCCGCCGTCTTCGCGTGCACCAGCTGGCCGAGCGGGCCTGCGCGCTTAAGCTCGCAGTGGAAAGAATCGGCAACTAGCTGCGTCATATCTTCAAGGCTAAGGGGCGCAAGGGCGATCTCCTGCACCTTGGCTCCCGCTTTGCGGATCGCATCGAGCTTGCGCATGAGCGGATGGGCGGAACTGACCTCGTTGTCGCGGTAGGCGCCGATCAGGAGCAGATGCCGGATATCCGGCTGGGTCAAAAGATCCTCGATGAGATCGAGTGTCGCGGCATCGAGCCATTGCAAATCGTCGAGGAAAAGCGCCAGCGGATGTTCGGCGCGGGCAAAGACACCGATGAAGCTGCGGAACACGAGCTGAAAGCGGGCTTTTGCTTGGCTTGGCTCAAGTTCCGGAACCGGAGGCTGTTCTCCGGTTATGAGCTTAAGGTCCGGGACGAGGTCCACAATGAGCTGCCCGTTTGGGCCCAGCGCCTCCCGAAGGGCCTGGCGCCAGCCATCGAGCTCGGCTTCGCTCTTGCCCAGAAGCGGATGGATAAGCCTCTCAAAGGCTTGCGCTAAAGTGGAATAAGGAATGTCGCGCTTGTACTGGTCGAACTTGCCCGAAGCGAAAAGGCCGCGCGGCGGAACGAGCACTTTGTGGAGTTCGTTCACCACAGAGGATTTGCCGATGCCGGAATAGCCGGAGACGAGCACCAGCTCCGGCGTGCCGGTCTTCACGACATGGTCAAAGGCAGCAAGCAGCGTTTCGGTTTCCCGTGCCCGGCCGTACAGTTTCTCCGGGATCAATAGGCGGTCCGGCGTGTCGTGCAGAGCAAGCGGGAATTCCTCGATGCGGCCTTGAGCTTCCCATGCGGCAAGGCAACGGCGAAGATCTTTTTCCAGGCCCGCCGCGGTCTGATAGCGTTCCTCTGGGGTCTTGGCGAGGAGCTTCATGACGATGGCGGAGACAGGTGCCGGGACGGTCTTGAGCCGCTCGGCTGGCGGCAGGGGCTTCCTCGCTATGTGGCAGTACACCCATCCCATGGGATCGCCAGCCGCGAACGGAAGGCAGCCGGTGAGCATTTGGTAGAACGTGACACCAAGTGAATAAAGGTCGCTTCGGGTGTCAGTCGACCGGTTCATGCGTCCTGTCTGTTCGGGAGCCATATAGGCAAGGGTCCCGGCAAGGATTTCAGGGGGCTCGGGCGCTTGGCGTTCGCGCTGCAGGCGGCTGGCAATGCCAAATCCGGTGAGCCAGGCCGCCCCGCTCCTTTTATCCACCAGGATATGGGCGGGCTTGATGTCTTTATGGATGATCCCCCGCTGGTGTAGCCCGGCCACGGCCCTCGCCATGCCAGCCCCAATGCGCAGGAAAAGCCCCACATCCATGGGCTGGCCCAGAAGCCCCTCGAGGAACTCGCCGCCCGGGTCCTCAAGCAAAAGAATGGAGCGGCCCTCCTCCTGCACCCGCTTGAGCGGGCGGGCCGCCCATTCCGGTTCCAGCGCGTCTTTAAGCTCATATTCATGGCGCACGCGGTCAAGGAAGCTGCGCGCGGGCGGATCGGAGGCGGAAATGACGGCAAGCACGCTCGCGGCTGCGCCTTCAGCCCCGTACCGCCCGCGGCAGACGGTGACATCCCCGTCCTTAAGCAAGGGCTTGAAATTGCTATCGCAGGCGGCGGATGAGGGCACAGATGGCATCAGCATTGGAAGAGGCCGTGGCAAATGTCTTTAGGGTGTTGCCGGCGGTCCCGAGCGCAATCTCCTCAACCGCCTCGAGGTTCAGCGAAAGACCGTTGCCGGGGATTGGCGCTTATATCGGGAGGCATCCAGGATATGTCATCGGCCGGGTTACCTTCCTAGGTGGCGGCGGACGGGGTGGCAATCTCTGGCTACCCCCTGGAAATGCCTGCCGCCACAATGGCTATGCGCGTAAGTCAAAGGCAAGCATAAGCGCAGCAATTTCTCATTGGCTATTAGAACCCCACTTAATGTCATACCGATACGTCTGTGTTATATTCTATGTTTGCGAACTATAGGACAAAACGGAACAGCTGCACAAGCTTGTCTTTTGAGACATTACGGTCTCGAGCCAAGAGAATGTTATTGCCCGCGTTGCCCGGTGATGCATAAGCGGAGCAGGAGCTTGGGGTCATGAGGACGGGTTGACCCAAGGCAGAAGAATTAGGCAGCTTGAGCTGCAGGGCGGCCCGGCGCCGATGCGGCGAGGGCGGATTGCACGGCGCCCAATCGCGCACGAAGCTCCCGGCGGCGGAGCTGTGGCAGAGCGTTCGCGTTGCGTCCGGTCCCGGTCAGGCCAGGAGGCGGAGTAACGAATTAGTAAGGCAGAAACGTTCCTTGCGGTCGCAGCCGGAGGAAGGTCGCCACAAAAGCGAGGCCCGGCCGGCGGGAAGGTTCACAGGCCGCGCAATATCTCTGGAAGATCGCGGGCGCCATGCAGGACGCGTACAATCAACGGCGGACGCCGCGCGGCATTGTAGACGATAACATACGAAAAGCCGGTCAACGCGACGAACCGGTAAGGTTCCCCGGCCAGTTCTGGACGCTGGGCGCCGATATGGACATGCTCGCCAATGCGCTCCGCCGCCCGGACCACCGCGTCGCGCAAGCCCCTCGCCGCGGCTGGGTTGTCCTTGGAGATCCACTTAATGGCAGCCAATAAATCGCGCCGCGCCGCCGGCGCCAGGACGGCCGCGCTCATTGCTCGCTGGTGCTAATGATGTTGTCTATTTCGGCTATCACACTGTCGAGTGTTATGGCGCCATCGCGATCTGCCTCTTCCTCGGCCTCCTGCAACATCCCAAGGAACTGGCGGCGGCGGTTTTCCGCCTCTTGGAGTAAGCGCAGCCCCGAACGCACAACTTCGCTCACATTGTTGTAGCGCCCGCCTTCGACGCATTCGCGAGTGAAGCGCTCCAATTCGGGGGTGAGATGCACGTTGGTTGCCATCTGTGTCCTCATATGTCAATCTTTGACATAATATAGATAGCATGCGGCGCAGGCAAGCTACGCGGCGCGCGCATTCTTTCCGCAAGCGAGCCGGCGCTGGCGCAGCTCAAATGCGCCCCAATTGTGGCGGACAGCCTACGAAGCTTACGCCGCCGCCATATTTGTTAGGAAAACTCGGTTAACGCAGAGCCGCGGATGTTCAAAACTTGCGGATTTTTGCGGAATTCTGCTCAAACTTGGCCGGAATCCAGCTTTCAGAAACCCCGTTAAATATTGTGGCTTTACCATAATTGCAACGCACAGGGATAAATAATCGAATATACATCAATGACTTACGATGTGCTCTGCGCGTAACCTTTCAGTAAAGCGCATATGTTACAATTAGTTCAAATTGAAAAAACGTCCCCTGGCTATCAAAATGAGTGCTTTGGGAGTGCGAGGAGTTTCGATATGGCGTCCCTGTGCAGCGCGAGGAAGTCCCGCGGATACCGTATTTTTCCGTACCGGTGCTACCGGTGCACTTCGACGGCGGCCTTGGTATGGCTACCGTTCGGGGCCGCAGCGTGGTAGTGGGGCCTTTCGACGGCTAAAACGGAGCCTCCATGCGCATTTTGCTTCTCCCTCTCCTGGGTTTTCTCGGCGCGGTCCTCGCATTTCTTCTGTTCTCGCCCATCCGCGTCGAGCCGGTCGCATGGCTGCCGCAGCCAGCACCCGCCACCGGCGCCGGCCCCTATGCGCGCAACGAGCTGCTCAAGGGCATCGAGCGGATCGCGCAGGGCGCCGGCAAAGGACCGGAGGCGATTGCGTTCGACGCGCAGGGCCGCCTTTACGCCGGGTTCGAGGATGGCCGCGTCGCACGTTTCGAGGCGGATGGCAGCGGCTACACACTCATCGCCAACACAGGAGGCCGGCCGCTCGGCGTCTTTGTGCACCCCGATGGCAGCGTGATCGTTTGCGACGCCAAGAAGGGGCTCCTGAAGCTTAGCGAAGGCGGGCAGATCGCGGTGCTCGCCACCTCGGCTACGGGCGTGCCGCTGGGCGTCGCCAACGACCTCGCGGTTACAGCGGACGGCTCGAAGGTCTACTTTACCGATTCCTCCACGAAATTCGATTTTGCCCATTCCACCCAGGACATCATAGAGCATGGCGGGTATGGCCGCTTCCTGGTCTACGATTTCGCCACCGGAAAGGCGCAGGTGCTGCTTAGGAACCTCCAGTTTGCGAACGGGGTGGCGCTCGGCCCGGACGAGGCGTTCGCGCTCGTAAACGAGACCGGCAGCTACCGCATCCTCCGCTATTGGCTGAAGGGCGAAAAGGCTGGCACCTCGGACGTGTTCGCGGACAACCTGCCGGGCTTCCCGGACAACATCACCTTCAACGGCTCCGGCCGCTTCTGGGTGGCGCTTTACGCCCCGCGGACCCCCGTGGCGGACAGACTCGCAGCCTATCCATTCCTGCGCAAGATTGTGGCGCGGGCACTGCGCTATCTGCCGGAGCCGGTGAAGCGCCAAGCTTTCGCGCTGGCCTTCGATCCGGAGGGCAAGCTCGTTGCCAACCTGCAGTACGATGGGCCGGACGCGTTTTTCCCCGTCACCTCGGCGCGCGAGCATCCGGGCGGCTTCCTCTATTTCGGCTCGCTTTCGCAGGACAGCATCGGACGGATGAAGCCGCCGCCGCTGCCAGCCGGGATTGAGCAATAGGGGATTGCCCGGCGGATCTTCTCAGGATTGCGTGTTGCGCCGCTTGCGTAGCGAAGCAATGGCATCGTCGATGAGTTTGTTAGCCGCCGCCATCTCGGACGTGGCGGACGAATTGTCGCACCGGTCGGGATGGCTAAGCCGCGCGAACTGGCGCCTCAAGCGGCAAAGCTCTTCCATCGAGGTGGCCTTGCCGATCTCGCCCGCCAAATCGGAAAACGCCAGTCGCGGCGCCGGCTGCGGCTCTTCCGGCATCTCCGCGTAACGAAGGGGCGGCCGCCCGGTGCGGTTCTTTTTCTCGGGTCCAAGCGCAGCCACCATAGAGCCGACACCCGCCGAAATACGCAGTTTCGGCTCGCCTGAAGCCCTTTCCCAGGTTTCCTCCGCGCCGCCGAGGTCGTTCAATACCCGGGTGAAGCTTCGCGCCATCGTGTCCGTTCCTCAAGCATAAACGATAACGTAGAACCGGTTAGCCAAGCCTTGCCTGAACCGCACCAGACCTCGCTAATTCCAACCGTTCCGGCCAGCATGCCGCGTCTGGCGTGAGCGGACCTTGCGCCGCATCCGCTGCCCGGCCTTGGGCATGGCGGCGGTTCTTATCCGAAAGTTAAAACTTGAACGGTGCCTTTCCCCTTTTCGCAATCAGGCTCGTGCAAGCTGGGCCAAGTAGCTGAATCCTGGGCGAGGAGAGAGTTGTGACTATTGTTATCGGACTCATGGTCACACTTGGCTGCATGCTTGGCGGCTTCGTGTTCATGGGCGGGCATGTCGGCGTCATCTGGCAACCGGCGGAATATGTCATTATCTGCGGCGCAGCCACCGGAACCTTTATCGTTGGCAACTCCGCAAAAGTCATAAAGGACGCCGGCAAAGGAATTGTCGAGGCTCTGAAAAACGCGGAGCCGAAGGAGGGCGATTATCTTGCGGTGCTCGGCTTACTATACTCCATGATGCGGGAACTCAAGGCCAAGCCCAAGAACGAAGTCGAAATCCATATTGAGAATCCGCAAGAGTTACCGATTTTTACCAAGTATCCCGTTGTGCTTAAAAACAAGGAATTAACTCAATTTATTTGCGATTATTTTCGGCTCTACATCATGGGGCATGCGCGCCCCGACGAGATTGAATCGCTGATGGACGAGGAGATTCAGACGGTCAGGCATGACGCCCTCAAATCGTACCATGCGCTCGTCACGATTTCTGAGGCGTTTCCCGCGCTTGGCATCGTGGCGGCCGTGCTGGGTGTGATCAGGGCGATGGCGGCGCTCGACCAGCCGCCGGAAGTGCTGGGCGAGCTTATAGGCGACGCCATGGTCGGTACATTTTCAGGCATCCTGCTTTCCTATGGGCTCGTCTCACCAGTCGCCGCAAAAATAAAGATCGTAAGAGAAAAGCAGCTTCGGCTTTACCTGCTCGTGAAGCAGGCAATTCTGGCGTTCATGAACGGCGCCATGGCTACGGTCGCCGTAGAACACGGCCGCAAGATGATTTCCGCCTATGAGAGACCCACCATCGATCAGGTGGAGGCGAATCTTAGCGGAGCAAACGATGGAGGTGGCGCTGGCCGGAAAGAAGCTGCTTGAGAATTGCCATCAGCCGGGGGCCGAATCCAGTATCCTGCATCCAGAAAGAATAGCGCATGCAACCGATCAGCGAACACCCACTCTTCGAAGAAACGCCTGAGAGCGCAAAGGTTGTCAAGCCCGGCGAGCCGGCGGTTCCAGGTGGTCAGCAGGGCAGCAACATGGATATTGTGTTGCGCATCCCCGTAAACTTGCGGGTTCTGCTCGGCTCGGCATCCATGCCGATTTTTCAACTGACGAAGCTGGGGCGCGGCGCGGTTATTCCATTGGATCGCAGGGTTGGCGAACCGGTGGACGTCATGGTCAACGGCAGAATCATTGCACGCGGCGAGATCGTCGTCCTGGACGAGGACGGGTCGCGGTTTGGCGTGACGCTTACAGAGATGATCGATAACGGCAAGCTTCCCGTTTGATTTAGCAGGTAACCGGTTCCTTGGCAGAACAGTCGGAAAAAGACAGCAAAACCGAAGAACCCACCGAGCGGCGCCGCACGCAGGCTCTTGAACACCAAGGCGGGCCGTTTTCGAGAGAGGCAGGCTCCGCCGCGGTCCTGCTGGCGGTTTCGCTGCTGCTGGCCACATCAGTACCCAGCCTTGTAGGCCAGACAGCCCGGCAACTCGCGGTGTTCATCGAGGACCCGGGTGGTTGGCGGCTGGAAAACGGCGCCGATGTGATTCTGCTGCTGCGGGCGGTGCTGCAGGCGGTCTCCGAACTGCTCATTACCTTTGCCGGCGTCGTCTCCGCGGCCGCAATCGCGGCGTCGGTCTTGCAAAACGTGCCGAAATTCATGTTCGACCGAATCGCGCCCGATATGTCCCGCATCTCAATAGGCGCTGGAATTGACCGCCTCTTCAACATACAGGGCGTCATCGAGCTGCTCAAGGGGCTGGCCAAGGTGGTGCTGGTGGGGCTCGCCGCCTTCTGGGGCCTTGGCGGCATCGCTACGGCCTTCCATGCCCTGCATGCCCCCCCGGACGTTATTCCCGGGCTGCTTGGACACCTGATCCTTCGCGCCATCTTCATCAGTGCGCTTTTGTCCACCGTGGTCGCGGCTGCCGACATTTTTTTTACGCGGCGCCAATGGGTTGAGCAACTGAAAATGACGAAGCAGGAACTGAAGGAGGAGATGAAGCAGAGCGAAGGCGATCCTTTCCTGAAGGCCCGGCTTCGTGCCATTGCTCGCGCGCGCATCAAGCGCCGCATGATGCAGAACGTCCCCAAGGCAACGCTGGTTATCGCCAATCCCACGCATTACGCGGTCGCCCTTCGTTACGTAAGGGGCGAGGATTCCGCGCCGAGAGTATTGGCGAAGGGACAGGACGCGCTGGCATTGAGAATTCGCGAAATCGCAGAGCGGCACAACATCCCCGTTGTGGAAGACAAGCTTCTGGCCAGGACCCTCTATGACGCAACGGATCTCGATCAGCTTATCCCGCCCGAACTCTATAAGGCCGTCGCCGAGATCATCATTTACCTGACCAAGTCGCGGGGCGGCCAGGGGGGGCGGCACAAGGTCGGGCCACCGCCAGGCAAGCTCAACTGAGCCGATAAGCCTCGCGCAAGACGAACAACCTAGACAGCGGCCACGTTGCGCAGGATGTCCGTAAACCTCAGCAGATGGATGCTGATATGATCGCAAATGATGTTTTCAGCCTCGGGGCGCGTCAGTCGTCGTGGCTCCTTGCCAGGCAAGAGGTGGTCGCGCGAAACGTGGCCAACTCGAATACGCCGGGATACAAGACCGCCGATTTGAAGCCGTTCGAAGCGACGCTGCAATCGGCTTCGCTGCAGCTAGCTGTGACCTCTCCCAAGCATTTCGCGACCAGCGAAAGCCCCGTCCCGGCGCCTGTTGACCAGAAGGCGGACAATGCCGAGGTCTACTACTCCGGAAACGACGTCAGCGAAGAGATGGAGATGGCCAAAGCCGGCGAGATCTCCCGTGCCTACTCGCTTAACACCTCCGTAGTGAAGGCCTTCAACGGCATGGTCCTTCAAGCGGCCAAGGGGTAGGCGCCATGGTGGACAGCCTTGCGGCCACGTTCTCGATTGCCAACTCCGCGCTTAGTGCACAATCGCAGCGCATTCGCATCGCGACCGAAAATCTTGCCAACGCCGATTCGACGGGTAACACCCCCGGCGCCAATCCCTATACGCGGAAGGTCATCACCTTCGAATCGAAGCTGGATGAGGCAACAGGGGCGAACCTCGTTACGGCCAGCGGCGAGGAATTCGACAGGTCGCCTTACCGCATGGAGAAGATGCCCGGCCATCCGGCCGCCGACAAAAATGGCAACGTGAAGCTGCCCAACGTCAACGTGATCGTGGAACTGGCCGATATCCGTGAGGGCAATCGATCGTATGACACGAATGTTCAAGTCGTTAGTCAGGTGCGTGCGCTTGTGAATATGACCATAGATCTGTTGAAGCCATAGATCTGTTGAAGGCTACGTGATGACAATTCAGTCCATATCCCCGCTCGCGAATGTGCCGCTTGTTGGTAGCTCTATACCTACAAGGCCGGCCGCATCGGCGCAGGCCGCGGGCGTTCCCGATTTTTCGAGCGTCCTGGCCGATATGGCCGGCCAAACAGCAAAGGCCGTCAAGACCGGCGAGGACATGGCGATCAAGGGCTTTCAAGGGCAGGCGCCGGTACAAGAGGTCGTGCAGGCAGTTATGAACGCGCAGACGTCGTTGCAAACGGCGCTGGCTGTCCGCGATAAGGTGGTCGCCACCTATCAAGAACTAACCCGCATGTCGATCTGATAGGAGGAAATCATGCTTTCACTTTCCATCGCTACGACGGGCATGAGCGCGCAAAACGTCAATGTCGAGGTGATCGCGAACAACATCGCCAACTCCAATACCACCGCATTCAAGCGCGGGCTGGCGCAATTTGCCGATCTTATCTATCAGGAAGAGAGGGGGGCCGGAGTTCCCAACCAGGGCAATGCCGGCGGAATTCCTCAAAACACGCAAATTGGATTGGGCGTACAAACCGTCGCGATTAATACACTGAACACCCAAGGCCCTCTCACCCAAACGGGCAATCAGCTCGACGTGGCCTTGAACGGCCGTGGCTGGTTTCAGGTTCAGGGTCCGAATAACCAAACACTGTACACAAGGGCAGGGAATTTCGCCATTAACGCGCAAGGACAGATGGTCACGCAGGATGGGTATCAGATCCTCCCCCCCGTCACCTTCCCAACGGGTACCACAACCATCCAAATTAGTACGACCGGCCTGATTTCCTACAGTATCGGCGGACAGCCCCTTGTGCAGGGGCCGCAGATGCAGATCGCGACATTCATCAACGATGCCGGCCTGCAGGCGCTGGGCAACAACCTCTACCAGGAGACGGCGGCCGCCGGAAACGCGCAGACGGGGAAACCCGGCGATCCCGGCTATGCGGTCACCCAGCAGTTTTATCTCGAAGGCTCGAACGTCGATCCGGTGCAAGAAGTCACCAATCTGATCACCGCCCAGCGGAACTATGAAATGAACGCAAAGGTCGTCACCGCGGCGGACGAAATGTGGCAGACCCTTACCAAGACTACGCTCTAGGTGGATGGGCATCGATGCGAAAGAGAGTGCTTTTGCTGGCTGCGGCGATGGCGCTTTGCCTTCCGGCAAGCGCGCGGGCTTACGATGTCAGCGGCAAGGCAGTCTTTCCAGCCCTCAAAGCGACCGCCTTTCCCGGTGAAATTATTAGCGGGGATATGGTCGATCTCGTGCCGGCAGGCCACCAATCGCTGGTTGGAAGCATCGTCACAGATAAAGAGAGCATTGTTGGCAAAATGGTGCGGCGGACGCTTCTGCCGGGCCAGCCTATTCCCAGGAATGCGTTGCGCGAACCTTACGTCATCCACCAGGGGAGGACCGTTACTCTCATCTTCCAATCGGGAAGCATCACGATCACAGGCGTGGCGCTTGCACTGGAATCGGGAAGTGTTGGCGACATCATCAATGCGCGCAATCCCGATTCCGGAACCGTTGTACGAGGCGTCATTCAGGCCGATGGCAGTTTGCGGGCGCGGTGATGATTAAGGGCCTCATGCTTGCGATACTCCTTGCTGCGCCGGCACAAGCGGCGACGCGGATCAAGGATATTTCGATCATCAAGAATGTCAGGCCGAACCAACTCGTGGGCTACGGCATCGTCGTGGGGCTCAATGGGACCGGAGATACGCTGCGAGGCTCGCCGTTCACCAGCCAGTCCATACAGTCGATGCTCGACCGCATGGGGATCAACATCCGCAGCAACGCCGCCAATAATTCCAACCCCGTGCAAACGAAGAACGCCGCCGCCGTCATTGTAACCGCGGAATTGCCGCCCTTCGTCAACGAAGGATCGCGCCTGGATGTGACCGTCTCATCGCTCGGCAACGCGACATCGCTCGCCGGCGGCACGCTGATGCTTACGCCGCTCTCGGCGGCCGACAATGTCATTTACGCGGCCGGACAAGGACCGGTGAGCATTTCCGGGTTCTCCTCCACGGGCCGGGCCGAGACGCTGACGCAGGGCGTGCCGACCGCGGGCCGGATAGCCAATGGAGCGTTGGTCGAGCGCAGGCTTCCCAACAACCTTGAAAGCGAAAAAACGTTTACGCTTGAGCTTCTCAACCCCGATTTCGCAACCGCATCGCGCGCGGCGGATGTGATAAACGCCTACACGCTTGAACACTACAAGGGGCTCGCTGCACGCGCTGCGGATCTGCGCTCCATCGCGCTGTTGAGGCCGCCGCACTTGGATGCCACCCAGTTCCTGGGCGAAATCGGCGAGTTGTCCGTCGAGCCGGACACGCCCGCGAAGATCGTCATCGATGAGAAGAGCGGCACTGTTGTAATCGGCCACGACGTTCAGATTACTCCCGTCGCTGTGGCCCATGGAAACATTACCGTCCGGGTAACAGAAACGCCGAAAGCGGCACAGCCTCTCCCGTTTTCCCAAGGGCACACGGTCGTACTGCCGCGCACCGCGATTACCGCGGATCAAGCGGGGGGAGCGCTCACTATTCTTGAGGGCGATAATCTGGAAACCCTTGTGACCGGCCTGAACAGGATGGGCCTCAAGCCGCAAGGCATCATCGCGATCTTGCAGGCGATAAAGTCCGCTGGTGCTCTTCAGGCGGAGCTTGTCGTGCAATGAAACGACGGAGCTTCACTTACCTGAATTCTGCGCTATTGGCCGCGGGCATGGCGCTTGCGATTCAGGTCCGCGCAGAGCAGGCGCCAACTTGGGGATGGAAGCCTGAAGACGTCGCCCACTACAAGCAGTTTATTAAGCCCAAGACGCGTGGGGCTCAAGGTACTTGGTCCGCAGCAGTCGTCGGAGCCCCCGCAAGCCCCCCTGCCCCCGTTGTGGAAGTGAGGCCGGCGGCCCAGAAGCCCAGCGAAGAAAAACCGGCCATTCCGGCCGAGGCACCGCCGTCGATCAAGGCCTTTTGCCAAAATATCGAGGATGCGGCTCTGGATGCGCGCTTTCTGCGTCAGAAGTCGGAGCTTCAGCGCCTTGAGGGGGACCTCGAAAAGCGCACTTCAGCTTTGGAAGCTAAGAAAGTTGAGTATCAGGAGTGGCTGCGGCGGCGCGACGATTTCATCAACAAAACCGAAGGCGGCGTGGTGGCGTTGTTTACCAAAATTAAGCCGGACGCCGCTGCGGCACAGTTAGCCGGCATCGACGAGGAGGCTGCCGCAGTGCTTTTGTTGAAACTCAAGCCCCGAGCCGCCAGCGCCATTCTAGACCAGATGGATGGCGCAAAGGCTGCCCGGCTTGTCTCCATTATGATTGGCGCAGCCCAGCGGCCGGAGAAAGTGGCAGTTCAGGAAAGCCCGCCGGCGGCAGGAAACGCCCCGCCGCGGCAGTTCCCGGCGCTCCCTGGGGCGGGGAAGGATCAAGCGGCGCAGGTGCAACCCGCGGAGAAGAAACTATGATGAAAGCGGCCTTCGCGGCAGGCGGGCTGGCAATTTTGCTTGGCGGCTGTTTCGACACGGTGAACGAGATGGCCAATGGGCCAAGACTGTCGCCAGTGGGCAGCGGCCTTACTCAGGACCAGTCGGCAATCAAAAATATGCAAGCCACGCCGGTGGCCTATACTTCACACGCCTCGCTCTGGCAGGACAGCGGCGCGGACCTATTCAAAGATGCACGCGCGGGCAGGGTTGGCGATGTCGTTACTGTCCGGATCGCCATAAAAGACCAAGCCTCGCTCAATAACACGACAAACACCAAACGCGACACCGACCGCGAACTCAACGTAACCAACACCGCAAATTTAACCTGGTCTCCAAGCAATATGAACGTCCAGAGCCAGGGGCAACTGG
The DNA here is from genome assembly GCA_963760455.1 of uncultured Alphaproteobacteria bacterium. Lineage (GTDB taxonomy): Bacteria > Pseudomonadota > Alphaproteobacteria > Rhizobiales > Rhodomicrobiaceae > Rhodomicrobium. Next base: position 24,941 of record CAVXDM010000059.1, read on the forward strand.
ACCCGCACGTTCAGTCCCACACGAAGTCCGAGGGGCAGGGAATCGTCCAGCGCTCCGAGAGTATCGACCTGCTTATCGGAGCAGTTGTTACCAGCGTGCTGCCCAATGGCAATCTGGTCGTTAGCGGCAGGCAAGAAGTATTGGTGAACAAGGAAGTTCGCGAATTGCTCGTTTCGGGCATTATCCGGCCCCGCGATATCGCCACGGACAACAGCATCTCTTACGACAGAATCGCCGAGGCGCGGATTTCCTATGGCGGGCGGGGGCGCGTCATGGAGATGCAGTCGCCTGGATGGGGCCATCGCCTCTTCGATATACTCAGTCCATTTTGACAGCGGGGGTTGGGACCGGAAACATGGCCGGCGGCGAAAACTCGAAGGGCGCGGTTCTGGGGCTGATCGCCGGCACTGTTGCGGCAATTGCGGGGGGCTTCGGTTTCGGGGCCGTCCTCCTGAAGAAGCCCGAACCGGGAGCCGTTGTTTCCGCGGCGGCAACGGAGGTGAAGAAGCCGGAGCGCGAAGCCAGGCCTTTGGCGCCGATCGTAACGAATCTTGGCAGTCCGCCGGAGGTTTTTGTCCGGCTGCAGGCGGCTATCGTGCTCGAACCGAATACGCCCGATGCCAACGTGCTCCTAACAAAGGTTGGGGACGATATCGTGGCTTACCTGCGCACGGTTTCGCTGGCCGAGATCCAGGGACCAACCGGCTATCAATATCTCAGGGAGGATTTGAAAAAGCGAGCCATCCAACTCGGAGGAGGAAAGATCCACGATTTTCTCATCACGGCGTTTGTCGTTGAGTGATACCAACGGCCATAAGTCTTGACCGCTTGCGTCATTGCGAGGAGCGAAGCTCCGAAGCAATCCAGAGGCCGGAATTACTACGCTAATTCTGGATCGCCACGGCCGCCGGATGCCGCCGCGCGATGACGGACGAGGCTTCCGGAACGGTCAAAACTCATGGCCGTTGGTATGATTGCCATTTATTGTAGACTTTGAAGGAATTGGGAGTTTGTCATGAGCATAAGCCGAAGGGCTAGCATTGCGGCCCTAATTGGTCTTGGCATTTTTATTTCTGCCGCCGTTCCTGCATTTACAGCGGTTCCGGCGTTGGCACAGCAACCCGGCTTTAATACGATTGTTCAGGAGGCAAACAACCTAACATCTGCGCGGATCATCCAGCTTGTTCTTGCTATAACGGTATTATCGGTTGCACCCGGCATCCTTGTGATGGTGACATGCTTCACGCGATTCATCATCGCGCTCTCGTTTTTGCGCTCTGGCCTTGGGCTGCCTTCGACGCCCGCAAACATCATCCTTATCAGCCTGGCACTCTTCATGACGCTGTTCACCATGGCGCCTGTCTTTGATAAAGCATGGGAGAGCGGCCTCAAGCCGTACATGGACAACAAGCTTGCGGAGGAGGAAGCCTTTCAGCGCGTTAGCGATCCATTCCGGCAGTTCATGTCCGCCAATGTCAGGCAGAAGGATCTCGACCTGTTCGCCGAACTTTCGCATATCCGGGGCGGGGGCGATACCGCCGGTGAAACTCCCCCCCTTCGAATGCTGATTCCGGCGTTCATGGTTTCGGAATTGCGGCGCGGCTTCGAGATCGGCTTCTTGATTACGCTCCCGTTCCTCGTCATCGACCTCATAACAGCGACGCTCACCATGTCGATGGGCATGATGATGCTATCGCCTTCAACGATATCCCTGCCATTCAAGGTCCTGTTCTTTATCCTCATCGACGGTTGGAATCTGTTGGTAGGAGGGTTGGTGAGATCGTTTCATTAAGCTTGGGGTCAGCTCTGCGGCATATGCTTCATTCCGAAGCTTAGTAGTTTACTTCTTCATTCGCAGATGCGCGCCGCCAACATCTGCGGTGGCGGGCCGGAGCGGCAATTCCGATGTTGCCTGGCTTGCTTTGGCGAGTGGACGAGACGCTTTGGAGAAATCCGGCGGATTAGGGGGCTGGGTTAGAATTATACTGCGACCATGGAAGATTTGGACAAAGGGCTCATTAATCCTTTGTTTAGGGTCAGGAGCTAAAGGCTGGAGAATTAACCTCTTATCAAGACTTTTGGCGTCTTCTAAGGCTATACCTATACAGGAGCGATGCTTAGCTCAGGCAGGCTCGCAGGCATGATGCCGACCCTGTATACCGGTTCCAGGCCGGTATGTCCCGATCATCCTTTGTACCATAGGGACATCCCATGACTAGTATCCTCACGAACGTCGCCGCCAATACAGCCCTTATGAACCTGCAGAATACGGTGCAGAGCCTGCAAAACGTTCAAGGCCAAATCTCTACCGGCCTCCGCGTGAGCAGCGCAGCCGATAACGCAGCCTACTTCTCGATCGCAACCGTTCTCCGGAGCGACAGCGCGGCGCTGTCGACCGTTTCAGACTCGTTGAACCTTGGCGGCTCCTCGCTCGACGTAGCGAACAGCGCGCTGTCAAAAATCCAGACAACTCTGAGCGACATCAAGCAGCAGTTGCTCAGCGCCACGAACCCTGGTGTTGACAGGGCCAAGATCCAGGCGGCGATCACTCAAGATCAAGCTCAGCTCAAGAACATCTCCAATTCGGCGAACTTCAATGGGCAGAACTTTCTTTCCGTCGACTCTTCCGCCGCGGGTTATAACGCAACGAAAGAGTTCATCTCATCGTTCTCACGCGATGCCACCGGCGCGATCAGTGTCGGCACGATCGCGATCAACGCCGCGAATACCGCACTTTTCGACTCGGGTTTTGCAGGCGCCCCGGCGGTTACCACCGCCAACGGTACACTGACCGACACGATGACGGCGGCCGCCGCTGGCGTCACCGCTCATCAGGATAGCACCGTAAGCAGCGTCAGCGCTGCTGGCCAACTCTCAATTCTGCACTACACCACAGACCTGAAAACCCCTGCCACCGATGTGATGAAGCAGTCGGTAACAATCGCTAGCGGCGCCTCTGCTGCTACGAAGGTGACCGTTGAGGCCGTTGCTGGCGCGACCACATTGGAGACTAACGGGGCTGGGCCTGCCGACGTGGCTGGTGCTGTTTCGACATCTTCCAAATATGCGTCGACCAAAAATGGCGACACTATGACGTTCTATATTGCTCAGGCTACCGACAGCACGGCGTTGAGCACAAGCGTCCAGTATTATAAGTACACCGTTTCAGGTCTAACTGGTGTAACCGGCGGCAAGCTCGACACCTCCGATAGTTCCACGGTCGGAACTTACACGGATGCTAGCGGTACAGTTACGAGCAGTTCTACTAGCGGAACGGGAAAGTCCATCTACAATATGGATATCTCAGGTATAACCGACTCTGCAGCATCCCAGGCACAGCTCAATGCTTTCCAAAAGCAGGTTGACGCAGCGATTTCGAGTGTTACCAATGCGGCCTCGTCTATTGGTACTGCCAGATCGCGTATTACGTCGCAAACGTCCTTCATAACGAGCTTGCAGACCTCGCTCAACGACGGTATCGGCTCGCTGGTGGACGCGGACCTGAACGTGGCATCGACCCGCCTCCAGGCACTGCAGGTGCAGCAGCAGCTCGGCGTTCAGTCGCTTTCGATTGCGAACCAGTCGACGCAGTCGATCCTGAAGCTCTTCCAGTAAGCTCGCTCACACGGCGGAGGGCCATTAGGCCCTCCGTCATTTTCGCGGCGGCGGCGCCCCTGGCGCTGCCGCTCGTTATTATTTTGTGCAGAAGTAGCCAGCGGTGGCGATCTGAATTTGACCGGCTGCCGCCATTTTATCGCGGAAGATCAGCGGCATAGGCGAGTAGGACGCGGTTACAGCGTCCCCTGGCTGGACAAGCGCGCGCATCTCCATAGCCAGGAGCCTCCTGCTCCGCACAAGGTGGCGCACAAATCATCCGGCGGGAGAGTTCTCGATGCTGCGGGGAGGTAGATGGCGGCTGGCGATCAACTGGAACGGCTATGGTCGAGCTTGGCCGGTCTCGGGCCAAGGCGGCTTGCCGCGCTCGGTGCCGTGGGGGTGGCCATTTTCGTATTCGTCGGCTTTGGCAGCTACTATCTCAGCAGGCCCGACCTCGAAGTGCTCTATGTTGGCCTTTCTCAGTCCGACGTGGCGCGCGTCGGGGCTGTGCTGCATGAAGCGGGCATCTCCTTCGATGCGAATGCGGAGGGCACGAAGGTCCTCGTCAAGCGCGGCGAGGCGGCTAGAGCCCGCGCACTTCTGGCGGAAAGGGGGCTCCCAAACAGCGCCACCGCTGGATACGAGCTTTTCGACAAGCTGGGCTCCATGGGCTTGACTTCGTTCATGCAGAATGTGACCCGGGTTAGAGCACTGGAGGGAGAGATCGCACGGACGATCCAGGCCATGAAGGGGGTGCGGGCGGCGCGCGTGCACCTTGTTCTTTCCGAACCGGGGTCTTTCCGTCAGGCCGCGCAAGCTCCTTCAGCCTCGGTCGTCATCCGGACCGATACCGCCCAGTTCCCGGCCGCCGCCGCCATCCGCCAGCTCGTTTCCTCCGCGGTTCCCGGCTTGACGCCGGAGCATGTGTCCGTGCTCAGCACCGACGGAACCGTCCTCGCCGCTGGCGGTGAAAGCGGCGGGGCTTCGTCGGGAAAGATGCTTGACCTTGAAAAGCAGGTGGGCCGGGAAATCGACGAAAACATCCGAAAGACGCTGGTTCCCTTCCTGGGACTGGGCAATTTCGAAGCAAGCGTTTCCACCCGGCTTAACCTGGACAAAAAGCAGATCAGCGAGACGGCCTACGATCCCGACTCGCAGGTGGCGCGCTCAACCAAGACCGTGAAGGAAAGCGGAAGCTCCCAGAACACGAACGGCAAATGGAATGTCAGCGTCGAGCAGAACATTCCCGGCGGCGATGCCACCGGCGGTAAACCACAGGAACAATCGCGCAAAAGCAATGAGCGCAAAGAAGAGACCACAAATTACGAGCTGACCACGAAAACTACATCAACTATAAGCGACGGCTACCGGATCGAGAATATAGCGGTAGCGGTTGTCGTTAATCGCAGGCATCTCGTCTTGGCTGCCGCGGACAAGAATTCAGGCGTGCCGGTGGAGGAGCAAATCAGGTCGGTGGAGAAGCTCGTGGCTTCGGCCGCGGGGCTTGTTCCCGCACGCGGCGACAAGGTTACGGTGGCGGCGGTCGATTTTGCGGCCGGGAACGAGCTTGAACCGGTGGCTGCCCCCACCATTTGGGAGCAAGTTGCGAGCCAGACCGGCAGCTATGTCGTCGGGGCCGCCATTCTTCTCTCGACGATCATGTTCATTTCGCTCGGATTGCGCCCTGCGCTGCGTCTCGTGCTTGAAAGCAAGCGTCCCGGAATTGAGATGCAAACCCCGCAACTTACGGCGGAGGGTATGCCGGCGCTCTCAATCGAAGCTCCAGAGGCCGCGGCGTTGGCGCTGCAAAAATTGCAGGCGCCGCCAGATACCGCCGCGATTGCCGCCGCCGCAGCCGTCTCCAAGAAGCAGTCGCTTATAAAGCAAGTTGAAAAGGCGATCACCGACAATGAGCAGCAGGCAGTCGAGATTCTGAAAGAATGGATCAAGGAGAGCTAGCATGGTAGCCGTCCCCCTCATCTCCTTCCTTGAGCGCAGAAAGCGCGAAAGCGCCGGGCTTTCTGGCAACCCAACCCCGCTGGACATTCAGACGACGGCCGAAGTCTGGTACAATAAGGGGTTCAGGGAGGGAATGGAGCATACCCAAGCCACCTGGGACGCCAAGCTGGCGGCCCGAGAGGAGGAATGCAAGCTCTGGATAGAGACCGCAAGAAAAGTTTGGGCGGAAGCCGAAGGTGCCCGGCTGGCCATGCAGATCGCCGATGCGGCGACCGCCATCAAAGCGGATATTTCGGACACGCTTGCACGCATACTCAAGCCGCTTATCGCACAAAAGCTCGTCGATGAAGCTTTAGCTAAACTTGCGCATGAAATCGAAAAGCTCCTTTCATTCGAAGATGCGATACATCTTAAGATATCTGGCCCAGCGGATTTAGTATTCGAGTTGCGCAAGAGCATTCCTTCGAATGCCATCGTGACGGTGCTGGCTGGGGACAAGCCTGAAGTAACGGTCATAGCAAACAAGACTGTGATCGAGACAAGGCTGAGCGAATGGCTTGAGCGTGTAGGTGTAGATAGCCATGGCCAAGAACGTGAACCCTAAGGCGCAAAAGCACCAAGCGCCAATTGTTAAGAAAAAATTACACCTGGAAGAGGGAGGCCATCACGGTGGCGTCTGGAAAATAGCTTATGCCGACTTCATGACGGCGATGATGACTTTTTTTCTCGTCATGTGGCTCATCAATTCCGCTTCCAAAGAAAAGATTATACAACTAGCCAATTACTTCAATCCGGTTAAGCTAAGCGACCGCGCGCCTTCCGCCAAAGGCGTTCGCGAATCTCAGAAGAGCGGTCAGGAGAGCGAGAAGGCGCCCGCCGAAAAAGCCGAAAAGGAAAGTCCGAAGGATAACGCCAAGCAGAACGCGAAATCCAATTCGTCGACGCGGCATCCCGACGAGGAGAATCTTTTTCGCAATCCGTTCGGCGTGCTCACCCAGCTTGCTTCGCAAGCGGAGGGGGCGATGGCAGCGGTGACGGCCCAACCAAACCAGGAAAAGCTCGTCGCGGGCGGTTCATCCCACGACCCATTTGTCACCGATCCCATAATGAGCCAGCTTGTCAACCGTTCGGCAGGCGCCGGTGAGCGTCAAGGACCCGCTTCCGATGCAGCCGCCGCCACGACGACGCCCTTGAAGCCTGAAGCCGGTCAGTTTCAACAGGAAAAGGCTGCGGATATAAAGACGGACTCCGGTGCTGCGGAGAAGCAGGCGAAAGAAAAACAAGCAAAGATGGAGGGGCAGGAAAAGGCCGCGCAACTTGAAAAAGAGCTTTCTCACCTAGTTGGTGCACTGCCGCAATCGTTCCGGCCCAACGTTTCCACAAAGGCAACAGCCGAAGGCATTCTTGTTAGTTTGACGGACGATGCCAATTTCAACATGTTCAAGATTTCCTCGTCCGAGCCTTCCCCTCAACTTGTGCTCTTCCTGGAAAAGGCAGGAGGACTTCTCAACAAGTACCCTGGCAAGATCGTCATCAGGGGGCACACAGATGGACGCCCATACGCTGGCGACCGGTATGGCAATTGGCGTCTCTCCGTCAACCGCGCTACCATGACCTATTACATGCTTTTGAGAGGAAAGGTCGACGACAACAGGTTCCTCGCGCTTGAAGGCTACGCGGACCGCAACCTCAAGAACATGGGAAACCCCTTCGGCGGTGAAAACCGCCGCATCGAGATCCTCATAAAGGCCCCGGAGGCATCATGAGATGGATGCGGACAGCAGCCATGGCCCTTGCGGCAGTGTGCTTGCTGCCCGCTGTGGTCTACGCTGCCGAAACGGAGGAGTCGCTTATTAAGCAGATCCGCGCCGCCGCACAGCAATTTGACGGCATCTCGGACCGGGGCGTCACCCAGGCGCCCGATCTCACGCAGGTGCGCGACCTTTACCTGAACATTTTGCGCCAGGCCGCGGCATCCGGGAGCCAAGGGCAAGCCATGAGAGAGATGGCGGAGGTCTTCGTGCTAAGCGGAGGCGAATCCGGGGTGTTGGCGCATTGGAAGCAAGGCTTGGAACCCGACAGCCCGGAGGGCCTGATTCTCGATGGAGTGTTAGCTTATGGCGAGGGGAAGTCGCTGCAAGCCGAGGCGAAATTGCTTAGCTTGGACCCAACAAGTCTTACGCCGTGGCGTGGCGGGCACTTAGCTCTTGCGCAGGCGCTACTTACGGTCCGGACGGACCCGAAGCGGGCATTCGGCTACTTGAGAACCGCGGCGATGCTGCTTCCAGGCACGCTCGTCGAGGAGGCCGCTTTGCGGCAGACAGCCATTCTCGCGGCCAGGACTGGCGATGCGGCGGAGTTTTCTCCGGCAATAATCACCTATTTCCGCCGTTTTCCCCGGTCGGCTTACCTGCCGGGCTTCGAGGCGCAAGTTGCATCCTACATCGTCCGCTTTGCAGGGAAGGATGGCGTGCGCGTTTTGCAAGAGTTGGTTCGCGCCCTGCCCGAAGGATGGGGCCGGTGCATGACTTGTTTTCTTGCCACCATAGCCGAGCAGGGCCTTCTGGCCGGCAAAGTGGAACTGGCAAGCGTAGCTGCCGCCGCAGCCATGCCGCTTGCTGCAAGCGATAGCCGCGAGCGGCAGCGCCTGCTGCTTTATTCAGGTGCGGTGGAAATCCTTTCTGGCAAGCTCGCAGAAGGATTGGCGTCGTTGCGCTCCGTGCAGCAAGCAAAGCTTCGTGAAGAGGACCGGAGGCTGCTCGATGCCACGTTCAGCGTTGCTGACAAGGTTCAGAAAACCCCAGTGCTGTTTATTCAGCGTGAGCGTAGCGCGGCCCTTCGCCCGGTGAAAGGGAATCGCGTCTTTCAAGTTAGCAGCCGGGAAGAGGCCGCACGGCGTGCTCTCGCCGATGCCGATGCCATTTTGAGCAGTGCACAGTGATGATTCAGCCCCCCCAAGTCACGTCTAATTCTGGCACAACGCCACTCCCGCAGCCTGGTGGCAAGGTTTTGCAGAAGCAAACGGGCAACGATGAAAGTTTCGCCAGCCTGTTGGAAGGGAATGGCGGGAGTGCAACGGCGGCAAGCCCGGACAGCGCCCCGAGTGCCGGCGGTGCTGCACAGACCGCAACCGTGCGGCTGCGAGGGCCGTCCCCCAGCGATGGGAAACAGGCGACGCTTGCAGCGGGCGGAGCCGCTGGCGAGGCGTCCAATACGTGCGATGCGGTGCAGGCGCAGTCTCCCAAAGATGAGCAGGCGCCGTTCCTGGCCAGCGATGCTTTCTACTCGCGTTCCTTCCTCGCATCGGGCAATCCCGCTACCGCTCCCGTCAGGCGAAACTCGCAAGCAGCCGCAGAGGCGGTCTCGTCCAGTGAGAGCGCAAACGCCAAAAGTGCCAAGGATTCCGGGAGTGGAAACTCCAAGGACGCAACAACGGCCGCCCTTCCGGCTAACGCGGGAGCAAGCGATAGCTTGGCTGTTCTCGCGGCGCAGATCCAAATCTCGCAGGTGCCTAACGCAGCGACGGAACAAGCGCAAGGCGGGACAGCCCTCTCAGCCGGGAGTTCGGCCGGTGGCGGCCACGCTACTGGGCGCTCCGCTTCCCGGGCGAGTGCGCCTGCCGCGCTGGCGGATGCCGGCAGCTCAGGTGTCACCGGAGGCGCCGAAGCCCAAGCGGCGGCTGCCCAGGCGGGACTTGCAGCCGGACTTGTCCAAGGATCGCCTAAGCAGCAGGCTTCGGCCCAGGGCATGCCGAACCCCAGTGCGGGCGGACAAGGGCAGGCCGGAGAGCTGGGCGGCACCGCATTAGCTGGTGCAAAGGGAACCTCGCCGCTCCCTGGTGCCGAGCCTTCCAAGCTAATGGCCGGAAGCATGGCCCCGGGCTTCACCGTCACGGATGTGCGGACTCATTTCGCTCCGGAGTCGCAATCTACCAAAGCTCAAGCGCGGGACAGCGCGGTACCCAATACGGAGGCTGCCCTCCAGGCGGGGGCCGGCGCGGTGGAAGCGGCTTCGAGCGCAGGCCAGGGGACCCCGCCAGCAACTGTGACGGAGAGTGCCGGCTCTCGCAGCGGCCGCTCCGGCGGAGAGACGCCCGCGCCGGCGCCGGGATGCCAGTGGCGCAATCTTCAGAGGCCAGCGCCGCGCCGGCAGCGTCCCTTTCCGGCCAGGCCGCGCCGCCTCCAGCTCAGCAAGTCTTCGATGCGATCCAATCCGCGATGCCACAGGCCGCCAATACTGGCCAAGCGGCAGCCGCAGCCAATCCATCCGCCGCATCCGATTACCAGCCGCTGAAAACCATTACCATTGAGATGCAACCCGATGGCCTTGGCACCGTGGCTATCCAGCTTTCGCTGAAAGCCAGCCAAATTGGAGTTCGGCTTGAGGCAAGCGAAGCCGGCACCGCGCAGCTTCTCCGTCAGCATGACAATGCCCTGACTGAGCTGTTGCAATCGGCAGGCTACACCGTGGGCAGCATCGCCGTTCACGCGGCCCCTCAACCGATGCAAGCGGATACCCAGGCGCAGGCTGGCGCCGGCGGACAAAACAGCTTCGGCACATCCAATCCAGAGGGTAGCGGAACTGGTGGAAGCGGCACAGGCACCGGCGGCGGTGAGGCCCAGCGCCAACCCAGCAACCGTAACGAGCAGAGGGAGGGGGGATATGGGCGCCCGGATAAGGCTGATGGCGATCGCTCTCTGTATGTTTAGCGCTGTTCCTCTGGCCCAGGCGCAAGAGACTAATCTTTGCGAGAAGGAAATGACGCGGGCCGCGAGCAAATACCGGGTTCCCCTCGGGATACTTTTCGCCGTTGGCCTAACCGAGACGGGCATAAACGGAAATCTTCACGCCTATGCGCTTAACTTGGAAGGCAATACTGTTTATTCACTTAACAAGGAGCAAGCCATCGAACGCTTCCATGCGGCCAGGGCAGCCGGCAAGAAATTGATCGATGTGGGCTGCATGCAGCTCAACTATCACTTCCACGGCGACCGCTTTTCCTCTGTTTCGGATATGCTCGATCCTCACCGTAACGTCGACTACGCTGCCAAATTCTTAAGCGAATTGCGAGCGCGCGAGGGAAGCTGGACGCTGGCGGTTGGCCGCTACAATGCCGGCAAGAACAACGATCCTGCTCAAAAGCGCTATGTCTGCAGGGTCTTGGACCGCCTAGTCAAAAGCGGATTTGGCGCCTGGACTGCCAAGTCCTCCGCATTTTGTGAGGACGAGTTGCGGAGACCCGGCAGCGCATCTTCAAAGCCCGTAACCCCAAGCGAAAACAGTCTCGCGCAAGTTCACTGAGACAACCTCCACTCAACGTTGCGAGTGCAACCACCTCTCCGTGTTTTAGAGCGAAGGGCATTCAAGGAGCTTAAAAGTCAATGGCCTCGAACCTGAAAATCCTCGTTGTCGACGATTACAACACCATGGTCCGCATCGTCCGCAAGCTTCTGAAGCAAATCGGCTACGAGGATGTCGATGAAGCGTCGAACGGCGAGATGGCTTTGGGGATGATCCAGAATACCCAATATGGGTTAATCATCTCCGATTGGAATATGGAACCCATGACGGGGTTCGAATTGCTGCAGCGCGTGAGGGCTGCGGAAGCGACGGCAAAGACGCCGTTTATACTTGTGACCGCTGAATCCAGGCCGGACAACATCATAGCAGCACAAAAATGCGGGGCGAACGAGTACTTGGTAAAGCCGTTCACTGCGCCCGTTCTTAAAGAAAAGATCGAGAAGGCTCTCGCGGGAGTTGCTGCATAGATTCTGGCGGGCATCCGGCAACGGTTGCATCTGTTGGACAACTTGTGCTGGAGCTTCGGCCGGTGCTGCTCGCAACGCGCGGGGAGAGATGAAATGCAGTCAAGCCTGTACGTTGCATTGTCGGCGCAGGTTGCGCTTCAAGAACGGCTCGAAACGATCGCCCAGAACGTGGCAAACGGCAACAGTCCCGGCTATCGTGGCACTGAGGCCAAGTTCGATAGCGTGCTGTCGGATTTGGGCGCAGAACCGGTCGCATTCGTTGCCTCGAACAGCCAAATCGTCAAACAGACGCCGGGAGGACTTACCAAGACGGGGAACCCGCTCGACGTGGCTGTGAAGGGAGAGGGATGGCTTTCCGTCGCGTCGGCGCAGGGGCCAGTCTATACTCGCGACGGCCGGATGCAGATGAATGCGGCTGGCAGCCTCGTTTCCGTGAGCGGTGCCCCGATACTCGATGTGGGCGGCGCGCCGATACAAGTCGATCCCAGCGCAGGGCGCACGAAGATCGCCCCGGATGGAACGATCAGCCAGGGAGGAAAGCCAATCGCTATTCTCGGCCTCGTAACCCTGCCACGCAATGCCAAGCTTTCGCGGGGGGAGGGAGGTGTCACGTCGAACGTTCCAGGAACTCCCGTTACAGATTTTTCAGCGAACGGCGTCGCTCAGGGCTTTGTGGAGGAATCCAACGTAAATTCGATCTCGGAGATTTCCAGGCTGGTGTATGTCCAGCGCTCATTCGACGGTGTGAGCGCTGTAGTGCAATCCACCGAGGCTAGTTTCAAGAACGCGATTCAGACGCTTGGATCGTCAACGTGACAGTGGGTCCGGCTTCTTGAAGCCAGAATCGAATGAACTCTCTCCAAAATTTGGCGACGGTACTAGAGACTGCAACCGATGGCGCTTTGCTCTCCGTTTGGGGCAGCGTGACCGAATTGACCGCAAGTCATGTCCGGGTCGCGGGCCTGTCGCAGATTCGCGAAGCTTGGCGATTGGGTTGCGATCGAAACCGAAGCGGGCGAGCAGATCGGCGAGACGATCCGCGTCGATGCCGAAACCATTTCAATCCGCACTTTCGAGGACAGGGTCCGTGCCGCCATCGGCGCCAAGGCCAAGATTACGCACGCCCTTGAGCTTCGCCCGCATGAGTCCTGGAAAGGCCGCGTGATCGATGCGTTGGCGCGGCCGGCGGATGGCGGACCTCCGCTCGTAAGGGGGCCTTGCGCCATGCCGCTCGACCGGGCGCCCCCACCTGCCTTTCATCGCGAGCGGTTGAATACGCCGGTGATGACGGGAACGCGGGCAATCGATGTGTTCACCCCGCTATGCGCCGGGCAGCGCATAGGCATATTCGCCGGCTCCGGTGTCGGCAAATCGACCCTGCTGTCGATGCTCGCAAGGGGAAACAAGTTCGATACGGCGGTTTTTGCGGCGATCGGGGAACGCGGGCGCGAGGTGAAGGAGTTTGTGGAGGACGCGCTAGCCGGGGGCATGTCAAAAGCGATTGTCGTGGTTTCTACGAGCGACGAAAGCCCGATGATGCGAAGGCTTGCCGCCAAAACGGCGCTGGCGACCGCCGAGTATTTCCGGGATCGCGGCGAGCGGGTTCTGCTCATATTCGATTCGATTACCCGCTATGCACAGGCCGCCCGCGAAATTTCGCTCGCGGCCGGCGAGCCGCCCGTTTCCAGGGGCTTTCCTCCAAGTGTGTTTACCGAGCTGCCGAAGCTCTTGGAACGCGCGGGCTGCGACGCCAAAGGGGGATCGATTACCGGCGTGTTTTCGGTTCTCGTCGAAGGTGACGACCATAACGATCCCATCGCCGACACGATAAGGGGTATTCTCGATGGGCACATTGTGCTCGACCGGGCCATCGCCGATCAGGGCCGCTTCCCGGCCATCGATATCCTCGGCTCTGTTTCGAGGCTCGCGATGCGTGTGTGGACCCCGGCCCAGCGCGCAGCGGTGCGGGAGCTGAAGAGCCTTATCGCCAAATTTGAGGAAACGCGCGATATCCGGCTCATAGGCGGTTACAAGCTCGGGAACGATCCGGAACTCGATAAGGCCATGATCTTCGTGCCGCCTCTTTACCAATACCTCAACCAGGGGCCTGAAGATGTCGAGAAAGATGCCTCAATCGACAGCATGCTTCGGGTCATGATGACGAGAGGTTGAGGTTTCCCGCAGTTTCCGGCGCCGGGCGGGCCGGGCAGCAGGCTTGCCACCTTTTTTTGCATGTGCGAAAAAAAGTCCACGCAAAATCCGAAACCTGATTTATATTGGGTGCCGGTAACAACCAGTGGACGGGTTAATGAACAAGGCTGCGGAGAACGTGTCGCAAGGCCCAGGATTTCACGAGGCTACGGTACAGCCGCTGAAGGCGGGCACCTCGAAAAAGGGGGCTGCCGATTCGAACAAGTCCAAGCCCGTCATTATCAAGAAATATGCGAACCGGCGGTTGTATAACACAGAGACAAGCAGCTACGTGACGCTCGAAGACCTGGGCGAGATGGTCCGGTCCGAGCGCGATTTCCTCGTCTACGACGCCAAATCCGGCGAGGATTTGACCCATGCCGTGCTTACTCAGATTATCGTGGAGGAGGAGGGAAAGACCGGCTCGAACCTCTTGCCCATTGGCTTCCTGCGCCAGCTTATCCGGTTCTACGGTCACTCGATCGAGCAGCTTGTTCCAAAGTACCTCGAATTCAGCCTGGAGACACTGACGCGCGAGCAGGAAAAATACCGGAAGCAATTCTCGGATACTTTCGGCGCCGTAACTTTCGAGGCGATGCAAGAACAGGCGCGGCAGAACATGGCGCTGTTTGAGCGGGCGTTTGCCATGTTCGCGCCCTTCGTCAAGCCGGAGGAACAAGAGGCCGCCGGGAAGCCCGCGCAGCCGAAGCCCGAAGCGTCGAACGCCACGACATCGGCGGAAATCGCCGAGCTTAAGGCGCAGCTCAGCGCCATGCAGGCTCAGCTAGAGCGCCTCTCGAAGCCGGGCTCCTCGTAATCGACCGCCTACGCAGCGGAAATTCCGCTTGGTTTCGCTGCGATATCGTTGGAGTGGCGCAAGCCCGGCCGTGCGGGCGTCAGGGACATCGAGCAGTTCCGTGAACGCTTGCCGGATGCGATATGGTTGCTTTGGTACCCGGTCCTGGTATCCTTGGAGATATCTGTAGGCAGGCTGAGCGGAATGCCACCGCGCGCTTCGGTGAATCGCCTCGCAAGCGCGGCCATCGCCAGGGCACGGCGAAAAACACTGCCTTTGCGGATAGGTGGCCACATCAGCTTTTCAAACACAATAGCTGGGCGCAACATCCGCTCCGGCCTTTAAAATTCCGTCGTTCGCCATAAGGTAAGGGGCGAGTAACCTTCGGCGGCGGCGGCGGCCGGGCGGTCCTGGTGCAAGCCATCGGGCCTAACCCGGTGGCAAGCTCTAGGCGGGTAAGCAGTTGACACAAACACACATTTCGGTGCGCGGCGCGCGCGAGCACAATCTCAAGAACATCTCGCTCGACATTCCGCGCGAGAAGCTCGTGGTCATAACGGGGCTGTCCGGCTCGGGCAAGTCGAGCCTCGCCTTCGACACCATCTACGCCGAGGGCCAGCGCCGCTACGTCGAGAGCCTGTCGGCCTATGCGCGGCAGTTTCTGGAACTGATGCAGAAGCCCGATGTGGACCACATCGACGGCCTCTCGCCGGCCATCTCCATCGAGCAGAAGACCACCAGCCGCAATCCGCGCTCGACGGTCGCCACCGTCACCGAGATCTACGACTACATGCGCCTGCTCTGGGCACGCACGGGCGTGCCCTATTCGCCAGCGACGGGGCTGCCCATCGAGAGCCAGACCGTGAGCCAGATGGTGGACCGGGTGCTGGCGCTACCCGAGGGGACGCGGCTTTATCTGCTGGCGCCGATGATCCGCGGCCGCAAGGGTGAATATCGCAAGGAATTCGCGGACTTGCAGAAGCGCGGCTTCCAGCGCGTGAAGGTCGATGGCACGTTCTACGAGATCGCCGATGTGCCGGCACTCGACAAGAAGATCAAGCACGACATCGACGTTGTGGTGGACCGCATCGTGGTGCGCAGCGATATCGCCAGCCGGCTCGCGGATAGCTTCGAGACCGCGCTGGAACTGGCGGACGGCATCGCGGTGGTGGAGTTTGCGGACAAACCGAAGGGTTCCGTACCCCTCACCCTGTCCCTCTCCCCATGGGAGAGGGGACGCCCGAACAACCGGCACAGCCTCGTCTCCCTCTCCCAGGGGGAGAGGGCTGGGGTGAGGGGAGCGAGGGTGGCGAAGAAGGCACCCGAGCCAGAACCCGAGCGCATCGTCTTCTCGCAGCGCTTTGCCTGCCCAGTCTCCGGCTTCACCATCGACGAGATCGAGCCCCGCCTCTTCTCCTTCAACAACCCGTTCGGCGCCTGCCCCAAATGCGACGGCCTCGGCACGGAGCTAAAATTCGAGCCGGCGCTGACCGTGCCGGACGCCTCGCTCTCGCTCGCCAAGGGCGCCATCGTGCCCTGGGCGCGCACCGGCAACACCTCGCCCTACTATACCCAGACGCTGCAAGCACTTGCGGCGCATTACGATTTCTCGATGAACACGCCCTGGAGCAAGCTGCCGAAGAAGATCCAGGACGCGATCCTGTTCGGCTCGGGCGGCGAGGCGATCCCGTTCACCTACGACGACGGGATGCGCACCTACACCACGAAGAAGCCCTTCGAAGGCGTCATCACCAACATCGAGCGGCGCTGGAAGGAAACCGATAGCCAGTGGGTGCGCGAGGAGCTGTCGCGCTACCAGTCCGACGCACCTTGCGAGGAATGCCAGGGCTTCCGGCTGAAGCCGCAGGCGCTGGCGGTGAAGGTCGGCGGCCTGCATATCGGCGAGGCGGCGCGGCTTTCGATCCGGGCCGCCAACGACTGGTTCGGCACGCTGCCCGCAGGCGCTTACGGGCAAGCAGAACGAGATCGCCGCGCGCGTCTTGAAGGAAATCCGCGAGCGCCTGCGCTTCCTCAACGATGTCGGCCTCGATTACCTGGCGCTCAGCCGCAATTCCGGCACGCTTTCCGGCGGCGAAAGCCAGCGCATCCGGCTCGCCTCGCAGATCGGCTCGGGGCTGACGGGCGTGCTCTATGTGCTGGACGAGCCCTCCATCGGGCTGCACCAGCGCGACAATGCGCGGTTGCTCGTGACACTCAGGCACCTGCGCGACCTCGGTAATTCGGTGATCGTGGTCGAGCATGACGAGGACGCGATTCTGCAGGCCGACCATGTCGTCGACATCGGCCCGGCCGCGGGCGTGCATGGCGGTGAGATCATCGCCGAAGGAACGCCCGCCGAGATCATGGCGCATCCGGAAAGCCTCACAGGCCAGTATCTTACTGGAAAGCGCGCCGTTGCGCTCCCGCCGGAGCGGCGCAAGCTCGACAAGCGCCGCCAACTCGTCGTGCGCGGCGCGCGCGGCAACAACCTCAAGAACGTCACGGCGGCGATCCCGCTCGGCTGCTTCACCTGCGTCACCGGCGTTTCGGGCGGCGGCAAGTCCACGCTGCTGATCGAGACCATCCAGAAGGCCGCCTCGCGCCGGCTCAACGGCGGCGGCGACGCGCCCGAGCCGTTCGACGCGCTCGATGGCATCGAGTTTCTCGACAAGGTCATCGACATCGACCAATCGCCCATCGGCCGCACGCCGCGCTCGAACCCCGCCACCTACACCGGCGCCTTCGGCCACATCCGCGACTGGTTCGCAGGCCTCCCCGAAGCCAAGGCGCGCGGCTACCTGCCCGGCCGCTTCTCCTTCAACGTGAAGGGCGGGCGCTGCGAGGCCTGCCAGGGCGACGGCGTCATCAAGATCGAGATGCACTTCCTGCCCGACGTGTACGTGACCTGCGATGTCTGCAAGGGGCATCGCTACAATCGCGAGACGCTGGAGATCAAGTTCCGGGGCAAGTCCATCGCCGATGTGCTGGAGATGACGGTGGACGAGGCGGCCGAGTTCTTCAAGGCCGTGCCCGCCGTGCGCGACAAGATGGAGACGCTGCAGCGCGTGGGGCTGGGCTACGTCAAGGTGGGGCAGCAGGCGACCACGCTGTCGGGCGGCGAGGCGCAGCGCGTGAAGCTGTCGAAGGAGCTGTCGAAGCGCGCGACCGGGCGGACGCTGTATATCCTCGACGAGCCGACCACGGGGCTGCATTTCCACGATGTGGCGAAGCTGCTGGAGGTGCTGCACCAGCTTGTGGACGCGGGGAATACCGTGGCCGTGATCGAGCACAATCTTGAGGTCATCAAGACGGCGGATTGGATCATCGACCTGGGGCCGGAAGGCGGCGACGGCGGCGGGCGCGTGGTGGCCGAGGGGCGGCCGGAGGATATCGCCAAGGTGGCGGAGAGCTATACGGGGCAGTTTTTGGCGGGGTTGCTGAAGCGGCGGCCGACGAAGCGGGTGGCGGCGGCGAAGGCAGCGGAGTAATCAGTCGCTGCTATGAAGTATGTTTCGACGCTTTGCGAGCCTGACTGATGCAGCGTAATGCTCAACGATGTTTTGTTTTGCCACGGCGCCGGAGCTAGCTTTCTTTCCCGCGTATTCGAAGGAAAGTCTTTGCCAGGATTTTAGTGTTAAGCCTTGTTCATCTAGCTCGTTGATCGACCGGTCAAAACGAGATTCTCATTTAACCCGGTATCGTTCCATGACTGTACGATCTTTTGAAGTTGGTCGTCATCAATGTTGACTTTTTTGCTCCTTCTAACCCGCGGGGCTGGTGGCAACTTTTGACGCGCAACCCAATCTGAGAGCGTGAGACCAGCACCATTGGCGATTAGATCTCTAACCTTCGAAATAGCTGCATTAGGCTTAGATTTTTCTTTATTTAGATGGACGGTTCCAAGAAGGTCGAGTGCGTGTATTATCTCCGAGATCTGCATGTCGGTCATTTCTTGTTGCCCCTGTTAGCTCTCTTATTTTCGACGCCATAGGATTGAAAATTGACTTGATATCCGTGTTGTGGAAATAACTTTCATTGCGGCCAATATGGGTCCGATGGGGCATTGTGCAATCGAACCAAAGCGGAACGCTAGGGATTTCTCTCTCAAGTAATTTGAGATTCCGCCGCTCCTGAACCTGGAGTTCCTTCGCCGCATGCAACGTCGGAATAATTCCAGTAGGGTTCAAATGTGGAAAGATTTTCTTTATCTGATTGATCTGATCCGCGAACGTAATTGTAGCCGTGAGTGACAATCCTGTGATCGCTGTCGGAATGAGAATGTGCGTGCTTGCACCGAGTGCGTTAATAGCAGCCATAGTTAGTCGGGGAGGTGTGTCGATGATTACAATATCAAAGTCTGCCTTGATTCTAGGCGAAGCCAATTTGCGAGCGAGCATCTGCCGTAGATCGTGCTCGCCATTCAAGCCCTCAACGATGTGCTTTACGAGCAACTTGTCTTCCACTTCGGCCAAATGATAAAAAGACTGAATCACGCTAAGATCTGCAGCGAGACCGAGCCCGGCTGTCGTCGTTCCAAGATCGAATATTACCCCGACGTCTTCTTGATTTAGTAGGTTGATAGCGCCTGAATTCACAGAGCGCCCCACAACCATTTGTAAAGATTCAGACAAAGAACCCTGAAAATCGAAGTCTATCGCTAGAACTCTCAGTTTTTCCTGGTGAACTAGCGCACAAGCCAAATTCGCAGCCAGCGTCGTTTTGCCAACACCGCCCTTGAGATTTGCGATTGCAACAACTGGGATTGCAGGCCTGGGAGGAACAAAGCCGGGATGGAAAGTCCATATACTCATAAGGGAACCCCTACAATCACATCAGCTATTCATAAATTCTCGTGCTCTTTTTAGGCTTGCGAGAGCTTGGTTCAATTCATTTTCTTTCCTGGCTAACTCGCCGCGTAATTGAAGCTCCCGCCAATAAGTCCACATTGCGAGCGCCAAGCCAACGACGCCCAGGTGAATACGCTTACCCAATCCCACCAATGCATACAAAGCGGCTCCCCATTTAGTTTGAGTATGTTTCGGTTTTGACGAAAGACAATCAATTTTGGGAACGCCCGATCAACCGGTAGGCGATTGTTGCGCGTGGGCTACATTCGTGGCCTAGTTTTCAGGGAGCCGGTCGGGTGCAAGGCTCTGGGGCTGACAGGGTTCATGAAGCTAGGCTCGTTGCGCTAGCAACGGAAGGCGGAGGCTCATAAGCCGATGCGACGGCATCGCGAAACATCGCCGTCTCACCTGCCGCCGGGCGCGCCGAAAATCGCGGCATGCGTCTTGAGCGCGAACATATCCGTCATCCCCGCCACGAAATCGCCCACCGCCCGCTGCCGCGCCGCCGCATCGCCCGCCGCAACCGCGGCGCTCAACCCCGCATCGGCGCTCATCGCCTCCGGGTGCTCCGAGAAATAATCGTAAAGCTCCCGCAGCATCGCCTGCGTGGCTCGCCATCTTCCCCGCGATGGCCGGATGCTTATAGACCCGCTCCATCAGGAACCCGCGCAGCTCCGCGATCCCCCCCGCCATCGCCGGCGAAAAGTCCACCAGCGGCGCCTTCAACGCGCGCACATCGTCAGCCCCGCGCGGCGCGGCGTCCGCGATCCTGGCGCAGGCCTCGCCCCGCACATCCTCCACCATGCCTGCGATCATGCGCCGGCTCATCTCGCAGATCAGCACCGAGCCCCCAATATCGCCATAGGCGGCGCGGACGGCGGCAATCGCGCGGCCGGCCACCGGCACCTGCTCCAACTCCGCAATCGTGATGTAGCCCGCGCGGAAGCCGTCATCGATGTCGTGGTTGTTATAGGCGATGTCGTCGGCCACTGCCGCGATCTGGCCCTCCAGCGAGCAATAGGTGCCAAGCCCCAGGTCCTGAACCTTGCGCGAACTCGCGGATGGCGTGCGGCAGGCCCTTCGCCGCATAGCGTCCAACCGCCCGCCCGGCGGCATCGGTCAGCGGGCCGTTGTGCTTGACGATGCCCTCCAGCGTCTCCCAGGTGAGGTTCAGCCCCCGGAACGAGGCGTAGCGGTGCTCCAGATGCGTGACGATGCGCAGGCTCTGGGCATTGTGGTCGAAGCCGCCAACCGCCTGCATCGCCTCGTTCAGCGCATCCTCGCCGGCATGGCCGAACGGCGTGTGGCCGAGGTCGTGGGCCAGCGCAATCGTCTCGACCAAATCCTCGTTAAGCGACAGCGCGCGCGCCAGCGTCCGCGCGATCTGCGCCACTTCGAGGCTGTGCGTCAGCCGCGTGCGGTAATGGTCGCCCTCGTGATAGATGAACACCTGCGTCTTGTGGATAAGCCTGCGGAACGCGGTCGAGTGCACGATGCGGTCGCGGTCGCGCTGATAGACCGTGCGCGTGGGGCAGGGCGCTTCCTCGAAGAGCCGGCCGCGGCTTTCCTCAGGCTGCACGGCGTAGCTTGCAAGCGTCGGCATGCGCGATCTCCATGGCTCGCGCCAGTTGACAATGGCGCGCGAACATCCAAACTCTTTTGCGAAGGTTCAAAACAGGCGAACAAACCGGCATGCAGGACAATGCGAACATAAGCGTTAGCGATCGCGCCGCCAACCGTATCCGCGAAATTATGGCGCGGGAAGCGGGGCCGGGCGCGCTGCGCATCAGCGTGGCGGGGGGCGGCTGCTCGGGATTCCGCTACGATTTCGAGGTCGTGGCCGCGACGAACGAGGACGATCTCGTCATCGAGAAGGACGGCGCGCGCGTGGCCATCGATCCGGTTTCCGTGCCCTATATGGCGGGCTCCGAGATCGACTTTGTGGACGACCTCATCGGCGCCTCGTTCAAAATCCGTAACCCCAACGCAACCGCGTCCTGCGGCTGCGGCACGTCCTTCTCGCTGTAAGCGCGGGCGTCGTGCTCAAGATCGCAACCTGGAACGTCAATTCGATCAAGCAGCGCGAGGCGGCAGCCGTGGCGTGGCTCAAACAGGCCGCGGCGGACGTGCTGTGCCTGCAAGAGCTGAAATGCCAGACCGAGGGCTTCCCGCGCGGCACGTTCGAGGATCTCGGCTATAATTGCGCGGTGCTGGGCCAGAAGTCGTTCAACGGCGTGGCGATCCTCTCGAAACACCCCATCGACGAGACGATAACGGCGCTGCCCGGTGACGGCACGGACGAGCAGGCCCGCTACATCGAGGCCGCGATCTCGCTCCCAGGCGGCAAGGCAATCCGCGTGGCCTCCATCTATGCGCCGAACGGCAACCCCGCGCCCTCGCCCAAGCTCGACTACAAGCTCGCCTGGCTGGAGCGGCTCAAGGCGCACGCGCAAACTCTGCTCGCCTACGAGGAAGTGCTAGTGCTGGCCGGCGACTACAACATCATTCCGCGCTCCGTGGACGTCTATAATCCCGCCGCCTGGGCGGAGGACGCGCTTTACCGGCTGGAGTCGCGCCAGGCATTCCGCCGCGTCCTGCATCTGGGGCTCACCGACGCGGTGCAAGCCTGCGATAGCCGCGGCGGGCAATACACCTTCTGGGACTATCAGGCCGGCGCCTGGCCGAAGGATCAAGGCTTGCGCATAGATCACATCCTGCTGTCACCGCAAGCCCTGGCGCGGCTCGGCAGCGCGCATATAGACCGCAAGCCCCGCGGCTGGGACAAACCCTCCGACCATACACCGGTCGCGGTCTCGCTCGGCCTGGAACGCGAAACCGGCCACAGCCGGCTCACTTCGCCGCCCGCGCCTTGAAGAAGGTGTAGCAGAAGACGCCATCCTCTTCCGCCGTGCGATAAAGATCGGCGACGCCCCGGTCGAAACCGGCGGGCGTCATGAGGCCGGCATCGAGCGCGGGCTGGCGCACAGCCTCGACCATCGCGGTGAAGGTCAGCCGCGTGAAGCCCTCCACCAGCTCCGGCTTGCTCACATCGGCGTAGACCATGCGCGGGGAGACTTGCACGCCCGTGAAGCCCGCCTGCTTGAGCAGCGGATAAAGCCGCCGTCCGATCATGGCGTCGCCGCCCGCCTTTGCTTGCAGCGTCACCAGGCACTCGATAACCTTGCGGGCATGTTCGCTGTCAGGGTGGAAGTACGCGGAGCCGTGATCCCCCTCGATGACGGTGAGCGTGCCGCCGGGCTTCAGCATGCCGCGCAAGGCCAGGAGTGCGTCCAGGGGCCGGGCAAGGTGCTCAAGCACGAAACACACGAACACATGGCAGAAGGACTGCGGCGGAAACGGCAGGTTGAAGATGTCTGCCTGCCGAAACGTCACGTTTGAAAGGCCCGCCGCTTCTACCGCCGCACGGGCCGCGGCGAGCGACGCCTCCGAAACGTCGATCGAGGTGATCCGCGCCCCGGGGCTCTGCGATGCGAGCGTCACGGTTTGCGCGCCGGTGCCGCATCCCGCTTCGAGCACCGTGGAGTCCGCCCGGGTATGACGTGTCCGCATGCAGGAGCGCGGCGAGCGTTCCTGCCTGATCCTGTAGCCGCTGCGCCTCCCGGGCGCCGTATCCGTGAACGTATTCTGTTGCCATTTGCGTTCCTTTCAGATGCGAACCGCGCGGCATTGGGAACTACACAAAGCGCGTTACTCCTCACCCCCGCCCTGCTCCCAATGGGAGAGCGAGTTCGCTCGCAGCCGTTGTTCAGGCGTCCCTTCTCCCATTGGGAGAAGGCAGGATGAGGGGTAATACTCGTTGGCTAGGCCACAACCTCGCGATAGCCGGTGCCGGCGGCGTTCCGTCAACCTCCCGAGAATGCTCTGGATGGCCGCTTGCGTCTTGAACGGAATTGCGCGTCAGGCGCGGGCGGCTGCGTATCGTGCCGGCGTTATGCCGAAGTACCGGACGAAAGCGCGCGTCATGTGGCTCTGGTCGGCGAAGCCGGCCCCTTGCGCGGCGCTGGCGGGTGTCTCGCCTCCCAGGAGCAGTTGCCTCGCCAGCCGCACGCGGCGCTGGACAACATAGGCGTGGGGCGTGGTTCCCAGCTCGCGGGCGAAGGCGCGCACGAGCTGAAACCGGCCGATGCCGGACAGCGCCGCCAGCTCCGGGAGCGTAACCGGGGAGGCGGGATCGTCATCGATCCGCGCCTTGGCTTTCGCAACGGCGGACGAGACACCTCGCCGTCCGTCCGGAGCTGCGGGGAGCTGGAGTAGCGGAACGGCAAGGCGAACCAGATACTCCTCGGCGGCAAGCGGGTCGCTTTCAAGGGCCACGTGCCGGAAGAGGCACAGAACGAGCCCGGCCAGCCCCGGATCGTTCAGGCTTGGCGCTTTGAATTCGGCCTCTCCCGGACCTTCGGAAAGCATCGCCCGGTTCAAGCAGGGCGGATCGAAATAGAGCATGCGCCAGCGCCGGACGCAGCCGCCGGCCGGTACGCCGTCGTGCATCTCGCCGGGGTTGACGGTGATGACGGCGCCCGCCGCCAACTCCACCGGCCCGATGCCGCTCCACGACGCTTGCGCTCCTGAGAGCAGGACGCCGATGCCGTACTGATCGTGGCAATGGCGTGGAAAGGCGCGGCCGGACTCGAACTCGATGGCGTCGATCCCGGGAATTGCGGAGCGGTGCGGCTTCACGCGATGGACGGTTGCGGACAATGGTCAGCCTCGCGATGCGAACGGTGCTGAGACGGAGAGGAGCAAGGCCATGCGGCGCGAGGATGGCGCGCGCGACGGGGCGTTCGCTTAATGCTGGATGGCGGAATGAACTGAGGGAATCTTCCCTCATTCTGTCATTCTCCCCGCAAGCCCGCCTTGGCGAGCTTGCCATCTTGCGTGTCTGCATCCGCTTGCGGATGCATATGGAGAAGGGACGCCTTCTCAGCGGGCTCGCGGAACTCCCTCTCCGCATCCGCTTGCGGATGCGGACACTTTAAGGTGCAAGCTCGCCGAGGCGAGCCTGCTGGGAGAAAGCTGGGGTGAGGGAGCAGCCGCCAGTTCCTACGTCAGCGCTTCCCAGGCCTGCACAATCTGCTCCGAGATCAGCCCTAGCGGCACCACCTTGTCGGCCGCGCCGCGCGCGATCGCCTCCTTGGGCATGCCGAAGACGACGGAGGTCGCCTCGTCCTGCGCGATCGTGCGCGGCGCCGGCCTTGCGCATTTCGAGCAGGCCGCGCGCGCCGTCGTCGCCCATGCCGGTCATGATGATGCCGAGCGCGTTGCGCGCCGGCAAACTGCGCCGCCGAGCGGAACAGCACGTCGACCGAGGGCCGATGGCGCGACACCAGCGGGCCGTCCTTGACCGCGACGTAGATAGCGCGCGCCGCTGCGCTGCAGCAGCATGTGCCGGTTGCCCGGCGCGATCAGCACGCCGGCCGCGCAGACGGTGTCGCCGTCCGCGGCCTCCTTGACCTCGATCTGCGCAGAGCCCGTCGAGGCGCCGGGCGAAGGCCGCGGTGAACTTCTCCGGCATGTGCTGGACGATGACGATGCCGGGGCAGTCCGCCGGCAGCGCCTCCAGCACATCGCGCAGCGATTCGGTGCCGCCGGTCGAGGCGCCGATGCAGACGACGCGTCTCGGTGGTGCGCGCCATGACGTGCCGCGGCACCGGCGGCGGCATGATGACGTCGGCGGTGAGCTTTGCCTGGTCGCCGCGGGTGCGGCGAGCGCGCTGCGCGGCAGCCGGCGTCAGCCGCGCCTGCGCCGCCGCCTTGACGGCGTCGCAGATGCGCACGCGCGCTTCCAGCAGGAACTGCTTGGTGTCGACGCGCGGCTTCAGGATGACGTCGACCGCGCCCGCCTCGAGCGCCTGCATCAGGGTCTCCGAGCCCTCCTCGGTCAAGCGTCGAGCACATCACCACCGGGATCGGATGCTGCGCCATGAGCTTGCGCAGGAAGGTGATGCCGTCCATGCGCGGCATCTCGACGTCGAGGGTGATGACGTCGGGGACTTCCTGCTTGGATGCGGCGCGCCGCGACGAACGGATCGGCCGCGGTGCCGATCACCTCGATGTCGGGGTCGCTCTCCAGAATCGTCGGCCAGGGTCTGGCGCACCGAGGCGGAGTCGTCGACGATCAGCACGCGGATCGGGCTTGCTCACGTGATTCATCACCGCTCGCCGGAACACGGTGCGGAGCGACCTGGGTGCAGCGGCAGCGCCGAACCCGGCCATCGATTCGGAATGGCCGAGGAACAGATAGCCGCCGGGCCGCAGGTGCTGGCACAGCCGCTCCAGCACCGCGTGCTGGGTCGGCTTGTCGAAATAGATCAGGACGTTGCGGCAGAAGATGACGTCGATGTCCCGGTCGACCGGATAGTGCGGGCGTCCATCAGGTTGAGCCGCGCGAAGCGGACCATGCGGCGCAGTTCCGGCACGATCCGCACCTGGCGCGCGCGCCGCTGGCTTCGCGCGCAGCAGAGTAGCGCTGGCGCAGATCCAGCGGCACGGCC
Source organism: uncultured Alphaproteobacteria bacterium (assembly GCA_963760455.1). GTDB lineage: Bacteria > Pseudomonadota > Alphaproteobacteria > Rhizobiales > Rhodomicrobiaceae > Rhodomicrobium. The sequence goes on from CAVXDM010000059.1 coordinate 50,610, forward strand.
GGCGCCATCATCCTCGCGGATAGATGCCGGCACCGCGGTCCTGAGCACTTCGGTGCAGATGTCGGTGCCGAGGATCGGAAACGCGAAGCCGCGGCCGTGTCTGCGGCAAGCTCTGCCAGCACCATGGCGAGCGTATAGGCCTCCGCGCCGGTCGAGCAGGCGGCGCTCCAGACCTTGAGGCGCCGGCGCTGGCGCCCGCGCCGGGCCAGGAGCGCCGGCAGCGGCGTGCTCGCGCAGGAAATCGAAAATGCTCCGGCTCGCGGAAGAAGTCGGTCTTGTTGGTGGTGACGCAGTCGATGAGGTGGACGAGCTCCTCGTCGAGCTTGCCGCTTGCTCGAACAGATAGGCCGCGTATTCGTCGAGCCCTGCAAGCCCGAGCGCGCGGACGCGCTGGCGCAGCCGGCCCTCCACCATGGTCCGCTTTGCCGGGCGGCAGGCGGATGCCGGTATGCTCTCGGAACAGCCGGCGATCACTCGGAGTGGCGAAAATGGCGAGTTGGCGCTCAGCCGGTCGACCGCCCCGGCCGATGCCGGCGAATTGCGTCCTGAATGCGAGCGCCGCGGCTGCACGCATCGCATTACGCTCGAGGGTCAGAGCAGCGCGGCTTCGTCCGAGCCATCAGGCGTCGAGATCGAAGACGATGACGAAAGAGCTCTCGCCTTTGCGCCCGATGCCCACGATGTAATGGGACCGCCAGCGCCCGCCGACGTCGGGCGGCGGCTTCGGTCTGCGCCTGGTCGATACCGGAAACTTCGAACACGCGATCGGCGATGAAGCCGACGCCGACGCGTGCGGCCATTGACGGGACGTCGAGGATGATGATGCGGGTCGCGCGGTGGCTCGATCGGCGGCAGGCCGAGCTTGATCCGCAGATCGACGACGGGAAAGCCGGCGCCGCGCACGTCGATCATGCCGAGCAGAAAGTCCGGCGCATGCGGCAGCTGGGAGATCGGCCGCATGTCGAGAATTTCGCGGACGATTGCGGATATCGATGCCGAAACTTCCCGGTCGAGCCCGAGCGTCAGATATTGCGCTGTTTCGGCCATGCGGAACTCCGATAGAAGACTGCGGCAGATTAGGGCTTCACTGGCGTCGGCGCCTCGCTCGAGGCCGCGGTCTGGGATCATCCGGCGCGACGGAAGTCGGCGTCGTGACTCGTCCTCATGAGTCGTCCATGTTCGAAGGCGACAGCCGCCGGCCCTTCGCGGGGCTCGCCGCGCGCCGGCCTCGTCGCCAGCGATCGTCGTCTTCGCTCGGCCGCCAGCTGCCGCCTTGGCGCGAAGCGCGACCGACGGCGATGCGGTCGACGGCGCGCGCCCGCGGCTTGCGTCGATGCGGAAGTAGGAGATGGTCGGCTGCAGCTGCTCGGCCTGCGCGGCCAGTTCCTCCGAGGTCGACGACACCTCCTCGGAGGCGCTGGCGTTCTGCTGCGTCACCTTGTCGAGCTGCTGGATCGCCTGGTTGATCTGCGCGGCGCCGACGTCCTGCTCGCGGCAGGCGGCGGTGATCTTCGTCGACCAGTTCGGCGGTCTTCTTGATGTCGGGCACCAGCTTCGTGAGCATGGCGCCCGCCTCCTGCGCGGCCTTGACCGTTTCCGCCGACAGCGCGCCGATCTCGGCCGCCGCGGCCTGGCTGCGCTCGGCGAGCTTGCGCACTTCGGAGGCGACCACCGCGAAGCCGCGGCCGTGCTCGCCGGCGCGCGCCGCCTCGACCGCCGCGTTGAGCGCGAGAAGATCGGTCTGGCGGGCGATCTCCTGCACGATGGTGATCTTGTCGGCGATGGTCTGCATCGCTTGACCGCGCGCCCGACCGCGGCGCCGCTCGCCTCGGCGTCCTGGCCGACTGACGGGCGATCTTCTCGGTCTGGCCGGCGTTGTCGGCGTTCTGCTTGACGTTGGCGGCCATCTCCTCCATCGAGGCGGAGGCCTCCTCGGCGGCGGACGCCTGCTCGGTCGCGCCCTGCGACAGCTGCTCCGCGCTCGCCGACAAGTTCCTGGCTGCCCGCCGACACGTTCTCGGCTGCGCTCAGCAACTCGCTTACCACGGTTCTGAATTCTCGACCATGCTATTCAATGCGCGGGCCAATCCTTGATTTCGTCGTTGCTGGTCACTTTGAGCTGCTGGGTGAGATCGCCGCCTGCGATGGAGCTTGCCATCGTCACCGCGCTGGAAATGCCCCGGCTAATGCTGAGAGACATCCAGATGGCTCCGGCCACCGCGATCAGCAGCGCCACAACACCAGCAGAACCTGCCTGGCATGGGTGTAGGTGTTCTCCGCTTCAACCTTCGTTTCGTCCAAGGACTTGCGAAGAGTTGCCGTCATGCCATCGATTTGTTTGGTGATCTGTGTGGCGAGCTTTGCGCCCTCGCCCGTGGAGAGCTGGCCGGCCTTCGTCTTTGTGTTTTCGGCCGCCAAGGAAACGACCTTCTCGTGCACGGTAATCCCGCTTCTCGAAGCGCTCGAAGAACTGCTCCGCCAATGCACGATCCTGGGCATCGGGCAAGCGCCGGAACGTTTCGCGCTGCTTGGCGATCGCCGCCACACTCGCCTTGAGCTTCTGCTGGGTTGGGACCATTTCGGCATCCGTGGTGGCAAGCATCAGGTTGCGCTCATCGGTAAGCAGTTGCTCCAGCTCCTTCGCCATCGTCAGCGTTGCGCCGCTGGCGTTCTGGGTCTCCAGCACGGGTTCCCTAGCCGCGAGACGTTCGTGCAGCTGTTGGAGCAGCGCCTCAAGTTCATCCGTTTGGCCCTGCTTTTCGGAGAGCACCGCTGCCTCGGCGTTGGTGTCGTGCAGGCCATCTTCATGGATCTTGTCTTGCACCGTCACGTATTGCGAAAAGAGATGGCGCAGCTCTTCAAGTCTGGATCGATCATCAGCGAGTGTAACTAAGTGAGAATACTCCTCTGCCTTGCTTAGTAGTTCTTGACGCACCTGACGCGCAAGTTCCTCGAATTTCTTTGCTTCATTCAGGTTTCCCGCCATAACGACGTTTTTGTCGTACCTCAGCATGGTATTAAAGAGGATATGGATTTGGTTGATTCTCTCCATGCGGTTGACGGGGCCGTTCAAGACAGCTTTCATGCTGTCGTCGATCGTGGCGAGTCCATTCGCGCCGACCCAGGCCGCGATGCCCGACAATAGGATGATGACGGCAAAGGTGCTGGCCAGCTTTTGTTTGATTGTGAAACGCATTCGTTCGTCCCCAGAAGGTTTTGCGGAGCCATTACGTTGCAACTCCTGGAAGCTTGGTCTCTTCCACACGCCGGCATTAGAGGGCCGGGCAAATGCAAGCGCGCTCCCTCCATGGTTGTATTGATAGGAAGATGCTCGCCTTGATTTAAGAATTGGTTGTGTTGGCTGGTGCTTTTGGGAGCTTCGTCAAGAGTTGCGAAGCGGAGACAGTTGATTTAATGTATTGTATATTTTGGCAATACGTCGTTATTCAAAAAGAAAGAGTCTTGACCGTTTCTGTCGTTGCGAGCGAAGCGAAGCAATTCTGGGCCAAGTCTCAGTTGTTATACCAACCGCCATAGGTCTTGACCTTTTTTCGTCATTGCGAGGG
>CAVXDM010000060.1:0-69850 GCA_963760455.1 uncultured Alphaproteobacteria bacterium
GAATACGGACTTTACGCGGCTATTGTTCCCACGATTGTAGCTGCGCTTTTCGGATCCTCGTGGCACCTCGTCGCCCGGCCCGAGCACAACCGCGTCGCTTGTGCTCGCCACCGCGCTTTCGGCTTTCGCCGAACCTGGTTCCGGCCAATATGTGAAGTTAGCCATCACGCTCGCCTTCATGGTGGGGCTGCTCGAATTGGCGCTTGGGCTCTTCAGGCTTGGGGCGCTTGTCAATTTCGTATCGCATTCGGTTATCGTGGGCTTCACTGCGGGCGTCGGCATCCTCATCATTCTAACCCAAATCCGCAATTTCGCCGGATTGTCCGTTCCTCAAGGCTTGCCCGGCTTACGCCCTCGCCGCCTATCTCGCGGCTCATATCGGCGGCTTCGATATGTGCCACCACGTTGAACGGGGCCGTTACACTCGCAACGGGCATCGGCGTTAGGCACTATTTGCCGCGCGTCCCGTTCATGATCGTGGCAATTGCCGTAGGCTGCATTACTGGGGCGGCGTTCAATGCGGCCGGCGCCCATATCGCAACCGTGGGTACGTTGCCCTCCCATCTGCCGCCGCTCTCCGCGCCGAGCTTCGATCCTGCGGTCTGGACCATGTTGATGCCCACGGCGCTGGCACTTGCCATTTCGGCGCTGAACGAGTCGGTGTCCATCTCGCGCGCGCTCGCCATCCGCACGGGCCAGCACGTCAGCGCCAACCAGGAATTCATAGGACAAGGCATGGCGAACACGCTGGGCAGTTTCTTTTCCGGCTATGTCGTTTCCTCGTCCTTCAATCGCAGCGCGTTGAACTATGCTGTTGGCGCACAAACGCCAATGTCCGCCCTGATCGCCGGAATATCGCTCGCCGCGATTATTTCCGTAGCCGCGCCGCTGGCCGCCTATTTGCCCTATCCGGCGATGGCGGCGACCTTGTTCCTGATCGGCTGGAGCCTCGTCGACCGCGAGAACATTGCCCAGATCGCCCGGACCAGCCACACCGAAACCTCCATTATGATCGCGACCCTGCTTGCCGCGCTGTTCATCCAGGTGCAGGTGGCGATCCTGGCCGGCGTGGTGTTGTCGCTTGTGGTTTACCTCTACCGCACTTCCAATCCGCGCATCGTGCGCCGGGTGCCCGATCCTGCGAGTTCTAGCCGGAAGATGACGGAGCCGCGGCCCGATCTGCCGGAATGCCCGCAATTCCACATCATCCGCTTCAACGGATCGCTGTTCTTCGGCGCGGTGAACGCGTTCAAGGAGGAGTTGCTGCGCTGCGGGCAGCTCAACCCCTCTTGCCGTCACCTCGCCATCATCATGACGGGCGTGAATTTCGCCGATATCGCGGGCGCAGAAGCGTTGGCGCAAATGGCGCGCCATTACCGCGAGCGGGGCGGCTGCCTCTATCTGATCGGCTTGAACAGCGCGGTGCTGGGTTTGCTGGAAAAGGGCCGCTATCTGGACATCGCCGGCAGGCAGAACGTCTTCCGGTCGAAGACAGCCGCGTTCCGCTACATCTACACCAGGCTCGATTACGATCATTGCCGCACCTGCAAGCTTCGTGTCTTCGTCGAATGCGCGCGCAAGGGTAAGCAGGAGCCCGCCGCCCAGGATGAAGAGATAGTTTTCTAAATGCAATTCCAGAAGCAAAAAGAAGCCGCCTATTTCGCGATGGCGCCATTATCGGTGAATGCTCCTTGCGAAAGTGTAAACCAACTAACGCATTGATATATAACACGAATTATAGACTGCAAAGCAAAGGCTACGCAGGTAGTGGAACGAGAAACAACAGCCCGGGATTGTAATTTATAGTTAACACGCGCAATAATCTATGATTAACGGGATTTTTGAAACGCCCATTTTGGGGCGAAATCGCAAAAAAACGCGATCTTTACCCCGGCGGAAATTCGGGACCACGCCGATTTACCATTCCAACTTTAACCATCACCGGGTGCTACGAAAATCTGCTTCCTCCATAGCGGTCAAGATCTAATGCTTCGGACGTTTGACTACACCGGCTTAATCCCCCTTCAAGATTGTTCTAGTATCGGTTAGGGCGACAACTTAAGAGCCAGGCGCCGCTGTATCGCGATGCCTTGAAATGGTCCGTGAAATCGTGCGCAGCTAAAATTTGGATGCGGCATGACTTGGAGACGCGAGAATTGACAGCGCCCAATTTTCCGGCAGCCAAGCATGCGTAACTTAATAGGCAGGCCACCGGCCCGAGGAGTGAAGCGCCATGACTGTTTCGGCGGAGCAAGGTCTTTCGTCACAGGAGGCAGAACGGAGACTGGCGCAGATCGGGCCAAATGCCGTTGCCGAGCCGCATGTCTCCCCGTTTGTCAGAATTGCCCGCCGGTTTTGGGAGCCGGTGCCCTGGATGCTCGAAGCATCGATCATTTTGCAGCTAGCCATCGGCGAGCATTTCGAGGCGCTCATCATTGCTGCATTGCTGATCTTCAACGTCGCCCTGGGAGTCTTCCAGGAGGGCCGGGCCAATGCGGCATTAGCCGCGCTCAAGTCCAGCCTTGCCTTGAAGGCTTTCGTCAGGCGCGACGGCCGATGGATCGAAATAGCCGCCGCCGGTCTCGTACCGGGTGATGTAGTCCGGCTCGCTCTGGGCAGCATCGTTCCCGCCGACGCCCGTGTCCTCGACGGATCGGTGCTTCTCGACCAGTCAATGCTCACCGGCGAATCGGTTGCCGTCGAGACCGGTCCGGGAAAAACCGCTTACGCGAGTGCGCTGGTGCGAAGGGGGGCGGCCACGGCGGAGATCACGGCTACCGGTGAGCGCACCTATTTCGGAAAGACCGCGGAACTCGTGCGTATCGCTCATGCGGAAAGCGGTGAGCAGAAGGCCGTTCTCGGCGTGGTTCGCAATCTCGCGGTTTTCAACGGCGCCATTGTTGTGCTGCTCGTCGCCTATGCCCGCTCCATCGCCATGCCTGCCGATCATATCATACCGCTCGTATTGACGGCGCTCCTTGCTTCAATTCCCGTTGCGCTGCCGGCGACTTTCACTCTCGCTGCCGCCTTAGGCGCCCAGGCTCTTACGAAAAAGGGAGTGCTCCTGACCCGCCTCTCGGCAATCCACGAGGCGGCAACCGTGGACGTCCTGTGCGCGGACAAGACCGGAACTCTTACGCGCAACAAGCTTCTGGTCGCAGCGGTGAAACCCCTGAAGGACGGCCTTCGCGAAGATGACGTCCTTGCCTATGCCGCCCTGGCAAGCTCCGATGCCGGGGGAGATCCAGTGGACGCGGCCATCCGGGCCTCGTCCGATGGCAAAGGCTCCCCAATTCTTCAGGCCAAGGTATTGCGGTTCACACCATTCGATCCCGCGACCAAAACCTCGGAGGCGCTGATCGGCGACGGGCAAGGCAATGAGCAGCGCATTGTAAAGGGTGCACCGGCGGCGATTGCATCGATTGCACCCTTCGGGCAGGCGGTCACGGCCGAGTTGGATACGCTTACCCGCCAGGGATATAGGGTTCTGGCGGTGGCGGGCGGTTCGTCTCGGGAGGTGACGCTCATGGGGCTGATCGCCCTCAGCGATCCGCCGAGGCCGAACTCGAAGGCGCTGCTCGCGGAACTCCGGTCAATCGGCGTAAACACCGTGATGGTTACTGGCGATGCCGCGGCGACGGCGGAAACCGTTGCCACGGCGATTGGGCTGGAGGGGCGAGTCTGTCCGCCCGGCCAAATACCTGAGAGCGCCAAGCCTGACGATTTCGCAGTCTATGCCGGTGTGTTTCCCGAAGACAAATTCCGGCTGGTGAAAGCGTTCCAGCGTAACGGGCATACCGTTGGCATGTGCGGTGATGGCGCCAATGACGCACCCGCTTTGCGCCAGGCGCAGATGGGCATCGCCGTCTCCACGGCAACGGATGTAGCGAAATCGGCGGCGAGCATGGTGCTGACGGAACCCGGGCTTGGGGGCATTGTCACGGCGATAAAGGAAGGCCGGTCCGCCTTCCAGCGCATCCTCACTTACACCCTGAATGCTCTCGTCAAGAAGTTCCAGCTCGTCCTGTTCTTAGGCGCCGGTCTGATCATCACAGGCCATGCGATGCTGACGCCAATGCTGATGGCTTTGCTGCTAATTACCGGGGATTTCATCACGATGTCTTTGACGACGGACAGGACAACTCCGTCGTCGATGCCTGACGCTTGGCGAATCCATACGATCACCGCTGCGGCGGGAATTCTTGGATTGTTCGGATTGATTTTTGCTATCGGCATTATCGCGGCCGGAAAGTATGCCTTGGGTTTCGATATCGTAGAGCTGCGGACCCTTGCTTTCGTCACGCTCGTCTTTGCGAGCCAGGCGACAATCTATGTCGTCCGCGACCGCAGGCGCATGTGGAATTCCCGCCCCGGAGGGTGGCTGCTGCTGTCTTCGTTACTGGATCTTGGTATCGCCACCACCCTGGCGATCAGCGGCACTCTCATGGCAGCCGCTACCCGCTTTGACTGTCGCGGCCGTATTCGCGGGAACGATAGCGTTCTCCGTGGCCTTGGACGCGGTCAAGCATGTGACGTTCAAGCGTCTCAACATCGTTTAGCGTCATGAACTCACCTGGGATGCGAGCATGGAGGCGCCCCCGCTGGCTGCTTGCAAACGCCGGTTCGCCGCACCTTAGGATCACGGCATAGGCCTCGCAAGATCAGCCACTTGGAAGCGGTTTTTCCGATCAGAGCTGGCGGGGCTGCATAGGGTGAAGGGCTGGCTTCAAGGAACTTTTAAGTGAGTGGACAGGCTCTATACGGGTTCTCGGCGTCGAAGCGCAAAATCGCAAGTCCAGTGTCGAAGGCGGAGCCGCCTACATATACTCACATACTCACACTGACATTTTCTCAAATCGACCAACCGCACTTGCCCCAAAGAGAACCAAGGGGCAGGTCTTCACCATCAGGCACGTTGGCAGGCCTACAGCCAGCCCATCGGCCAGGCATTCGGCGCGGAAATAGCCGGCTCGCGCGGTGCTTCGGCAAAATTACGCGAGCCGGCCAGGGCAGCGGCAAGAAGCACTGCCGCTGCGATTTGCGGAAGATGCGCCGGGGTGCCAAGCGCACTTTCCGCAACTACGGATAGGAACGGTACTGCCGCCGATAGGACCTTGGCCTTCGCGCCGCTAAGAATGCGGGATGCAGCCCCGGCAGCGGCGCCGTAAATCGCACCTGCAACGAGCGGCAAAGCCAAGGGAAGGCCCAGGGACGCAGGTAATTGGACCGGGCCATGTCCCGCGGCTGCGATGGCAGCGCACATAAGCCCGGAGGCCCCCCAAACGTGCCACATTTGCCGCCGTGGCAGGCACAAGCAGCTATACCCGGCCTTCATTACGGTAACAGCCGCCAGCGCGATGCCCGCAATAGCGCACTCCTGAAACTCCAGCGGCGTGTATAGCCCTGCCATGGCAATTGCCACTACGAGCAGGAGCATCGCGTCTTGTTCACTGGCGGCGCGGTTTCTTGCTATCCGGCGTATCGCGAGCGCCAGCACTGTGCCGGCCGGCAGCAGGAGAGCCGCACCTATTCCCATGACAGCGGAGGCGGCCAAGATGAGCGATAAAGTGAATGCGTCATGCAAGGCAAGATCGGCAGATGCCGCGCAGGAAACTGAACTTGCGTCTCTCGCAAAACTGCCCGCGATGCGGGCTCCCGCTCGCGAAGCAAAGGTCGCGGCAATACCGAAAGCAGCGCCAATGGCCCACGGATCCGCCCAGGCGCTGGCGGCGGCAAGCACGGGAAGTGCCGCCGCCTGCCCCCCGAGGCAAACCGACACCCCCGCCGCATAAGCAATCCTGCGGGGAACGCCGGGCTGCGCAAGGGAAAGGATAGGGCCAGCGGTTGCGTCCCGAGCCTGCGCTTCCGCTCCGGCAGCCCGCGCTGTGACCGGCAGCCAAATGACGTTGCAGTCTGCGCTGAGAGCGGTGCTGGACGCTTGTCCACCGTTCCTGCTCACTTGCCGGCCCCCATCTGGAAACGCGGTTGCGATACCGCTAACATTAAGTTTTGGTATGGCGCGGGTGGAGGACTGCCCCGCCCGCTCCATGCCTAACTTCCATGGCAGGGACGATATAGGGAGCGCATTAGCGGTCCTAGTTACCGTTTTGATACTCTCCGGCTGAGGGATGTACGGGGCAAGCTTCAGGCAATGAAAATTCTTGTAATTGAGGACGATCCTGGCGGGCGCGCCATGCTCGCGCAAGGCTTGGCTGAGTGCGGCCATGGGGCGGTTTGTGCGGCAGATTTCGCGGAGGGGCTCGCTCTCGCTGGAAACGAGTTTTTCGATGTGCTCATCGTCGACCGCATGCTGCCGGGCGGCGACGGCCTCAATATCATCACCAGTTTGCGGGCGCGGAATATCATGACACCGGCGATTTTTCTCACCGCCTTGAACGAGGTGGACGACAGGATCGCGGGCCTGCGCGCCGGCGGCGACGACTACATCGCAAAGCCCTTTTCTTTCCATGAGCTTCTGGCGCGGCTCGAAGCCATCATTCGCCGGAAGCAAACAGTGCCGGAAACGGTCTTGCGCGTTGGTGATCTGGAGATGAATTTGCTGGCGAGAACCGTCAGCCGCGCTGGCGCCGGGATCGTTCTGCAGCCCCGCGAGTTCCGCCTGCTTGAGTTTCTGATGCGTCATGCCGGGCAGACCGTCACCCGCACCATGCTTCTCGAAGGCGTGTGGAAATACCGGTTCGAGCCCGAGACCAAGATCATCGACGTGCAAATGAGCCGTCTGCGCCAGAAGATCGAGCGGGGATTTGAAGCGCCTCTCATCCATACGGTGCGGGGCTCCGGATACTGCATCCGTGCGGATTAGCCTTCGCCAGGAAGCCCCCGCACATTACGCCGCAGTCCGGCCTCTTTTGCACACCCGGCCGAGCCGTCCTCAAAACGGAAAAGGCAAGCGGTGACGGGGAACGGCACCGCTTGCCTTCGAGGCCGCTGATTGGGCGGGCAGGCCCTAAACAGCAGGTTTAGAACTTCAACCGCATGCCGGTCATGACAGTGGTGTTGTCGAGGCCGCCGATGAACCCGGAGGCCAAGCCGCCGTCGACCTGCGACCAAGACACGCCGCCATAAACGTCGAAGTGCTTGGTGAAGGTGTAGTCCACGAGACCGGAAACGGTGTCCGTGTTGCCACCGCAGTTGCTGCCGGTTTTGACGCCCGCGGCGCTGGCGGAAACGTTGTGAGCTGTTTGCTGCGCGCAGGTGCTTCCGGCAGAGCTGTTGAGGAGGAAGGCATCCTGAGTCAGGTGATAGTAAGCGGCCGTGAAAGCCCACGGGCCGGTCTCATATTTTGCGCCAGCCCAGGCCGTCTGCAGGATCTTGTCGGAGCCAAGCGCGAAGGGCTGGTTGTTGACTGTGAACATTTGGTAGCCGCCGGCCGTATACGAGCCGGGGGCGACGGCATCCTGGGGATTTGCCATGTCGATGTGAACGTAACCGGCAAACGCGGTAAGTCTCCCGCCCGGGCCGCCGTCCTTGAAGCCGCCGCCGAGGTCATAGGTGTACTTGCCCATGATCGACCAAGCTTCGTTGTCCGTAATCGAAGCATTGAGGGCGTTGGTGGGGCAGAGAACTCCGCCCGCGCCGCATTGACCGGCGCCAGACCCAAAGCCAAGCGAGGACATGCCGACTGCGCCGTTTTCCTTGGTGTAGACCGCATCCACCGAGAAGCCCTTATAGGCGCCGCCCAGGTTGAAACCATAGGCATCGCGCTGGATCGACGCATCGTCGGCTCCCTGCCCATACATCGCAGCGGCATGGAGCGGGCCAAATTGATATGCGTACTTGATGGAATTATCCCAGCGCGCCGTCTCGGTGTCGCCGATGCCCGCCGCCGAACCGCCCGACCATCCGATCAGCGAGAAGGCGTAGGAGAGGCCCATCGGGTCGTAGCTGGCGATGGCATCGAGTTCGAGAGATTGCTGGCGGCCGACTGTCAGCGTGCCATAAGTCATGCTGCTCAGGCCTGCATAGACCGGGCCGTTCAATGCCTGGCCGCAGCGGCCGCCATCGACGCCCGCATCCCGGACAATGGTTGCTTTGCCGTTGTTGTTGACCAAGCTGGCGCAAGCGTCGGCGAGCATGCCCGAACCCGGATCGAAACCGGTTTCCAACTTGCCGATGGCCGCGAAGCCGTAGCCGAGTTGCTCCTCGAACTTCACGCCAATCTTCGACTGTTCGAGGCCGTTGTAGCTCAGAGCCGAGATTGCTTGCCTGTTTTGAGCGGCACCAAACATATTCAGGTTGAGGCCGCCGGTATAGAGCGAGCCAGTCTGCGGAGCGCCGTTCGTTTGATAGGCGTAGCCTACGTCGACCGTGCCGTAGAGCGTTACGCCTTTGTAGCTCAAGGTGTCCGGCAGCGGGTCCTTTAAGCTGTCGAGCCCCAAGTCAGCCGCTTGCGCAGAGGCGGCGAAGCCTCCAAGCGCAAGCGCGCAGATAATAAGTTTTCTCACCGTAATTCCCTCATCGTGTGACAGACTAATCGTGAGCACTACAAACTGTCACCTGGACGGAGCCCGAGCGCGAGCGGATGGAAAGCTGAAAGATTTTAGCCTTCCATTGTCGCGCACAGAAATATCGAAGATATCCTTGCCCCTTCTCTCCGATAACCAAGTGCCGCTATTAGTGGTACGCTATCGACAGTATTACCGTCAACGAGGCTTACGATGAGACCCTAAGAATCCGCCAAAAACGTGTCTTTCTGACAACTGCATTGGAACGTTACAAAAATGAAACCGCACGACTGCTTCACGCAATGTCAGGTTACAAAATTGAAACCTTATAATATATTATAGAAGGTAACAGCCAGTCAGAGCCAAGACTATAGTTGAAGCGCATTCCGCTAGGTTACATTTTTGATACTTGACCGTAGCCATCCAACGCGCAGCATGCCGGGGACGCCACGGCTGAGATGAAGCGGCCAAACTTGACGCCGCTGACAGCCCGTGCGTATAGGGGCGATACGGGGGAACAGAGACGTCACAGTAACGGTTACTAATCTGTAACATTTGGCGCCCAGCGGACATATGGTGACAACTATACAATGAGAGTTCTTGTCATCGAAGACGATCCCGGCAGCCGGGACATGCTCACCGAAGGCCTGGCCGGACACGGCCACGAAACGGTTTCCGTCCCTGATTTTGCGGAAGGGCTTGCGCTTGCGGAGGAAGGAAGATTTGATGCGCTGATCGTCGATCGCATGCTGCCCGGCGGCGACGGCCTCGGCATCGTAACCGCCCTGCGAGCGCAAAAGATCGCGACGCCTGCGATTTTCCTCACTGCCTTGAATGAGGTGGACGACCGGATCGCTGGCCTCCAAGCCGGCGGGGACGATTACATCGCCAAGCCGTTCTCGTTTCTGGAGCTGCTGGCCCGGCTCCAAGCCGTTATCCGCCGGCAAGAAGCGTCGCTGGATATGGTTTTGCGGGTTGGTGATCTGGAGATGAATTTGATAACCAGGACCGTTAAACGCGCAGGCATCGAGATTGTGTTGCAGCCGCGCGAATTCCGCCTGCTTGAGGTGCTGATGCAGCATGCAAGGCAAACTGTCACCCGCACCATGCTGCTCGAAAGCGTGTGGAAATTCCGCTTGGAACCGGCGACTAAAATCTTGGAGGTGCTCATGAGCCGCTTGCGCGATAAGATCGACCGCGGATCGCCCCTCATCCATACTGTCCGGGGCGTTGGATATTGCATCCGTGCGGATTAGCCTTGCGCACACCACCACCTTCCGGCTGATGGTGTTTGCGAGCCTCGCGTTCATTGCGGTGGGCGGGGCGGTGCTCGGCTTTTTGTACTGGAGCATGCTGTTCGTCATCGACGGCCAGATCGGCGGCGCGCTTTCCCGCGAAGTAAGCGACATGATTTCGGCCTATGAGAAAGGCAGCTACGAGCGCCTGCGCCAGACCGTTGCAGGCCGTGCCTCACCGCATGAGGACACGGTGCGCATATACCTGCTTGTCGGCCCGGACGGAACGCTCACCGGCAATTTGAAGGAATGGCCTGCACACGCTCCGCAACCCGGGCGTGCCGCCGATACCGATGTGCGCCATGCGGCCAAGATGGCGCGCGTGCGCACTCTCCAATTTGCCGATGGAAGCCGCCTTCTCGTGGGTCGCGCGCTGACCGAACGCAGTAATTTCCAAGCTATCGCCGCAGAATCTCTCCTGAGCGTGCTTGCGGCAGATCTGCTGCTTGGCACGGCCGCTGGCGCACTGCTCGCGCTCTATGCGCGCCGCCGCTTGGGGCAAATCAACGCCATCGCCGATGACGTGCTCGAAGGCAATCTCGCGGTGCGCATCGTGGTTGGCGAGGGCGGCGACGAATACGATCACCTGGCCCAGAATATTAACGCCATGCTCGACCGGATTCAACGCCTCGTGGCCACTGTGCGCGGCGTATCCGAAAACATCGCCCATGATCTGCGCACACCGCTTAACCGCTTGCGCGGCAGGCTGGAGGTAGCATTGATGGCGCCGCGTTCGCCTGAAGAGTATGAGACCGCCCTGAAGCGCGCCATAGCGGAGTCGGACACTATCGTCGATACATTCAACGGCATCCTGAAAATCGCGCGGATTAAGGCAGGTGCGCTGTCCTTGCCACATGTGCCGGTCAACCTGGCGGAGGTCTTGGAAGAACTCGCCGACCTTTACGAGGCTTTCGCCGAGGAAGGCGGCGTCGTTATCGAAACAACGCCATGCGCGGCTGAAGGTGTTTACGTCTCAGGCGACGCGCATCTGATTTCGCAGGCGGCGGCGAACCTTCTCGACAATGCCATCAAATATTCTCCAAAGGGCGGCCATGTCGTTATTTCGGCGGCGAACAGTCCCGGCGGCGCAAGCCTTGCCGTCGCGGATAACGGACCTGGAATACCCGAAAGCAAGCGAACCGCCACGCTGGACCGCTTTGTCCGGCTCGATTTAACATCTGCCAAACAGGGCTTCGGGCTAGGCCTGAGCTTTGTCGCGGCGGTTGCGGAGTGGCACGGCGCGCGGCTGGAGCTTACGGATAACCTGCCGGGCCTTCGGGCGGCGTTGCACTTTCCATCGGCACATAACCCAATCAGGCAGTGACCGTTGCGCAAACCGACGCGATGGCGAACTTGCGGCGAACGCCTTGAGAAAAAACGCCCATGACTGGCGGCCCCTATACACCAAGTCATACCGGCGTTCACAAGTATTGACCGTTTCTGTCATTGCGAGCGAAGCGACGCAATCCAGATGCCACACGCGCAAGCCCCTTTGCACCTGGACCGCCACAGCGGCCGGAGGCCGCCTCGCGACGGCCTGGCGCCGCAGAACGGTCAAAACTTATGGCTGCTGATATAAGAACGCAATCCTCCTGCCCGTGGGTCCCATAAGTGACTGCCTAGGCCTGGCAGTATCGCATTGGCATACGCGGCAGGCAGAGGCCGGTGCCTGTCGCGGCAAAGACGAGTTCGCGGCATGGTGGGGGTGCTCTGCCGTTGGCGATATGGAAAGGGCCGCTTTCGCGGCCCTGACGCGTCCGGCCATCCAGTTACGGCCTAGCAAAACGACCAAGCGTTGGCAGTGCAATAAGCAGGACTGTACCCGGCAGTGAGGCACTCAGCAAAGCAACTCCCGCTCCCCCCGTAACCATAGTATGGGCCGCCCCAGCCATAGCCATACCAGCCGCCGCCGCCCCAATAATGGTGACGATATCCCCAGCCGCCGTGGCCGCCACCCCAGCCGCCATGGCCGCCACCCCAGCCGCCGTGGCCGCCACCCCAGCCGCCATGGCCGCCACCCCAGCCGCCATGGCCGCCACCCCAGCCGCCGTGGCCGCCACCCCAGCCGCCATGGCCGCCACCCCAGCCGCCATGGCCGCCACCCCAGCCGCCGTGGCCGCCACCCCAGCCGCCGTGGCCGCCGCCCCAGCCACCATGGCCGCCACCCCAGCCACCGCCGCCATGACCGCCTCCGTGAACGAATGTCACGCCGCTTTGGGTCTGCCCAGTCAGTGCGGCGCCATCCTGGGACACGTATCCCGCCGGTGCCGCCTGCGCGGTAAGGGATAGCCCGAATGTAGCGACTGCGGCGCCAATAAGGTGCCTTAGTTTCATCTGCAACCTCTCTTTAACAAGTTGGCGAACTAATTCCCGGCCAGGACATGCTCGACGTCTTAGTGTTACGCTTCTTGCGCGCGCAGACTGTAGCTGTGCGGCGCATCTGCTCATTAGGCGCATGCTTTGTGAAAAAGAAAAGGCGAACAATATAATCATTTCTGTAACCTTTTGTAATTCGGGGACCGCGACGCCCAGCTTATCATCCAAAAAACAATCTAAGAATGGCGAAGGCCGCACTTTGACTCTGAGCCAGAGCGCGGTGATTTGGTGAGGCCAAGGATAACCCCGCTCACACCTTGGTTGGCATCCGCGGCGGCGAAAGCCCATACCAGTGGCGGCACCAAGGCCAGAGGTTGCGGCGTGGTGGAAGGGCCGAGTTGTTTAGCAGTTAGTCATCAAAAACTCGGTGAGCGGATCGTGTATGAGGTTAACCTGCGGGGTTGATCGGCTAACCTACCGCTACGAGCCCCGCTCAAATAGAAACGGCG
This sequence comes from uncultured Alphaproteobacteria bacterium, assembly GCA_963760455.1. Taxonomy (GTDB): domain Bacteria; phylum Pseudomonadota; class Alphaproteobacteria; order Rhizobiales; family Rhodomicrobiaceae; genus Rhodomicrobium. Next base: position 12,586 of record CAVXDM010000060.1, read on the forward strand.
CCCGAAGGCGCCGCTCCAATGACCAGATGGGACTGGTTATTTCAAAGGCTCGTAGGTGTTGCCGACGTGGTAGTTCAGGCCGGTGCGGAAGGTGCTAACCTGCGTCCGGTTGCCTGCGCCGTCGCCAAGCGGGCCAACGAAGCTGTTCGCATCGAGGTCGAGATATTGATATTCGCCCTTAACCGACCAGGCCGGAGTGAGCTTGTATTCCAGACCGCCGCCGATAACCCAGCCGGTTTGAGTCTCAGAAAAACCGTCGTTGTTAACGCCGCCAAACGCCAGACCGCCGGTCGCGTAAACAAGCGCACGGTCGAAGGCGTAACCGACGCGTCCGCGAACGGTACCGAACCAATCCATTTTCGAGCTGAGCCCGTAAGCGCTGTCGGAGATGTCAGCGGCTTGGATGTCGGCTTCAACACCGAGCACAAGCGCTGGATGGCCGAACATGCCCTGCCAGTTGTAGCCGATCTGACCGCCACCAAAGCCGCCCGCGGGCGAAAGAACATCGGTGTTGTCGCTTGAGCCGTAACCGGCGTTAACACCGGCATAGAAGCCAGACCAATTTACAGCTACATAGCCAGGCCCGTCTTTATATCCGCCCGCACCACCGCGGTACATGTCAGCTGCATTTGCAGAGGCAAGAGCTACAACGCTCGTGAGCGTGAAGCCCAGAATGCCGGAAAGCAGTTTCATCTCTTGAATTCCCATCTCAATTGTGCCCAGGTAGATTATGTGCAGCCTAGCGCGCTTTATGGCAACAACAAGCCAAAGCGCCGGCTGTATAGGTGAAAGCAATGCGGCTGTTGTTAAAAAGCAATGGTTTGTAAGCGGATGTAGTGGATTAGACCAAGCAAGTAGGTTCAGGGCTGCCAGAGCCGTCGCTGCTAATCATCCCAAAAACAATCTTAACTAGGCAATTCTATAAATACGGAATATTTAGTCTCTTATAAACGGCTCGGTGTCAGTCCTACGACGCGCGGCGCCTCTGCTTTTCATTCCAAAAAACAACCCTGACTAAGGCAGTTCTCTAGCGGTTCAAAATATTTAACCTTTTTTTAAAACAGTTCAGTATCGGGCCAACCGAGTTTATATACATAACCTAGAGAGGGGCAGATCGGTGCCCCCCTACTCAAGAGCGTCATCGGCCCCGAGCTCAAGCGCTTCGTCTTGAGCCAGTACCACCAGGGGCAGGTCACCGTCCCGCGCCTGCTTGCCCAGCTTAACGATTTGGGGATCGATATCTCCGAGCGGCAGATCGTGCGGCTACTCAGCGGCAAGCAGGACGCTTTCCTCACCGAAGCCGCGGAGATGCCGCGCGCGGGTCTTGCCTCTGTGCCCTGCATTAGGGTTGACGACACGGGTGCGCGGCCCGGCAAGCCATTAGGTCGGCACGACAGCCGTTTCAGAAGATCGCCCCCTTGATCCCCAAAGGGTTTTTTGCCGCAAAAGCCGCTATCCACAGCCCGAATGCGGTTGAATTGGCGAAGTCGGGCTGGAGCGGCCCGATATTCCCCTGCACACCAACGGCTCGGAAAACGACATCCGCTGTTAAGTCACGCGGCGTAAAATCTGCGCCAGCACGCGCTCCGATCTGGGGTGCGATAGCCGGGCTTATGAAAACCGGCGGCGCGCCGTGCGCTCGCAGCTGGCGCACTCCATGGACCAGGCCGGCGGGAGGACCGAACTTGATGGTCCGCCGCTTGGCCTGTCGGCTTCCGCCGCTCAAACCGTCGGCATGGCTCTGCACGAACTGGCCACGAACGCCGGCGAACTTCGCCCACTGGACGTTATGCCATAGAGGCGGCTGAACATCGTGAGCCGTGTGAATCGAGAGGTTCACGCACCGTTCTGGGAGCGCCTGGAGGTGAATCTCCTCCGGGCGACTCGCCCCGGCGGCCGCCTCGCAATGACGGGAAGCGTGCCGGAACTGTCAGAACTTTCGACGGCCGGTATCAGGCCTCCTCGCTGAGGGTAAGCCCGCGCTTTTCCAGGAGCGGCTCCGGCGATGGGTCCCGCCCCCGGAAGGCGCGATAAGCCTCATCCGGCTTCATCTTGCCCCCCGCTGAGTAGACGTATTTGTGCAAGCGCGCGGCCACGGCGGGGTCGAAGATATCGCCCGCCTCCTCGAACGCCCCGAAGGCGTCCGCCTCCATGACCTCCGCCCAAAGATAGGTGTAATAGCCCGCCGCATAGCTGCTGCCCGCGAAGATGTGCTGGAAGTGCGCGGGGCGGTGGCGGAGCGCGATTGCGCCGGGCATGCCGATGCGGGCGCGCAAGGCGTCCTCGAACGCGGCGGCATCGATGGCCTGGGGCTCGGCCACCTCGTGTATATCGAGGTCGAGCAGGGCGGAAGCGGTGTATTCGGCGGTGGCAAAGCCCTGGTTGAACTTCCGCCCCGCCAGCAGGCGCTCAAGCAGCTCCGCGGGGATGGGCTCGCCCGTGTGGGCGTGGAGCGCGTAGCGGCTGAGCGTTTCCGGCTGCAGGAGCCAGTTCTCGAAAAGCTGAGAGGGCAGCTCGACGAAATCGCGGTCGGTGCTGGTGCCCGAAAGGCTACGATAGGTCACGTCCGAAAGCAGGCCGTGCAGCCCGTGGCCGAACTCGTGGAACAGCGTGCGGGCGTCGTCCAGCGTCAGGAGCGTAGGCGCGCCCTTGGTGAAGTTGAGCACGTTCACAACGATGGGAAGCACCTCGCCACCGTGCCGCTGCTGGTCGCGGAACGTGCTCATCCAGGCGCCGCTGCGCTTCGACGGCCGGGCGAAAAAGTCGCCGAGGAACAGCCCGATCAGCTTGGCGTTGCGGTCCCGGACCTCGAAAACGCGCACATCCGGGTGGTAGACGGGCACGCCGCTGACCTCTTTGAAGCTCAGCCCGAACAGCCGGTGCGCGGTGTCGAACACGGCCGCGATCATGTTGTTCATCTCGAAATAGGGCATCAACTCACGGCCATCGAGGCGAAACTCGGTGCTGCGGCGCTTTTCCGCGTAATGGTGCCAGTCCCAGGCGGCTAGCGGCTCGTTGTGTCCTTCGCTTTGCGCAACGGCTTCGAGCGCGGCCCGCTCCTCCTCCGCCCGCTCCCTGGCCCGGCCCCAGACATCCTCCAGCAGTTGCCTGGCATTGGCGGGCGTCTTGGCCATCGTGTCGGCGATCTGGAATGCGGCGTAGGTCTCGAAGTCCATGAGCTTCGCGCGCTCGGCCCTGAGCGCCAGGATCTCGCGGATCAGCGGGCGGTTATCGGCGGGGCCGGCCGCCTCGCCGCGCGCGATGTAGGCCTTGTAGGCCTTTTCGCGCAGGTCGCGGCGCTGCGAGAATTCGAGGAAGGGCTCGATGCTGGCGCGCGAAAGAGTGATGACGTGCTTTCCGGCAAGCCCACGGGCGCTGGCTGCCTCTGCCGCGGCTTGCAGCACGAAATCGGGCAGGCCCTTCAGATCGTCCGCGTTCTCAAGCACGAGTTGGAACGATTTCTCGTCCGCCAGCACATTCTGCGCAAACGCGGTATGCAGCCCGGAAAGCCGGGTCTCGATCTCGGCCAGGCGCGCTTTCGACGGCGCGTCGAGCTTCGCGCCGGCCCGCACGAACTTCTTATGATAATTCTCCAAAAGCTGCGCCTGCTCGGCATCGAGCCCCAGCACGCCTGCCGCTTCGCAGAGCTTGGCGATGCGAGCGAACAGATTCGGGTTGGTGAGGATCGCCATCCGATGGCCGCTAAGCTTCGGCGAAACGGTGCGTTCGATGCTTTGCCGCTCCTCATTCGCGTCGGCGGAGGCCAAATTGAAGAAGACCGAGGACGTGTTCCGCAGCGCCTGGCCGGCCCTTTCAAGCGCCTCGATGGTGTTGGCGAAGGTTGGGTCGGCCGGGTTTTCCGCGATTTGCGCGATCTCGGCCAGGTGCAGCCGCATCGACTCGTCGAAAGCAGGTGGGAAATGCTCGTCGCGGATCGCCTCGAAGGGCGGCATCTTGAAGGGCGTTTGCCAATCTTGCAGCAGGATGTTCTCAGTTTGCACGCCGCGTCCTTTGGGTATTGCGCAAGTTTCAACGGAAGATGGCGGCACGAAAGCAAAACGCCGCTACCGTGAATTTGGCGGCGAGCGGCGCTTCAGGCAAGGCCTAGTGGTCTGTATCAACTTCTGAATCAACTAAAGTGCGGAGTAGAGGCTTTTCAGCTTGATGCGGGCATCAGCGGTTGTAAAGCGCCAGTTGGCCTTGGCGTGGTGAGTGTTGCGCCGGTCAAGCCATGCCGCGACCTCGCATTTGAGCTTGGCCATATCGGGGATGCGGCGGTCTAGGCATTGGCCGGACAGGATCGCCAGCTCCGATTCCGCCATATCGAGCCAGATGCCGTGCTTGGGCGTGTAGTGCCACTCGAACCGCTCCGTGAGGCGGCGTGCTTCCTCTGGCGGGAATGCCTCGTACAATGACGCCGGCGTGTGTGTATTCAGGTTGTCCCGCACCAGCACGATCTTTTCCGCCCCGGCGAAGTGGACATCGCTCAGCTCCTTCAAAACCTGTGCAGCCTCGGGTCAAGCCCGAGGGCATGCAGCATGAACAGGCTGGCCGTGCCGTCCAATAATCCCAAGTATAGGACTGGCGTCACCGACTGTTGCGCCAGTAGTGCCATGCCGGCAAACGATTACAGCGTTTCTGAAGGCACATTACTGTGCTGGCAATTCACAAATACAGGCTTTGAGCCTGGGCGTTTGTGTTCGCCGAAGCAGTGGCAAAACCAGAACCCCCAGAGCAGGTTTAATCCGATGTGGACAAACGCTTGCCCGCGAGGCCCAGTTTCAAGCTACCGGCTGGTGCTGCCTTGGAATGGACGTGGCTATGTGAATCGCCATGCGAATGATCGTGCGGATGGCTATGAACCGTGCCGTCGGCATGGACGTGGCCGTGCTCGTGCGCCTCTCCATTCGCGGCTTTTCCGGAAGCTTTCCCCTTGGGTTCGGCCGTATCGCATCCGCACTTATCGCACATTGCACTCGTCCTTTCGCATTTTCAGACGGCCTTGGCCGATTCTTCAAGTCTCTTGGCGATAGCACCGATCTCTTCTGCGAGCCGTGGCGAAAGATTGTAGAGGATCTTGCCCGTACGATCGGCGGTCATGGCCTCGCCCGCCACATCGAGACACCCTGCCAGCGGAATGTCTCCGGCGTTTTCCTCGAAGAACTGCCTGTCGGACTCGCTCGCCGCTTTGTTGCCTACCAAATGGATGTTGCGGATGCCGATGTCGCCCGCGAGTGCCGCGATTTGCCGGACCGTCCGCATGCTGCGGTTGGTGGGCTCGGCCACTACCAGCATCGCGTCCACGGCTTCCGCCGTTCCGCGCCCCAGATGCTCGACGCCTGCATAAAGGTCGAGAAGCACCACTTCGTTGCGCTGGAGCATGACATGCCGCACCAACTCCTTGAGCAGCGCGCTTGCCGGGCAGATGCAGCCCGATCCGCCTTCCTGCACGGCGCCCAAAAGTAGCAAGCGTACGTCGCGGTGGGTTACGGAGAAGCGCTCCGGCAGATCCGCGACATTGGGATTGAGGCGGAAAAAGCCGCCCGCCGAAGATTTGGCGGATGTCCCCGTGCGCTCGGCGATCAGCTCTCCCATTTCAGCGATGGGCCGGAGGTCAAGCAGTTCGCTTTCGGAAAAGCCAAGCGCCGGCCCCAGGCAGGGCGAAGGGTCGGCGTCGATGGCCAGCACGGGCCGCCCCGCTTGCGCAAAATGATGCGCGAGGAGAGCCGTGACCGTGGTTTTACCGACGCCGCCCTTTCCGGCCACTGCGATCTTCATGCGTACTCCTTAGCGGCCCGCCGCCGCGGCAACGCGCGCCGGGCGGAGAAAGGCGGCGTATCCGGACTGCGGCGATGCGAGGGCATCCCCGAAAGCGGAAATATCGGCCCCTTTCTTCATAAGCTCATGATAGAAGCCCATGCCGTTGACGTCGCCCCAAAATTGCACGCCAGCGACTTTTCCGTTCGCCACGGCGATCTTCCTGAGCACGCCGGGGCTCTCCCATCTGAGCTGGTAGTCCCCTTCGCTTGCGCCAAAGGAGGCAACGGGAACGTCGAAAATGCGAACCACGTTGAAATCCTCAAGGCCCGCGTGGGGGCGGTCCTGCCCCATCATGTTAAGGCCGGCGATGCGGCCTGTCTTGACCGCGTTCGGCCAATTGGGAAGGACTTTGCCGTCCAGCTCGATCACATCGCCAGCGGCATAGATGTCCGGTTGACTTGTTTTCATCCGGCTGTCGACCAGAATTCCCCTAGCCGTGGCGATGCCGCTTCCTTCGAGATAGGAGAGGCCGGGCCTGACACCCGCGGCGCAGATCACGATATCGCAAGGGAGTTCCTTGCTGCCGGCGCGCACGCCATGGACGCCGCCTCGCGACCACCATACCGTTTCGGCGGGACTGTTGACCTCGACTCTAACGCCGTGTTCAGCCAGGCGTTTGCCAACCCGTTCCGCCATCTCCTCGTCGAGCATCTGCGGCAGGACATGGCCCAGCGCCTCGACGACGGTGACTTCAATGCCACGCCGGGCGAGGGCCTGGGCAGCTTCGAGTCCGATGAATCCGCTGCCGATAACCACCGCGCGCCGGTGTTCTTCGATGCCGCTGACTATGCCGTCGGCATCCGTAATCGTCTTCAGCGTGAACAAGCCGGGGATTGGGTTTAGCGTTTGCCTTTTGCTGCCCGCAGCCGGCCGGGCTCCGAACATGCGCGCGAACATGCCGGGGCTCTTGCTTGGCACGGCCAGACCGTGAAATCGGGGGCAACACGGCGTCCGCCCCCGTCGCGATCAGGAGGCGGCCGTATTCCACTGAGCCCGCGCCCTTTGGGCCGGCGTAATGCACGCGCCGTGCAGCCGTATCGATCCTGGTGACGCCGTATCCAAACAGCGTTTCGATGCGATTGCTGGCGTAGAACGCCCTGTCCCTCAGAAACAGGCTCGCCCTCGGCACGCTGCCCTCGACATATTCGGCGAGGGGGCAAGGCGAGTAGAGTGGCGCATCCTCTTTCGAGATCATAACGATCTCGCAGCCGCTATCGATTTGCCGGACGGTCTCCGCGGCGCTAACCGCCGCGGGACCGTTTCCGATGATAACAATCTTCATAGCCGCTCCGATCAAGAGAGCCCAAGAGCCGCACGCTTCTCCTTGATATGCGCGACCATGGCAGACGCGGCCTTGACCGGATCGTATTCCACGATCACTTTCGCGCCCGTGATGCCGGCCAGGTCTTGCGTCAGCACTTGCGTGACTGTTGGACCGCCAAGAATGCGCGGGGCCGGGGCGACATGCACCGTCGTGCCGAGCGCGAGGAACGAGACGCCAATGGAGATCGCCTTTTCCTGAACCAGCTCCGGCGCCGAGCCGATGGCCGGTAGTTGGCTGATCTTTACGCCCAGCCTACCGGCCACGGCCGCCAGCAGATCGACAATGCGGGAATTGTCGACGCAGGAACCCATGTGCCAAACTGGCGGCAGCGGCGCACCGAGCCCCGCAGCATGCCCAACCGCGGTCAGCACCGCCTTGAGCCCTTCGCCGCAATATTTCTCAGTGGCCTCCGAGGTGAGGAGGCCATCCTGGGCGCAGATATGCGCCGTACATCCGGTCGTCACCACCAGTACGTTGTTGGCCAGCAGCTCCTTGACCATTACCTCAGTCATCTCGCTGTCGCGGAACTTCACGCTGGAGCAGCCAACGACGCCCGCAAAGCCCAGGATGTTCCCATTGGCGACGTTGTCGATCACCGGCTTCAGCGGATCGGCGGCGTCGACCTTCGAGAGAATGCCAACGATGGCCTCGACCGACAGGCCGGCGAATGCCTTGGACGTGTGGTTCGGAATATCGACCTTTTTGCCGCGGCGCTTGACGAATGAGGCTATGGCCATGCGCACAACCTTCTGCGCGCTCTCGTCGGCATGCGTGGGCTCGAACTCGATGTGGGTCGCGCCCGGAATATGCACCATCTCGTCGGTGGTGATGAAGGCCGTATCGAAGCAAGCCGCCAATTGCGGCAGGCTCGGCCAGATACACTGGATGTCCACGACCATGGCATCGACAGCGCCGGTTGCCAAAATCAGCTCGGACTGCTGGTTGTGCGCTGCCAGCGGTACGCCGTGGCGCATGCCCAACTCGTTGCCGGTGCAGCAAACGCCGACGACATTCATCGATTCCGCGCCGGCCGCCTTCGCCTCGTCTTCGAGCTTGCGCGCCCATTCGAGGATCTTCTCGGACAGCACCGGGTTATGGCCGTGCGTGGCGATGTTGACGCTGTTCTCGCGCAGAACGCCCGCGCTGGACTCGACCACGGTTACTTGCGGCGTTCCGAACAGGATGTCCTGCACGTCGGTGCAAAGTGCCAGGCCGGTCCAGCCGTCGACGAGACCGAGCTTCAGCGTGCGGAGCAGCAAGGTTATGGGGTCGGCATCGTTGCCCATCGAGGTGGCGTGCATCGCCGTCTCGATCTCGTTATGCGGGTTGGAGTAAGCGATCCCCAGCTTCTCCCACATCTCAAGCTCTTTGGCGGGGGCGCGCTTGCTCAGCCAGTTATTGAGCTTGCCGTCCTGGCGGCCGAAATCCTGGAGCGCGATGTCAACCAGATCGAGGCAGACTTCCTTGGCGGTCCGCCCCTCGGTTGGCACGCCGAACTGCTTGGCGACCGCAAAGGCCTTGGCCTCGCCGCGGATCTCGTAGGGAGCCTCGCCGCTCAAAGCGTCGCGCAGCGTCAGCAGCAAATGGCGGGCATGGCCCACATGCGACGACGCGCCGCCAATGGTTTCGCGAAGAAGGTTGCGCGCGACCATCGTATCGGGAGAGACGCCGCAGATGCCGGTCTTCGGGCCGTTTCCGAAAGGATCGATCCGGCATGGCCCCATATAGCAGATACGGCAGCAGGTTCCCAACTCGCCAAAACCGCATTGGGGTCTCATGGCGGCGAGGCGGTCAGCACCGGTTTCCAGGCCCTTGGCCTTGGCGTTCTCGACCAGCGTCTGGTGAACACCGGGACGGATTGGAACATTCATTTTAAGCATCTCCCCTCAACGATCTCCACACTTCCGCGCCCGGCGTAACAGGCGCCAGCGTCACCCCCACCGCGGACATAGCCGTCGCCCGCCGCTGCCGCATCGCCATCTCTTCCGGCGTCAAATAAAGCAAGGCTTTGGTCGGGCACGCCGAAACGCAGGCAGGGTCTAGGCCGGCCTCAGTGCGATCCGGGCAGCGGTCGCACTTCATCGCCTTCTTGCCCAAAGTATCGGCGCTCACCCCGCCGAAAGGACAGACCATCACGCACATCCAGCAGCCGATGCACTTATTGGCATCCGAAGCCACAACCCCCGTGACTGGGTTGCGCGCCATCGCGCCGGTCGGGCAGGCTGCGACGCAGGCAGGCTCCTCGCAATGCTGGCACCGGCTGGGATAACTGAACGCGCCGGCATTTTCCACGCGCACCCTCTGAGCTGGCCTTGGATTTTGAGCCAAAGCGCCGAATAGGGTCTTTGTGGCGGAATGCTCGACAGAGCAGGCAATCTCGCAAGATTTGCAAGCTACACACTTTTCGATGAGGGTAAAAATCGATTTGCGCACTTAGCACCTCCACCGGCAAACGGGCGTTGAGCTTTCATGTCCCCTTGCCTCGCACGGAGCGGGCTTGCGGGGGTATGAAGGCGCAGCCCTTGGACCGATCCGCCGCCGCGTGAGGCGAACCGGCTTGATTAATGTGCTGCTTCTATTTTAGATCGGGCTGCCTTGGCGTGACATTTCACCAACGGCGGTACCCGTGCGTCAGATGCTTGATTTTTGTCTCGAACGGCGCCCCGGAACCGTCTATGTCTTGAAATAGCTTTTTGGAATCGGGAAGCCTCAGCTAGGGGTGGGTGCTGTGCTTCAACAGGGATACATTCTTAACCGGCTGCCAATGGGTGCCGTGACCCTTGACGCAGAAGGCCGGGTGGTGAGTTTCAACCGCATCGCCGCCTCGATCTTCGGCGAGGCGGCTTTGTGCGGGGCTTTGGGCAAAGGGATTTTCTCCGTCCATTCGCCAAGCGCCTGGGCAAAGATTGAATGGCTGTTACGTCAGGCCGACGGCGATGGGGAGTCGAGCGTTGCTTCGATGATCATCGATATGCCCGGCAAGGTGTTGCAATTGCGCGTGGTCCGGCTGAGGGAGGGTGGAGGCGGCCACGGTTATTGCCTGATCTTTTACAACATCACCGGCCTCGCCGCCGCGTCTTGCGAAGCGAAGCCTAGCCGCAGCGAGGATCTGCCGTCCCAGCCCTTTTTCAAATTGCCGGTGTCGATGAAAGACCGGGTTGCGCTATTGGATATCGATCAAGTGGCTTTCCTCCGTGCGGAAGGCCACTACTCGCATGTACACACGTCAACAGAACGCTATTTCTGCAACCTTCCCCTGGCGCAGCTAGAACCGCGACTGCCAGAGCGGTTCGTTCGCGTCCATCGCAGTTACATTGTTAACATCGCCCGGGCCAGTGGCGTCTCCAATCGTGACAATCAGCTCGTGATTGCGACAGAGGGCCAGCCTGGCCATGAAATTCCGGTAAGCCGCAACAATGTACCGCGGCTGCGCCATCTTCTGGGAGTTTGATAGCTTTCGGTGCCGCGCTCTTCCAAGAAAGCTGCGCCGATAGGCCCTGGCCGGGTTGCGACCAAACGGCTCTTCGCTTGCGGATTCGTGGTAGCGCTAAAGTATTTTCCGTGCCGAAGCTAATCCAGGCTTTCGACGAGCCGCCTGAGATGGGCGTCGTCCATCGGTACGCCATTTCGTGCCCCGATATCGCGCCACCGGCCGTACCATTCCGCAGCCTTTTCCTTGTCGCCGGCGGCATCCGGCGACGCAACGGTTGCGAGATAGTTTGGATCGTAGGAACGGGCAATCAACCAAGCTCCATCCTGCGTTGAGGCCAGGAATGGCTGCAGCAGCAACTCGCGAGCCGCCTTTATTTTGCCGCTGTCCATCATCTTCTTGGCGTTCACCGTAGCCGGGCTTGGCGGCGCGGGAAGGGCGGCGGTAGCAGCCGTCACCGCTGCCGCTTTCACGGCTGGCCGCGGCGCCGTGGCAGTTGCTGCCGGTTGGCTTGATGGGGGAACCGGCCAATATTTGAAAAACATCTCGGTAGCAAGCATAACGACTGTGCCCGTCGCAATAGTGGCAAGTGCGAATGCGCCAAGGCGCTTTTTCTGCGCTGACGAGCCCCGAGTTTGCCGTTTAGTCAAGCTTTCGAGCGCAGATGCGCTGTTTCTTGGCTGATTGATCGCGGTTGCTGCTACGGGGTGATCTGCGCCATTTCGCTGGAAACTTAGCAGGATCTGCTTTACCTCGGACAGCTGTTTATCGTCTTCTGACTTTGTTACCATGACATTCGGCCGCAGCCCTCGCCAAAACTCACGCTTCCTCTTGGGTTAACATCGACGAAAATAGGAATAAGTAATAGCCGCAAATAACGAGGGTTGCCGCTGCGACCGAGAACGCGAGAGTTGCTTGAGAAAGCACCGGTGTGCCTACATCGAACGTAACAATAATCTGATAAAAGCTGGTTGCATACATCGCGGTATAGTGCATCCCCGCAATTGCTAGGCCGAGAACCACTCCGCCAAGAAGCGTTTCGATTGCCCCGCGCTTTCGAAATGCAAACCAAAGCGCAACCCCTGACGCTCCGACTGCAACAGCCAAGGACACAGCCACCCAATTAAAGTTGTAGGCTATTCCGCAACCGCTGACCGCGTTCATGCCAAGGTAATGCATGGCGCCAATTCCGCTTCCCATAAGCACCGCAGCAAAGGGGATCTTCAGCAGTCCGAGCGTCTTCGCGCTGGCGAGGGACAAGCCAACACCGGTAAAAAGGACAGCCACACAAAGCGATAGCAGCGTCTCGGTAGAGTTGTAGTTAATGGAGACCGGAAACTTCACCGCTAGCATTGCGATGAAGTGCATCGACCAGATGCTCCCTCCAATGATTACCGAGCCCCTGACCAGCGCCTGAGGAGACAATACCACCCTGGAACCGCCATACCCGAAGGTAACGGCGACGCCTGTCAGAGAGCCGAGTATGGCCACGAAAATTGAAAGCATAACAAGGGTTGGATCGTACACAACAATCATCGGTCAATCCCCAATAACTCAATGGCCCAAAGTGCACATTACCGGCTTATAACAACTTTGTGAAAAATGAAACATTTTTCTCCATTTACCCCCTTCTTCAGCATCAGGGTAAAGAGATAGAGTGCACCTTTGTGGCGCTGCACGGTAATCGCGGCAAAAGGCCGCGCAAAGAACTTTGAGCACAGCAGTATATCGCCGCCGGACAAAATGCCGTCCTTGGGGAAAAGTATACCTGGGGCTGCCGCAACAAAGAAGGTGCGGTTATTGCCCAAGTTTCCATTTTTCGCAATTGCAGCAATTTCTCCGGCTACCGGGGGGCGAGCGGGTGTATCGAACTCGTGCTTGAACATGGCCCATCGCACCGGATGGAGATGTCCGCTGTCCAAGGTGGTGCTGTCCTCTGAATTGGCAAATTTGTGAGGGCCGGACGAAAAGCGCCTGTATGCTCGCAAACTCTACCATAGCACGCGTCGCACGTCGCGAGTGAGCCGGACTACCCGCAGCCGAATTCCCATATCATTCCCACTTACCTACATTTCTATACCGCCAGGATAGCGGTAGCCGTCCTTTATCAGGGTATCCACCGCGCGCAAGGCATCCTTGCAAGGCCGCCGGGCCGCCTGCCACGGCCTGAAGACTATCCACAGGATCGTGACGCGCTGCCGCCGTCTTGCAACCTAAGATTAACTTGAGGTGTGCAATAAGCTAGCCGTTGTTCGAGGCGAACCTAATTCGAGAGAGCGATCCAGATGCGAGGCGTGTTGCAGGTGTGGCGGCGTTGGCTGCCGGCTCTCGCGGGAGCGCTGGCCGTTGCGCTGGTTCTGTCCGGCTGCGGCAACAAGAACAAATACGCGGCGCCGCCACCGGCGAAAGTGATCGTTGCGGCACCCATCCAGATGCCCGTGACGCTCTACGCTGAATTCACCGGCAATACCTCGGCCGTTTCCACCGTGGACCTGGAGGCGCGCGTACAGGGGTTCCTGGAAGCCATCAATTACCGCGACGGCGATGTGGTGGCGAAGGGCCGCACGCTGTTCGAGATCGAGAAAGACCAATATGCGGCCCAGGTCGATTTGCAGACGGCACAACTTGCCGCCGCGAAAGCCAAGCGAGTAAACGCGGAGGTCCAATATAAGCGGGCGGCAGCCCTGGGGAAGGACGAATTCGCCAGCCAGCGTGCGGTGGACGATGCCAAAACCAATCTCGACAGCGCGATCGCCCAGGTGGCCGCGGACGAGGCCAGTCTCAAGCTTGCTCAAATATCGCTCGCCTATACCACGGTGCAGGCGCCCTTCGATGGAATGGTGTCGCGCCACCTAGTGGATACCGGCGCCCTTGTCGGCTATGCCGGACCCACCAAGCTCGCTACCATCCTTCAGATCAGCCCAATCTACGTTTACTTCAATATCTCCGAGCAGCAACTGATCGACACGCGCGATGCGCTCGCCAAGGATGGCAAGACGCTGAAGCAAATGCGGGAAGACCCTCGGCACCTGGCGATGGAGGTCGCGCTGGGCGCGGACACGGCGTTCCCATATAGGGGCAATATCGACTATGTGGCCCCGCAGGTGGATGCCGCCACGGGAACCCTGCAGCTTCGCGGCGTGCTGGAAAACAAGGACCTGATGCTGGTGCCAGGCCTGTTCGTCCGCGTGCGTTTGCCAATCAGACGGATTGAAAACGCCCTTTTGGTCAACGACACCGCGGTGATGTCCAACCAGGCTGGCAGCTACGTAATGGTGGTTGGCAAGAACAATGTGGTTGAGCAGCGCCAGGTGACCGCCGGCTCGGTGGAGGGGCAGCTGCGCGTTATCGCGGACGGACTCTCGCCAGAAGACAAGGTGGTCATCGGTTCGATCCAGCGTGCGGTAGCGGGAAATACTGTCGCCCCGGTTGCCGGTGTCATGGCGGCCCCAGAAGGGCCAAAGCCATCTCCTCCCGGCCTGATAACAGCACCGGATCGCGAACAGACGAAACCCTGAACGACCGGTGGTCACGAGGCGGCATGTTCTCACGCTATTTCATCGAACGGCCGGTTTTGGCAAACACGCTGGCGCTCGTCACCATCCTGCTGGGCGTGCTCTGCCTGCTGCGCCTTCCGATATCCCAATACCCCGACGTGGTTCCCCCAACCGTGTCGGTGACCGCGACCTATCCAGGCGCCAGCGCGCGCACGGTGATGGACACTGTGGCGCTGCCCATCGAGCAGCAAGTCAACGGCGTCGAAGGCATGATATACATGCAATCGACGAGTGCCGCCGACGGCAGCTACAGTCTAATCGTCACCTTCGACGTCGGAACCAACCCCGACATGGCCCAGGTTCTGGTGCAGAACCGCGTCTCGCTTGCCACCGCACAGTTGCCGGCGGCGGTCGCCGTCCAAGGGCTCAACATCCAGAAGAAGTCCACCGCAATCCTTCAATTCGTCAGCCTGTTTTCATCGGACGGGCGGTACGACGACTTGTTTCTCGCCAATTACGCCAAGATCAACCTTGAAAACGAGTTGGCCCGGCTGCCTGGGGTCGGCTCGGTCCAGGTGCTCGGCGCAGGCGTATACGCCATGCGGATCTGGCTCGATCCGGATCGCATGCAGGCGTTTGGGTTGACGCCGGCCGATGTTGTTTCGGCGATCCAGCAGCAAAACGCCGAGGTGACCGCCGGCCTTGTGGGCGCACCGCCCACACCCTCCACGGTGAACTTCCAGTATGCGCTCAACGTCACGGGCCGCTTTAGCGATCCCGCCGGTTTCGAGAACATCGTGGTCAAGGTGGCCGATGAGGGCGGCGGCAAGATCGTCCGGGTGCACGATATTGGCAGCGTGGAGCTGGGCGCGGCCACCTACGGCCACAGCGCGACCATCGACGGCAAGCCATCGGCGGCAATCGCGATCTCGCAACTCACCGGCGCCAATGCGTTGAAGGTCGCCGAAGGCGTGAACGCAAAGATGAAGGAGCTGGCGAAGTCCTTCCCTCCCGGCCTAGGCTACAAGATCTCCTTCGACAGCACCAAATTCGTCACCGCTTCCATCCACGAAGTCTATGTAACCCTGATCGTCGCCGCAGCGCTGGTGCTGATCGTGATTCTGCTTTTTCTCCAGGACTGGCGGGCGATGCTGGTGCCGGCAACCACGGTGCCGGTGACGATTATCGGCGCGTTCGTGGCCATGGCGATGCTGGGCTTCACGGTTAACACCACGAGCCTATTCGCGCTGGTGCTGGCCATCGGCATCGTGGTGGACGATGCCATCGTGATCGTGGAGGGCGTGGCGCGCCACATGGATGCAGGCCTGCCTGCCCGCGAGGCGGCCGTCAAAGCCATGTCCGAGTTGTTCGGCCCCGTCGTCGGCATCACGCTCGTGCTCCTGGCGGTGTTCCTCCCGGCGGCCACGCTGCCGGGATTGACCGGCAAGATGTATCAGCAGTTCGCCCTTGTCATCGCGGCGACCGCGCTCATCTCGGCGGTGAACGCGGCAACGCTGAAGCCCACACAGTGCGCCCTGTGGCTGCGCAAGCAGGTGCCGCCCAGCGAGCGCAACATTGTCTATCGCACTTTCAATGCCATCTATGCGCGCGCCGAGGAGCGCTATGCCGCCTTGATCCGCCATCTGGTGGCCTTCAGCCTCCCTGTCACGCTGGCGGGGTTGGCACTGATCGGCCTCGCCTTCCTAAGCCTCTCCCGCATACCGACGGGCTTCCTGCCAGTCGAGGACCAGGGGTACTTCATTATCAGCCTGACCCTGCCCGATTCGGCATCCGAGGTGCGGACCGAGGCGGCGGTGGCGGAAGCGGTCAAGCTGGTGCGGAAGGTGCCCGGCGTCGAGAGTGTGGTTGGCGTTTCCGGCGTCTCGCCGCTAGACAACAACGCCACGCTTTACAATACCGGCATGCTCTACGTCGTGCTCAAGGACTGGGACGAGCGCAAGACCCAGGAGGTGAGCCTCGCGAGCATCGCGGGGCGTGTGCGCGGCGAACTTCGTGGCATGCAGACCGCAACGGCGCTGATCCTGCTTCCGCCCTCAATCCAGGGCATCGGAAACGTCGCCGGCTTCACCATGATGGTCGAGGCGAAGGACGGAAGCTCCGATTTTCCAGCACTTCAGGGCGCGGCTGAGGAGCTTGCCGGGAACGCCTCGACGCAATCGGCGCTTGCCCATGTCGCATCCACATTCAAGGGCAATGTGAAGCAGATGAGGCTGGTGGTGGATCGCGTGAAAGCCGAAACGCTTGGGCTTACTGTCAGCCAGGTGTTTTCGGCGGTGGAATCCTATTTCGGGTCCACTTACGTTAATCAGTTCACCAAGTACAACAACGTCTTCCAGGTCTATGTGCAGGCCGGCGCCCCGTTCCGCCTGCAACCTGACGACCTGCTGAAGCTGAAGGTCAAGGGCGCCGGCGGGCAGATGGTCCCGCTCGGGACCGTGGCGAGCATCAAGGACGAGATGGGGGCGCCGCTCATCACGCTTTATAATCTTTATCCGGCCGGAATCGTCACCGGCGGCCCGGCCGCGGGATTTAGCTCGGGAGAGGCCATGACGCTGATGAGCGAGGCTGCCCAGAAATCCCTGCCCCCTTCCATGGGCACGGCATGGACCGGCATGTCCTATCAGGAAGAGGTGCTTGGCAATCAGATCTACGGTGTGTTTGCCGTCGCACTGGTGCTGGTTTATTTCGTGCTCGCGGGACAATATGAGAGCTGGCTTCAGCCGCTGGCAGTCATCCTCGCCGTGCCGCTCACATTGCTCGGAACCGCCACGGCCCTCGCGGCGGTTGGCATGCCGAACAATCTCTACACGCAGATTGGCATCGTGCTGCTCATTGCCCTGGCGGCCAAGAATGCCATCCTGGTCGTGGAATATGCTCGCGAGAAGCGCGCGGAAGGCATGGAAATCGCCGAAGCCGCCGTGGAGGCCGCGCGCCTGCGCTTCAGGCCTATCCTCATGACATCCTTCGCCTTCATCTTCGGCATGCTGCCACTCGTCTTCGCCTCCGGGGCGGGGGCCGGAGCCCGCGTCTCCATCGGCATCGCCGTGGTCAGCGGGATGCTTGCCTCCACATTCCTCGCCGTGCTGTTCGTGCCGCCGTTCTTTGTGGTGCTGGAGCGGCTGGCGGCGTGGCGGCGATGCGAAGCCGGCGAAGAGAGCCTGCCCCTGTCATGACGGCGGCTTCCGCCCTGCTCCATTGCCCTCGGCCGTACCTCTCTGGCAAGGCTTGGGGAAGGCGCGAAATTGGAACCGCTAAGGCACCCATGAACCTGAAAAAGGGTGCGCCAGGACAAGCTGGGTCGCGGGTAAGCGACTCCGCCTCGCCTCATAAGCCTTCGAACAGAGCGGTGGATAAGTAGCGCTCGGCGAAGGAGGGGATGACGATGACGATGTTTTTGCCGGCAAACTCGGGGCGCTGGCCAACTTTGATCGCGGCGGCGACGGCGGCGCCCGACGAGATGCCCACCGGGATTCCCTCCAGCCGCGCCACCTGCCGCGCGGTCTGAAGCGCGGTCTCGGTATTCACCTTGACGATCTCGTCGATGAGACTCGTGTCGAGCACGCCCGGCACGAAGCCGGCACCGATGCCCTGGATCTTATGCGGCCCAGGCTGCCCGCCCGACAGCACCGGCGATTCCTCGGGCTCCACCGCGATCATTTTAAGCCCCGGCTTGCGCGCCTTAAGCACCTGTCCAACGCCGGTAATGGTGCCGCCGGTCCCGATGCCGGAGACGACCGCATCGACGGAGCCCGCTGTATCGTTCCAGATTTCCTCCGCGGTCGTGCGGCGGTGGATTTCCGGGTTCGCGGGGTTTTCGAATTGCTGCGGAACGATTGCGCCTGGCAGTTCGGCCAGCAACTCCTGCGCCCTCGCGATGGCCCCCTTCATGCCAAGCGCGCCCGGCGTCAGCACCAGCTCCGCGCCCAAGAGCGCCAGCATCTTGCGCCGCTCGATCGACATGGTTTCCGGCATGACCAGGATCAGCCGGTAGCCGCGCGCCGCCGCCACGAAGGCAAGCGCAATGCCGGTATTGCCTGAGGTCGGCTCTATCAGCACGCTCTTGCCGGGCTCGATCTTGCCCGACGCCTCAAGCGCATCGATCATCGCGACGCCGATGCGGTCCTTCACGCTGGCAATTGGGTTGAAGAATTCGAGCTTGGCGAGGAGATTTGCCCCAACGCCATGCTCCCGCGCAATTTTTCCAAGCTCGACGAGGGGCGTGTCGCCAATCGTCTCGGTGATGGACTTGTAGATGCGGCCCCGGCCTGGGGCGCGATCCGCAGCAGTCATTTTACCCGTCTCCTTTGTCTGCCTAATCACTTTTACACCGGCATTGCGAGCGAAGCGAAGCAATCCATAGTGAAGTCACGGATGCCGCCCTGGATCGCGACGGCGGCCGTGCCGCCTCGCGATGACGTGAGCCCCAGACTACGCCGCCTTGGCGATGCTTCCGGCCGCGGCGAGCCCGCGCTCAATGTCGGCAATAATGTCGTCGATGTGTTCGAGGCCAACCGAAAGGCGCACATAGCCATCGGACACGCCGGTAGCGCTCCGGTCCTCGGCGCTGAGCTGCGAATGCGTCGTCGTCGCGGGGTGAATGGCGAGGCTGCGCGCGTCGCCGATGTTTGCGACGTGGTAGAACAGCTCCAGCGCATCGATGAAGCGCCGG
This sequence comes from uncultured Alphaproteobacteria bacterium, assembly GCA_963760455.1. Lineage (GTDB taxonomy): Bacteria > Pseudomonadota > Alphaproteobacteria > Rhizobiales > Rhodomicrobiaceae > Rhodomicrobium. Next base: position 31,347 of record CAVXDM010000060.1, read on the forward strand.
CCCGCTTCCTTGCCGCCCGAAAGCTCGAAGCCCACAAGGCCGCCATAGCCGCCCTTCAGATACTTATCCGCGCGCTCGCGGGCCACGCCCGTTTGGAGCGACGGATGGATCACCTTCGACACTTCCGGCCGCTTGCTGAGGTAATTGGCGACCGCCTGAGCGTTCTGCGAATGGCGCTCGATGCGGAGCGGCAGCGTCTCGATGCCCTGCAGCACAAGGAACGCGTTGAACGGCGAAAGTGCCGAGCCCAGGTCGCGCAGCAGCGTCACGCGCGCCTTGATGATATAGGCAATCGGCCCGAGCGGCTTCACGGCTTCGCTCCACACCGCGCCGTGATAGCTCGGATCGGGCGTGTTGAGTGCCGGTTGCCGTTCTGGATGCGCGCCCCAGTCGAAATTTCCGCCGTCCACGATCAGGCCGCCGAGGCTGTTGCCGTGGCCGCCCAGATATTTGGTGGCCGAATAGACGATTACAGCCGCGCCATGATCGAACGGCCGCGCCAACAGCGGGGCCGCGGTATTATCGACGATCAGCGGAATGCCAAGCGGCCGGCCGATGGCCGCGACCTCCGCGATGGGGAACACGGCGAGTTTCGGATTGGGCAGCGTCTCGGCGTAATAGGCGCGAGTGCGCGCATCCGTGGCGCGGCGGAAATTCTCCGGGTCCGACGGGTCCACGAAGCGCACCTCGATGCCCTGGTCCTTCAGCGTGTTCGCGAACAGGTTCCAGGTGCCGCCGTAAAGATCGGTCGAGCTGACGATGTTGTCGCCCGCCCGCGCGATATTCTGCACCGCAAGGGCCGAGGCCGACTGCCCCGAAGACACCGCAAGGGCGGCAACGCCTCCCTCAATTTCGGTAATGCGCTTCTCCAGAATGTCGTTCGTGGGGTTCATGAGGCGGGTGTAGATATTCCCCAGTTCCTTGAGCGCGAACAAGTTCTCGGCGTGCCCGGTGTCGCGGAACTGGTAGGATGTCGTCTGATGGATTGGCACCGCAACCGAACCCGTGGTTGGGTCGGCCCGCCAGCCGGCGTGGAGAGCAAGCGTTTCCGGGTGACGGCTTTTCGATGACATATCCTTCTCCTTTGCGATGAATTCTTCAGTTTGCGGCTGGGACGCGGACGCCTGATTGCCTTGCGCCCTGGGCGCCTCGGTACGCGAACGGAAAGGCCAAATACCCATGCACTAATCCCCCAAGCTCTAGCGTGGCTGGTGTCACCAACCGAAATCGCCCGCCAATAAAGCAGATCTAGAACGATTTTTCTACGCGACGGCGCAAACGGCCAACAAATAAGGACCGTTTTGCCTCGCCGTCCAGCCTGAGAGCAAAACTTCCCATGCTTTAGCGAGCCAGTGCGTAACGCGCCGCTTACGGCCGCTTTCCGCGCAAAGCCTATCCGATCCAAGCCAAAAGAGAGACATCGAGGCTTCGCTATTGTAGAATGAACCTAAAAAGGCAGTTGAGTCCGCACCGGCTCGAAAAATGCAAGTTGGCATATCGTGTTCCGGCGTTTTGCTGGCACACCGGCAGGTGACGCACACGCCGTCATGGCCGGACTTGATCCGGCCATCCACGCAACGCACTGAAAACGCAAGCTATTCCTTGCTGTATGGACGGCCGGATCAAGGCCGGCCATGACAGCGGCAGACGTTTTGCCGCTTCAACTGCCGTTGTTAGGATAAATTCTACTTCCTTCGCGGCACATCAAGTTCCAACCTGCGCCGCCGGACTTGAGCCCGCACATCGGCCGGAAGGCGCCGTTTCGATTACGGTATCGCGGGCAAAAAGGTGCCGCGGCAGCGCAGCCTCGAAAATCTGCCCGGAACGCGCGCCTTCTGCCCGCGCAGCCGCTCAATCGCCCGCCCAAACAAACGGATGCGGCGTTCGGGCGAAGGCACCGGCAATTCCGTCACCATGCGCGTGGCGGCGGAGTTCGCCAACGAAGGAGCTGCCCTACCCGGGTGCCACGGCGGCAAGCGCCGAAGGCAATCGCTTGGCGATCTCTCCGGCTCGTTTCGAGGCCGCAAGCCTGTTCGCCTCGGCAATCGCTGTATCCTCGTCAAGGTCGTCGAGCACCCGCTTGACAATGTCTGGGCGGTCGAAATGCTCGTAAAAACGCGCCGCGGAAAAGAAATCCGGTGCGCGATCCCAGCCGCGATTGACATGCCAGCCGATCAGATTTCCGGCCCCCGGCGAGGCTGCATAGTAGCCCTTCGGCGTCCACGCAACATAGCGGCGGTCTTTAGCGTGAACGAACAGCGCGAGCAACTCCGCGCCGTCGGCAAGCCGGAACCAGCGGATGGTGCCATCCTCGAATGCGGCGGCGAGAAGTTTTCCATCGCCGCTGATGTTCACGGCCCGGGCCGCACCGGGGATGGGCTTCTGCCAAATCTGCGAGCCGCCGGCAGCGAAAGTGCGCAGCCAGAATGCAGTGCCCAGCGTAAACCGCGAGCCATCCGGGGCAATGGCGAGCGATAGCAATTCCTCATAGTTTTCCAGCGGCAGGAACTTGCCGTTCAACTTCGGGAATTCGCCGTTCTCCCAGTCGCTGACCGCGAGGCCCGAAACCTTGGCGGCCGAAAGCCCCGACAGGACCTGCGGAGCGCTAGTAAGCTCGAATGCCGCTAGACCGAACAGAACAGGCTGCCCGTCGCCCTGCTCCAAGCCAAAGCGGACGAGCTTACCGTCCGCGGACAGGGCCAAGGCATCGCCCAGCTTGTTCCGCATATCGGCCGAGACGCCTTCCTGCCAGACGCGCTTGGCGCCATCCGCCGCGATCAGCCCAAAGGCAGGGTCCTGCGCCCCTACCGCGATGCCATCCCCGCAGGGTAAGAGCTGCATGACGGTGTTTCGCGACAGTGGCATCTGGCTGCGCGCTCCCCGGCCTTCCTCTTGCCAGATCGCCAGGCGGCGGCCATCGGCCGGGGAATACCGGCCTCCCGCATAGAGCCGCGAGCCGTCGGCGGACCAGGCAGCCTTGCTGAGATCGCCATCCGCAATGCCGCCTGTATCGGCAGCGTACAGCCATTCCAGCGTGTTCGCGTCGTAGACGTCAACCGCTACCGCATCGCTAGAACCGATCGCGAGCTTGCCCCCCTTCGGATGAATGGCAACGCTGAAGGGCATTCCGTTGCCACGCGCGGCAATCTTCGCCTCCAGCTTACCATCGGCTGCATAGCGGCGGATCAGGCCGTCGAAGGCAACCGTGTAAAGCCGGCTGGCACCGTCGAAGGCCGCGTCGAAGCTGCCCTTGCCGCCGTAGTCCTTGTCCTCGGCGAGCAGCCGCCAGCCAGATGTCTCCCACAGCCGCATGCCTTCGCCGCCGAAGAGTGTCGCGGCGAGACGGCTACCATCGGGCGAGAACGCCAGGTGATTGATTACGTTGCCGAACTGGCCCAGGCGCGCGGCGAGGCGCCCGGTGCTGGCCTCGAAGATATAGACGCCCAGGGTCTTGTCCACGGCGTAGTGCGCATCCCAGCCGCCCGCCGCCACCCACTTTCCATCAGGCGAAAGCGCCACGGCATAGACCTTACCCTCATCGCCTTCGCCGATGGGGACGCGCAGAGTGCGAAGTAGCTGAGGGCTGCCCCGGCCGCCAGCAGGCAGCGCCCACAGCCGCGCTGTCTTGTCGAGCGAGCCCGTCACCATCAGCTTGCAGGCCGCGTCGGCGCCGATGCGGGTGAGTTGGGCAATGTGCATTCCGGGTTCGATGCGCAGGATGGCCTGCGGCGCGGGTAGATCCTCCGCCCGCGCGAGGCCCATCGACACCGCTAATACGGCCAGAACCGCCCATGTCCGGGTTGGACAGTGCACATGCAATGGAGGCAAGCAAGATAGCGATGCCGTCCACGATGCTCTACCCGGACCGATTTTCGATTTTCTCATCATTGGAGGGGTTTGTTCTGATCGTAATCGCGGGCGCAAAGAAGCCCCACCTCGCTTGGGCCTCAGATCAGGGGCCTGCCTGCGCAGGAGCGGCGCCTACCCAGCCTCAACGACAGGTTTGAGATTGGAGATGGTTTCGCGAATGGCTTGAATTACGGATTCGTGGTCTGACGGCGGCAACGGCTGTGCCTCCTTGATAGCCAGTGAAACTCTTTCGGCCACGCTATCCATGGGGCCGAAAGTCAGGGCCTTCGTTTGCCCGGCGAAGGTGGTGGCACCCACCCGGAACACCCTCGACGCTTCGCTGGCGAGCCGGTCGATAATCGGTGCGAAGTCGCCAGTAATGAGATTCGGCAGCTTAATGCCCTGGTCCTGGCTGCCTGCCAGGCCTTCGGGCAGTCCAGCCAAATGCGCGGTGAAACCAAACGCCGCGGGCTCGCTCAGCGCGGCAAGGGAGGGTGCGAGTGCAAGCGGCTGGCCCAAAACGATCATCGGGCCAGTTAGGCCACTGGCCCCCAACATCTTTGAAAGCTCCATTCTAAGCAGCTCCTGCTCGTTTTCGAGCGCGTTGCGCACATCCTCCATCGCCGCCAGGAAGACAAGTTCAAGCCGTATCCTAAGCTTGACGTCGATCTGGCTCGCCTGTGCAAGAGCCTCGCCGCTCCCGAACGTAACTAGTGCCTCCGGAATGAAGGCCTCCACCGCCGAAGAAAGCTTCTGTTTGATAAGGTCTACTTTTCTAGCCTCCAGTGCATCGAGGCTATCGGAGAAGACATCGAATTTGACGCTCAACTGCTTTTTCAGGCTGGTAATGGCAGCAAGCTCTTTTTCTGCCTGCGCGGCATTGGAATAGACTTGGCGAAGCAAATGGGCTTCGATCTCCCGCCACGCAATGAGGTTGCGCCCAACAGTCTCGATCAAGCTGGCGGACGCATTGATTGTCGAGGCAATCGAGCCAACGTTCATCATCTCCGAGACGGCAATCGCCAGTGACGTGAGACCCGACTTTTCGAAATAGTCCCCGGCAGCACCTTCGCCGCCGCTGTCATCCCGGATCAGCCAATCCAACCCCGCGTTGCCCAAGTCCTGGAGGCTTAAGCCAACTTCCCCGTCGCTTCCGTTAAGTGCGCCCGCACCGAGCCCGCCGTGCGGAAAACTATCGGGAGCGTCCCGGTTCAGCGCCTTGTGCGCAAAAGCGGCACTGCCTAGAATGACCGGAATATGGGTGGCTGGGAACTCCTGCTCCAGGGTCAGCGACACCTGGCGCCCGACCTCCTGGACAATGGCTTCGCCGCCCTTCAGCTCGTCGACCTTATTGACGAATACGATGAGCCTGTCTTTCTTGAGCCCACGGAGCATCCGCAGAAGGTTGAGATCGGTGGCCGACAAGCGCTGCCAGGCGGTCACGACGACGACGCAAATGTCGGCGGCCTCCAGATTCTGACGGGTGATCTCGTCGCGCACCAAGAACGGATCGTTGACGCCGGGCGTATCGATCACGACAGTGGGGAAGCTGAACGCGCCCAGATCCAGGAAAATGTCGGCGCATTTGGTGATGTCCGAAAATTCGCCCTCGACCTGCTCCGCGGCACTTTCCGCCTGCGCATGTTCCGTGCCCACATAGCGGACGAGCAGCCCCGGTTGAATCTCAGGGTAGACATGCTCCGTTCCCAGAAGGCTTTCGAAGGAGGCTCCGAGCTTTTTCCGGGCCTTCTCCTCCATCTCCTTCACCTGGGCCTTCAAGACCTCCCAGTCGAAGTCCGGAAACAGCCGGTTCGTCAGCTCGCGCGTCCGGCCGCCCAGCGAGAGGCGGCGCCATTCCTCCCGGTTGAAAAACGTGAATGCGGCGCCGGCCTGCGGCTTGCCGGGCACGCCAAAGCTCAGCCTGGTGATAACCGCCGTGCAGGGATTGATGTCTACCGGCAAAAGCCCCGGCTGCTCGACGAGAGCGTTAACGAGGGAACTCTTGCCAGCCTTCACCTGCCCCACGAACGCGATGCGGCAAGCCTGCTTCCGAAGCTCTTCCGCCACGGAGGCGATAACCTGCGCGGTCTCCATGTCCGCATGCGCGATGAGCTTCGCGGCCCCCTCGATGGCGCGGCCCTTCGTGATGTCCAGCCTCGCGCCGACGCTGAGCTGGCGCGATAAGGGAACCTCTCCGGTCTCGCCTTCACGGCGTTTGGGCGCAGGCGCGGAAGGCTCTGGCCCGTCCAGAACGCCCCTCAGAATCCTGCTGGCTTTTTCCGGCGATGGAGCCGGAGTCCCGCCATTGACGTATTCAGGCTGTGGAGCGGCATTTTCAGGCTCGGAAGCGGTCTTCCGCCAAAAAAACAGGAACCTCATCAGGCATCTCTACGCGGTACTAGGAGTAATGGAAACGCGACCGCTGGGGGCGAACCTCCCGCGGCCATTTATGGCCTGATAGGGCAAGGCCTTTCTAATTGAGCGGCGCGGCAGCTTGCGCGTCGCCTGCGCCGCCTTGGCCCACAACATCGACGGCTTTAGCCTCTGTGGCGGACTGGAAAGACCTGTACGCCACTTACGAGCATTGGTATCGCCTGGCAAGCTATCCGCAAGCGCGCCATTTCTTCCCCCTCACCCCGAAACTCCATCTATTTACTAGTATTGTTCGTAAATAGATTCCCCCTGGCCTCGATTACGCCTAGCGAAGCCGCGAGCTGCATAAACTAACCAACTATATCGATTGGTTATCGTCCTTTTACGTTTTAACAGAGCAGCGAGCTGAATAAACTAACTTGCGGTTGCGAGCACTGATCTGCTTCTCGCTTTTTTGATCGATGCTCTGCTTTTTGAGAAGGGCAGAGCCGTTTCTGCAACATGCGGGATGGCTGGCGTAATCCTAGAAGCGGCGGCCGCACCACAACGGTCAAGACTTTTGACTGGCATAAGAGGCGTCGAGAATCCCGGTCAATTGCCTATGCCGTGCATGATGGGACTGCTGCCGCTGGACCGGCGCGGAGCCTCTTCTGCCGCAGCACGCCTGCGTCTTTCAGCTTCCTCCGCTTCAGCCCTCCTGCGCCTCTCTGCTTCCGCGGCTTCTGCTTCCGCCTTCTTTCGCCTTCTAGCTTCCGCAGCCGCCGCCTCGGCTTTCCGGCGTGCCTCCGCCTGTCTGCGTTCCTCGGCCGCGGCGGCTTGCGCCTCGGCCTTCACGCGTTCGTCCGCTGCTGCAGCTTCAGCCTCGGCCTGCCTACGCGCCTCCGCCGCGGCAGCTTCGGCCTCGGCCTGCCTACGGGCGTCAGCCGCAGCGGCCTCTACCTCCAACTTCCTACGCACCTCCGCCACGGCGGCTTCAGCCTCGGCCTTCCTACGCACCTCCGCCACGGCGGCTTCAGCCTCGGCCTTCCTGCGTGCCTCCACCGCAGCCGCTTCAGCCTCGGCCTTCCTGCGCACCTCCGCCACGGCGGCTTCTGCCTCGGCCTTCCTGCGTGCCTCCGCCACAGCAGCTTCTGCCTCGGCCTTCCTGCGCGCCTCCGCCACGGCGGCTTCAGCCTCGGCCTTTTTGTGTGCCTTGGCCGCAGCCGCTTCCGCTTCGGCCTTCCTGCGCGCTTCGGCTACAGCAGCCTCTGCCTCGGCTTTCCTGCGCTTCTCAGCTTCCGCTTTGGCGTTTTGCTCAACCGCTTCGGAAGCGCTGGGCAACGAATTTGAAACCGGGCTTCTTTCCGGGCCGATCAGTCCCAGTTGAATCGCTCCGAACATTGCGGCGCCCCCCAGCAATGCCGCCGCGCCGATCATTGTCCATCGGGGACGCTCCTTGGCCCCGCCACCTGCCGCCCACGCATTGGGCGCGTGCGCTGTCCGGGACGCCGCGTTTTTTCCCCTTGCCCCAGAGGCCGGCGGACTGCGCAGAATTGAAGGCCTTTCGAACGGCCCCTGGGGAAGAGGCTGCCTCAGGGCAGTCACCCAATCCCCGTTAAGTAATCCCTTGCTGGCTTCCGCCACCTCATAGCTGGCGAGGCCGCCATGCTCAGAGCCGGTTCCGGGGCCGAGCCTCGCGATCGCATTCGTCATCACACGGCGCGCAATGGCCATTGCCCTGCCGAGGCGCTCCGCGCTGAATTCCTGTGCCAGATACTGAATTTGTGCGAATAGGGCCTGATTCCTGAGCGCGGCGGCAGCCGGATCTTCGTCTCCGTTTGCTACAAAACAAATCCCCCGGAAATGGGGTTTGGCCGATGTTTCAAGCCGGGCCTGCAACCGCTTCAGATTATCTTCCTTGCCTGCGGCCAAGTCGCAAAACGTCACGGCAAGCAGGCTGCGGGCACGGACAGCCTGCGGCAATGTGCTCCACAGAGCCCGCTCCGATTCACGCCAAGCCTGCGTCGCAACGGTCGTCCAGATCGCGGCATCGATACCGTAGCCTGGCGAGCCCTGGTGGCCAACAGGAAGGTCCAGAATTTCGATCGAACGAAGAATGCCGCTTGGAAGTCCTACCTCCAGGATCTTGGTCTTGCCAGCCGGAACGCTTTTGCCCGCCGGCAGGTTGCCCTTTCCGCCGCTCTCTTGAATGGCGGCGACAACCTGCGCAATGTTTTGGCGCACGGGAAATGCGATCCTCTCGCCACTTTCATAAACGGCGGCGACGGAGGGCGTGTGGGCGTATTTGAGCAGCGCCGGTAGCCTCGTAGCCGTTACCGGGTGCGCGGGCAGCGCCGGAAGCCCTGCAAGGAGATTTGCCAAGGAGGACTTACCGGAATTCAGCTCTCCCAGTATCCCAACTCGCAGGGGCCTGTTCGCCGCCTTTGCCATGCGCTTGAAGGCGCGGCCAGGGCCGTCCAAAAAAGGATAAGCGTCCGCGGCCTTCCGCAAGATGCCCTCCGCATTAGAGAGACTTTGTGCGGCAGATCGCAGCTTCCCCTCTATGTCCATTCGGCGGACCTTCGTACTTGAGCGGCGCTCGGTTAACAGCCCATGATTGATAACCAGATCTGTCTCGCACATCAACGTGTTCGCTGGGTGCCGCGACAAAGAAAATCGACCTGCAACTTGCAGTGCAGATTAGAAAAACCCGCAATCGCGCGCGATACACGCAAGCTCGCGCAAAGATATATCCGGCCAAGGCGGCTTTCGGAATACCGGAGCAGAAACTTGCGGCAATCGCTTCGCGACCTTTCCAGCCCGCTTTGGGCTGGCGATCGGGTTTAGGGCTCGCTGCGAAATAACTGCACCATGCGGCTTGTCCGTTTGCCCCACGCAAACGACGCTCTGCCGTACTTGCGGGCTCGACGATGCCACTTATTGGCTTATGCCGTGTATGATGAGACCGTTGCCATTGTATGCGCGCAGAACGGCTTGTGCGACAGCGCGCCTGTGTCTTTCCGCCACCTCCGGTTTTGCCCTCCTGCGCCTCCCTGCCTCGGCGTTCTTCCACCTCGTAGGTTCCGCAGCGGCTTCTGCCTGCGCCTCCCTGCGTTCCTCTGCCGCAGCTTCCGCCTCGGTCTTTCCGCGCGCCTCAACGGCGGCGGCTTCTGCCTGAGCCTCTCCGCGTCTCTCTGCAGCAGCAGCGGCTTCCGCCATGGCCTTTCCGCTTGCCTCGTCCGCGGCGGCTTCTGCTTGAGCCTTTCCGCGTTCCTCCGCAGCCGCAACAGCAATAGCTTCCGCCATGGCCTTTCCGTGTGCCTCGGCAGTGGCCGCTTCCGCCTCTGCTTTCCTGCGCGTCTCCGCGGTGTCCATGGCGCTTTGCTCAACCACTTCGGAAGCGCTGAGCAACGGATTGGAATCCGGGTTCTTTCCCGCGTCAACCAGCCCCAAATGCACTGCAAACATTGCCATGCCCGCCACCGCAGTTGCCGCCGCGCCCGTCAGCCAACGGGGACGCACCCTGGATTTCTCCCGGGCAGCCGGTGAAGGGCTTGTCTGTACTATTCCGCTGGCCGCGGCTGAGGAATGGCTTGCCTGTACTGTGCTACCGGCTGCGGCTGAGGAATGGAGGATTGTCTGTACTGTTCTACGGGCCGTGGCTGAAGAATGGCTCGCCTGTGTTGCTCTGCGCGCCGGTGCCCCCAAATGGCTTGCCTGTGCTGCTCTGCGCGCCGCAGATTTTGCTGCTGGCCCGGATGCATGTCCGTTGCATAGTGTTATAGGCCTTACAAGCCCAACTTCTGGAAGCCGCCGTTTCAGGGTAATCGGCCGATTCCGGTCAAATAAGGCTTTGCCGGCTTTTGCCCCTGCACCGCTGCTGAAGATATTACGCTCAGATTTGGTTGCGGGGCCGGTCTTCGCAGCCGCCGCCATCACATGGTGCGCGACGGACATCGCCTTGCCAAAGCGCTCCGCGGCAAACCGGTGCGCCAAATACTGAATTTGTGCGAATAGGGCTTTATTCCTGGGTGCGGCGGCAGCCAGATCCGGGTCTCCATTCTCTACGAAGCAGATTCCCTGGAAATAGGGCTTGGCTGACGTGTCGAGCCTGGCCTGCAACCGCTTCAGGTTATTTTCCCTGTCCGCAACAAGATCGCAAAAAGTTACGGCAAGCAAGCTTCGGGACCGGACGGACTGCGGCAGCTTGGCCCACTGTGCTCGCTCTGATTCACGCCATGCCTGCGTCGCAACCGTTGTCCAGATCGCAGCATCCATCCGGAAGCCCCGCAAACCAGGGTGGTCAGCGGGAAGGTCCAGAATTTCAGTTGAGCGAAGGATGTCGCTTGGAAGCCCCGCTTCCAGGAATTTCAAGGCGCCAGATCGAACGCTCTTGCCTGCCAGCAGGCAGCTCATCGCGGCGCAGTCTTGAATGGCGGCGACGGTCCGCGCAACGTCCTGGAGCAGTGGAAAAGTGACCCTCTCGCCGCTTTCGTAAATGGCGGCGACGGTGGGGGAGGGGGCATAGGTGAGCAACACCGGCAACCTTGCATTCGCCAGGAGGGTCGCGGGCAATACAGGAACCCCCGCAAGGAGATTGGCTAACGAGGACTTACCGGAATTCGCCTCTCCCAGTATCCCAATTCGCAGGGGCCGGCCTGCCACCTTTGCCATACGCCTGAGTGCGCGGGCGGGGCCGTCCAAATGAGGATGGGTATCCGCTGCCCGGCGCAAAATACCCTCGATTTCATCCAGGACACTTTGCGTGGCGGTTCGCAGCCTTCCCTCTTTGTCCATTCGACGGACTTTCGTACTGGAGCCTTACTCGACTAGTTGGCTATAACCGATAGCAAATCCCGTCCCGCTCATCAACGTGTTCGCGTGGAGTCAGGCCAAAGAAAAATCGAAATACAACCGTTGATGTATTCGCAAAAAGACTGCAATTCGCTGCGGCGTATGTTGCTGGGCTTATCGGACGGCGATTGGTGCATTTGCTTGCTTCCAACCGTTTCAGCACTTCAGTTGCACTTTCGCGCTTCCCGCTATTGAAGCGCAATTAATCCGCGCTCATACCTCTGGCGGTGCGTAGAAGGCCCGTCAGCCACTGGGCAACAAAATTCTTAAGGGCGTCAACAATCTGCACACGAACATCTGGCGGCGAAGCGATCGCGAACCGGAGGCTAGCAGTTACGCTTTCGACGAGAACTATCGCCGTCATGTGCGCCTGCTCGGGCTCCAGAGATGGAATGAAGCGAGCGAAAACGGGTTGGATGAGCGCTGCATTCCTTTTTGTATCTTCAATATCGAGTACGCGAAGGTCTGGATATGCCTGCAAACCGCCCCAGATTTCTGTTGCTGACGGTGTATTGAAGAAAAAGGCTGCAATATCGTCTATAAGTCCGTTCACCTGTTCAACCAAAAGTACCTTCACCTGTTCGACGCTCATGCCGGCAGCTTCCATCGGAAAGCGTGTCCGCAATCCGGTTTCCAGGATGCCCCTCAACTTTTCGAGTTGCCGCTCAACGAGGGCGCGGATGAGCGCGGCCGTAGACGGGAAATAGTGATAGACAGCGGCGATCGACAAATTAGTGCGGCGGGCAACTTCCCGCATTGCCAGTCCCTGCAGTCCCGACTCGACAATCAACTCCTCCGCTGAATCGAGCAGAGCTTGAAGCCGTACCCGGCTTCGGTCCTGCTGCGGCTTGGCCCGAGGGGATAGCCGCTCTCTCGCCCTCTCGGTATGAATATCGTTCGTTTTCAACGGTACTTCGATTCCTAACTACCAAAGTTAAATGCCGCCTGCACCAGCGCCGGCGGTAGTTCGGAAGGCGGAAACCTGAGCAGCAAGCCCTGCAGTATACGGTCAGAAAGAGCATTCCGGCAAAGACTCTACAACCGCCCGCAATGGTTGCGTTTCAATCGCCAAGCAAAAGGAGCAAACATAAGGGCGAAAGGTTTAAGGTTCTTAACAGGGTATGCCGCCGGTTTCAAGCCCGCGTTAATGCCCGTTGGGGAAACGTCTTCTGTCAAGGCGGTAATGAGCGAGCCAGCTATGGAATACAGGCGATGATCGAACTCACTAATTCTTCGGTGAGGAAGCCGGTCCGGGTAACGAACTCGCCGGGCTTCGGCTAACGGCTGCTAAAAAGCGGAATGTCAGGCATGGCGCGGGCGCGGCGGCTATGGCAAGGTGCGGTGCGATAGGAGAAGCCCCATGGCCGACATTTTTCAGCTCTCCCCGAAGGCCGCCGATTACAAAGCGCGGCTCGAACGCTTCATGGACGAGCACATCTATCCGAATGAGCACGCGCTGTTCGACGCAGCGGACAATCAGCCCGGCCGCTGGGAGCCGCTTAAGCTCCTGCAGGAGATCAAGGAAGAGGCCAAGGCGCAGGGGCTCTGGAACCTGTTCCTGCCCGATAGCGAGCTTGGCGCGGGGCTGACCAACCTCGAATACGCGCCGCTTGCGGAGATCATGGGACGCTCGCATTGGGGGCCAGAGGTGTTCAACTGCTCGGCGCCGGACACGGGCAACATGGAGGTGCTGGTCCGCTATGGCAGTGAGGCACAGAAGGAGCGCTGGCTGAAGCCGCTCTTGGCCGGCGAGATCCGCTCGGGCTTCGCGATGACCGAGCCGGGCGTGGCCTCGTCCGATGCCACGAACATTTCGATTTCCATCAAGAAGGACGGCGGCGACTACGTTATCAACGGCCGCAAGTGGTGGACGTCGGGTGCCGGCGACAAGCGCTGCAAGATATTGATCCTGATGGGCAAAACCGACCCGGACAACGCGGACCACCACAAGCAGCAATCCATGATCCTGGTGCCCATGGATACGCCCGGCGTCAAGAAGGAGCGCATGCTGCCGGTGTTCGGCTATCTCGATGCGCCGCACGGCCATGGCGAGTTGAGCTTCACAGATGTCCGCGTGCCGCAGGAGAACGTGCTGCTGGGCGAGGGCCGCGGCTTCGAGATCGCGCAGGGGCGCCTTGGGCCGGGCCGCATCCATCACTGCATGCGCACCATCGGCCGGGCCGAGCGGGCGCTAGAGAAGATGTGCATCCGGCTCAAGAAGCGCGTCGCGTTCAAGAGGCCCGTCGCCGATCAAAGCGTGTGGATGGAGCGCATCGCCGAAAGCCGGATGATGATCGACCAGGCGCGGCTCTTGACGCTCAAGGCGGCGTACATGATGGACACGGCAGGCAACAAGGCCGCCCGCGCCGAGATCGCAATGATTAAGGTCGTGGCGCCGAATATGGCCTGCAAGGTGATCGACTGGGCGATCCAGGCGCATGGCGGGGCGGGGATTTGCGACGATTTCGGCCTGCCCTACGATTATGCCTCGATCCGGACGCTGCGCATCGCCGACGGCCCGGACGAGGTGCACCGCAACCAGATCGCCAAGCTTGAGCTGCGCAAATACCCCGGCCCAGGGAAGCCGAGGTCATAATTCGCGCCGGAATGCAGCGGAATAAAGCTGACAGGCAGCAGTAGACATGCGGCAGGCACGAGGGGACGGGCCGAGATGAGCCTGGAAACACGAATTTGGCGCTGGATTGGCGTTATCTTTATCGTCGGGGTGGGAATATTCGGCGCTTTTCTGTTCGGCTACGATCATCATTCCCGCACCCCAATTATCGAAAGGGCTGCGCTTGGATTTATTGCTGGGCTTATCCTTGGAATTATGGCTTTCTTGTTTGCTTCTATTCCTTGGCTGATTCTCCGTATCCTGAATTGGGCTTTCGAACCTCACGGCGTACATGGTGGATACGCACCAAAGCGGCGTTCGTGGAGATCGCGATAATAAGGACCGGCGCGAAACGTCAGGAGAAGAGACTGCGATACTCATCGCGGAGCAAGTTTTTCTGGACCTTCCCCATCGTATTGCGGGGAAGGCTTTCCACAAATATCACGCGCTTCGGCAGCTTATAGTTGGCGAGGCGCTTTTTGAGCGGTTCCAGAATATCCGCCTCCGTAAGCCCGGCCTCGGTCTTCACCACCGCCGCGACGACGCCTTCGCCGAAATCGGGATGCTGAACGCCGATCACGGCGCTTTCCGCAACGCCCTCAATGGCGTCGATCTCGCTCTCGACCTCTTTCGGATAGACGTTATAACCGCCGGAAATCACGAGATCCTTTCCGCGCCCAACGATGTGCACATAGCCCCGCGCATCGATCAGCCCAAGGTCGCCGGTGATAAAGAAGCCGTCCTCGCGGAACTCAGCCTCGGTTTTCTCTGGCATGCGCCAATAGCCCTTGAAGACGTTAGGCCCGCGCACCTCGATCATGCCGATCTCGCCGGCACCAAGGATCGCGCGCGTCTCGGGCTCCACCACGCGCACCTCGACACCCGGCAGCGGCAAGCCCACAGTCCCCGCCACGCGCTCACCCTCATAGGGGTTCGAGGTGTTCATGCCGGTTTCGGTCATGCCGTAGCGTTCGAGAATGGCCTGGCCCGTGCGCTCGCGGAACTGCCGGAACGTCTCGGCCAGGAGCGGCGCCGAGCCCGAAATGAACAGCCGCATGCGCTGCCCCGCCTCCCGCGTGAGCCGCGGATCGGCGAGCAGCCGCACATAGAACGTCGGCACCCCCATCATGACCGTCGCTCGCGGCATCAGCCGGAAAACCTCGTCCGCATCGAACTTCGGCAGGAACAGCATAGAAGCGCCTGACATCAGCGCCACGTTGCTCGCCACGAACAGCCCGTGCGTATGGAACACCGGCAGCGCATGCAGCAGCACGTCGGCATCGGTGAACGCCCAAGTCTCGATCAGCGCATGTGCATTCGAGGACAGGTTGGCATGCGTCAGCATCGCGCCCTTGGAGCGGCCGGTGGTGCCGGAGGTGTAGAGGATGCCCGCGAGATCGTCCGGTGCCCGCGGAACATCCTCGAAGGCGGCCGGCTGCCCCGCGGCAAGCGGCATCAGGCTTCCTTCGCCCGTTGCCCCGAGCGTGCGGCAATTGGGGACGCCAGTGCTGGCGCAAAGTGCCGCGCCGGCAGCCTCGTCCTGCGGGCGGCAGACGAAAAGTGCTGGCTCCGCGTCGGTCAAAAAATAGTTGAGTTCGGCCTCTGTATACGCGGTGTTGAGCGGCAGATAGGCCGCGCCCGCCCGCAGGCACGCCAGATAGAGAAACAGCGCCTCGGGCGACTTATCGGCCTGGACGGCAACCCGGTCCCCTGGCTTGACGCCCAGTCCCGCGAGCGCGTTCGCGAGCTGCGCGGAAATCCCATCCACATCGCCAAAGCGATAGCACTTGCCGCTTGCGGTCTCGATGGCATGCTGCCCGGCATGCCGCCAATGGTCCTTAAGCTCCGAATAAAGGTTCGCTGAACTTTTCACGTTACTTTCCCGTTTGGCCGGACGGATCGCATAGCAAAATCGCTACACCTATACAATGTGACACATCCGGCGCGCCTTCCCCGCTTGGGGCATGCCATCCTTATAGGTAAGGACCCAGACAAGCTTTACACCCGGCCATCGCTCGGCGCGATGGCAGACCGCCTCGATATTGCGGCCGCCGAGGCCGTGCCACCTCTTGGGAGCATTTTCCCATTTCGCGAGTTATTCCGCGCGGGCCAGCTTGGCCTGGAGTTTGGCGGCCCCCGCGGCATTTACGCGAAGGTGAAGAGGACGGGGTAGCAAACGTGACCGCGGCGTAATATATTTAGCCGCGGATACAACATAAACGGGTAAGCGGTGCCAAGGGACGCGGAGTACCGCGGATTTTCGCTTAGCGTTGAAAATGTATAGAGGCGTGAGCTTTGCAGTTAGCAATCGAGACCTCTGCTTTGAGGGCTGCGGACACCGTTGGACCGATGCGCAACTCGGGTCTCGATGCCGTCGGCGCTGTCCCCTGGGGAACCCATCTCTGCCAATTCTACGCCACCAAGGCCGACCTCGGCGACACACTCGTCCCCTATTTCAAGGCCGGGCTCGAAGCGAACGAGTTCTGCATGTGGGTGACATCGGAGCCTCTTAGCGCCGCGAGGCGGAGGCGGCGCTCGCCAAAGCGGTGCCCCAGTTCCGCCGGTTTCAGGCCAACGGCCAGATCGAGATTCTCGATTATAGCCAGTGGTACACGCCGGACGGCAAATTCGATGCCGATCGCGTCTTGCAAGCATGGCTGGAGAAGCTGGAAACTGCCCTTGAACGCGGCTTCCAAGGCTTGCGGCTGACCGGCAACACCTTCTGGCTCGAAAAAGGGGACTGGCAGGATTTCACCCGGTACGAGGCACAAGTCGACAAAGCCATCGCCACAAGGAGAATCCTGGCGCTGTGCACCTACTCAATCGAAAAATGCGGCATACGCGAGGTCCTCGACGTTTCGGCCAGCCACCAATTGACGCTGGTGCACGAAGGCAACCGCTGGGAGGTTCTGCAAAACGTCACGCGCCTGGAGGCGGAAGAAGCCCTGAGAGAAAGCGATGCGCGCTTCCGCGGGCTGTTCGACAATATGGCTGAGGGTTATGCGGTGCACGAGATTGTCACCAATGAGAAAGGGGTGCCCTGCGATTACAAGTTTCTCGACATGAACCCCGCCTTCGAGCGCCTGACCGGTCTCCGGCGCGCCGAGGTCAGGGGCAGGCGCGTCTACCGAGGTGCTGCCGGGACTCGAAGCCCACTGGATTGAAAGATATGGCCGCGTGGCGCTGACCGGCCAGCCGGTCCACTTCGAAAGCCATGCAGCAGCCTTGCACCGCTGGTATCAGGTCTTTGCCTACCGGACCGCGCCCGGCCAGTTTGCCGCCGTTTTCTCGGATATCACCGAGCGCAAACTGCACGAGGAGCAGATCGATCTGCTCATGGCGGAGGTCAATCACCGCTCCAAGAACATGCTCACCGTCGTGCAGGCAATCGCCCGGCAAACCGCTTCAACGGCGAACCCCGCCGAATTCATCGAACGCTTCAGCGAGCGGGTCGGGGCGCTGGCGGCGAGCCATGACCTGCTTGTCAAGAGCGAGTGGAAAAATGTGGAGCTTAGCGAGCTTGTCCGGTCGCAGCTCGCGCATTTCGAGGGTCTGATCGGAACGCGGATCGGCCTCGAAGGGCCGGCGCTCAGGGTTTCGGCTAACGCGGCCCAGACCATCGGCATGGCCATGCACGAGCTTGCGACCAACGCCGGCAAATATGGCGCGCTCTCCAACAGTGGCGGCCGTGTCGATATCGAATGGAGCCTGCGCCCAGGCAGCCGGGGGGAGGCTTTTACGATGGGCTGGCGCGAGCGCGACGGGCCGCCCGTCGCTGTCCCCGCCCGGCGGGGCTTCGGCTCGACCGTCATTTCCCGCATGGCTGGAGAAAGCCTCGACGCCGAAGTTGAGCTGAGGTTTGAGCCGGAAGGGCTGTCGTGGCGGCTCGAATGTCCGGCTTCAGAATTGACCGGCGGCGCCTGTTCCGCGCATTCCCCCGCAAACGGCCGCACGAGGCGGCTGGCAAGTTAGCAGGCCGACTCGCGCCCGGTGGAGACATGACTTTTCAGGAATTCATTGAATTTCACTTGCCGGCGCTTGAGGCAGACGAGGTGCGCTTTAACCTGCCCGCCGGGATATTGGCGGCGGGCGAAGGAAAGGACTGTCCCACCGGCTTCCTATGCTGGACGCTTGGCGCGCCCGGCCATTGCGCAATCCAATCTCCAGACCGGCCGCTCGTGCTTGGCGCCCTGAACCGCGAGGAGTGCCAGCGCCTGGCACGCGAGACGAAGCACCTTTCGTATCCGGGCGTCGCAGGAACGGACAGCACCGCGGGCTGGTTTGTGGAGGAAGCAAGCGCATCGGGCATCGCGTTTCAGGAGCCGGAGCCGCAGCGGATTTACGCGCTAAGGACGCCGCCCTGCCATCCTGGGGCGGAAGGCGCTCCGCATCGCGCCACGATTGCCGACATGCCGCTGCTTTTCAGTTGGATGCTCGCGTTCCGCCAGGAAGCCGTTCCCCACGACGTGCCGCCGCAGTGGGAGAAAGTCGGGAACGCGGCAGCCAACGGACGGTACTTGTTCTGGACGGTGGACGGGGAGCCTGTAGCGCTCGCGGGGATTGCACGCGAGCTGAAAACGGTCGCGGCAATCGGTCCCGTGTACACGCCGCCCGCGATGCGGCGCCGCGGCTATGCCGGCGCAGCGACCGCAGCCCTTTGCGAACGCGCCTTCGCTGAGGGCAAGAGTGCTGCCTGCCTCTACACCGATTTGCGCAATCCTTATTCGAACCGGTGCTACGCCAAGATCGGCTTCAGGCCCTACTGCGATGCTTACTATTATCTCCGGGCGGCGCGGAAACCGGCGGGGCCGTAAGCCGGAGCCCGCCGCGCACCGCTGCCAAGCCCCCCGGCACAGCTTCCTTGGCGCAAAGCTGTTCGCGGAGGAGATTTAGACCGCGCTCCCGCCATAGCGGCAACACATTTCCTGCCGCCCTATCGCGCATCATCCATCGGCTCGAACCCGGCTTTCGCAAACCATGTTTCACCGGCGCGATATCCTCAAAGCGGCACTTACCGCCGCGGTCCTGCCCACTCTCAAGCTCCCGGCCCACGCAGGCCCCTCCCGGCGCTTCATCGACATCCACTGCCATTTCTTCAACGCCGCCGACCTGCCGGTGCGCGGCTTTCTCGACCGCGTCGTCATGGCCGACTATGGCGCGGGCCAAACGCAGGCGGTGGCCGGCGCCCCTTCGCAAAGCGTGTGGAAGGGCATGGCCTCAAAACTCACCGACCTGATTTTGAAATACGAGGCGCCGAGCTGCCAGAAGGAGCTGGCTTGCCTGAGCGCGCCTGGTACCTGCTCCGGATATGCTTCGGGAGCGTCCGGCGCAAGCAGAGCCTTGAAGAGCGCCGGGGCCGAAACTCCGCCCGGAGCGAAGGCCATCGCGGAAGTGCTGGAGCAGCATTACCGTGATAGAGGGCCGCAGCCCAAGAGCGCCACGCCCAGCACGAAAATGCTGGGCAGCGGCGAGAACACCGACGCCTTCGTCGATTTCGTGCTGCGCGAGATGGAAATCGCCAACGCGACAGCGCCTGGCGCATCCAGCCGCAGCATGAAAAGCCTGGGCTCCTCCCTCAGCGATACCGCCACGGCCATCGGCAACTACCTCGCCAGCGGCCGCAGCATATTCTCGCGCTATTTCGCCTGGGGCGGGCTGCTGACCAATTATCGCGAAACCATCGTCGAGACCTATTATTCGCTCTACGACCCGCAGCGCACGCAGGCCATCCTTACGGCCCCCGCTATCGTCGATTACAATTATTGGCTCCAGGACCAGACGCCTTCGCCGCTCAAAGATCAGGTGGAACTCTTGAGCCAGTTGTCCCTGCGCCAGCCGCGGCCCATGCACGGCTACGTGGCTTTCGATCCCTTGCGCGAGGTGCGGCGCAAGCCCGATGAGCCATCCCCGCTCGCCCTTGTCCAGGAGGCGGTCACGAAGAAGGGCTTCCTGGGCGCGAAGCTCTATTCGCCAATGGGCTTCAAGCCTACGGGCAACGCCGGGGCAGCGAGCTTCCCAGCCTATGCCTCGATGAGCGAGCCGGGCTTCGGCGCCGCCCTCGATAAAGCGCTCGACGCGCTTTACGCCTGGTGCGAGGCGAACGATGTGCCGGTGGTCGCGCACACCGCCGATAGCCAGGCCGCGGGTCCGGGCTACGCCACCAGGGCCGAGCCCAAATTCTGGGAAAGGGTGCTGACGAAATATCCGAAGCTGCGCTTGAACCTCGCGCATTTCGGAAACTTCAGCCAGGTATTGAATTTGGCGGACGCCCCGAAGCAGTTCGGCAAGAGCTGGGAAGGCGAGATTAGCGCCTATATCAAGGGCGGCCGGTTCCCTAACGTCTACGCCGACATCAGCTACTTCTACTGGGTGCTGGACGGAACCGCCGAAACGGCTCACATCGAGGCGGTGAAGAAACTGTTCGCGAAGTATTTCGAGGCCGATCCAAAATGCGAGCGGCTGATGTACGGCACCGACTGGACGATGACCGGCAGGGCGCAAGGGGCCGCGCAATATGTGGACAATGTCGAGGCGTTTTTCCGGGATCTCGGCCTGAACGGGAAGCAACTCGACAACCTGTTCTACAAGAACGCGCTGCGCTTTCTGGCGCTTGACCGGCCGGGCAAGGCGGAAACGCGGCTCAGAAACTTCTACGAGGCAGCGGGCAAGCCGTTTCCCGCCTTTTCATAGGCTGGCGCGAATGCAGGGCCGCCGCCATTGCGAGTCGCGGCTCAGGGGCGGCACCGGCTGGACGATGACCGGCAGGGAGAACACGCCCGCCCGTTTAAATTGGCTGGATCGAGTGGGATTGTAGATATTCTGCTGGCTGAATCTTATTAAAATGCTTATTTGCGAGATCGTCCGGAAGCAAGCGCGAGCTGGCGGCCTCAATCGCCGCCAACGAACGCAGGGCTGAGGTTGCGCAAATTGGCAAGTCCATCGGCTATGTGCTGCAAGACCGTCTTTTGAAACTGAAAAGGTAGCGATCCAGGAGAGGGAGACATGCTGACAAGAAACCGGGACCGGATACACGCTTTTGCCTGCGCACTATCCTTCATTTTCGCGGGCATTCCGGCGGTCACCGCCGCGCACGCGGGCAGCTTGGAGAAAGCTGTCGAGACCGTGAAAAACGCGAGCGACGAGGATTTGCGCAACGAGGTCGAGCGCCGCATCCAAAAAAAGAAGGGCGCGCCGGCAACCAGATCCGCCGTGGGGGCGTCGCGCGGCGTAAGCGCCGGCGCGGCGAGCGGGCTCGCCTCGCTCGACGATGCACAGCTCTTGACCGCGGCCCACGTTGCCAGCCGGTCCATCTACGGGATCGACGACCGCAAGGACCGGTATCAATTGCCGGCCGGCAGCGGGCTTGAGCCGCTCGCGCGCGCGTCCGTTGCGCTTTTCGACGCGGCCAAGCTCGAAGCGCCATCCGGCGGCACGGTTCGCATCAAGGCCAAGTCCTTCCAGGATGTCAGGCACCTTTGCCCGACGCCCAAGGAAAAGTTCGCGGACCAGCCCTCGGCCGCCTTCTGCTCGGGCACGCTGGTGCAGCCCGATCTGGTTTTGACCGCGGGCCATTGCGTCCGCGAGGTCTCGCGCAGCGAAGCCGTGCCCGCGAACGTGCCCGGGATCAAATTCGTGTTCGGCTATGCCATGCAAAAGCAGGACGCCGATGCGACCGCGATACCGGAAGCCAACGTCTTCGCCGGAAAAGAGGTTGTTGGCGGCGAGAGCGGCGACTTTGCCGATGCCCGTCGCCACGATTGGGCTCTGGTGCGCCTTAACAAGCCGGTGCCTGCCTCCGTCGCCCAACCAGTCACGAGTTGGGAAGCCCAGTCCGTGGCGGTGGACCAGCGGGTTTTCGTGATTGGCTTCCCGGCCGGCTTGCCGCTCAAATACGCTGCGGGCGCCAGGGTTCGCGACGCTTCGAACGAGGCCTCGTTCATTGCCAACCTCGACACGTTCGGCGGCAATTCGGGATCGGGCGTGTACGACCAGGCCACCAAGAAGCTGGTTGGCGTGCTGGTGGAAGGCGATCTCGACTACAGGCCGGACCTCGCCCGGAACTGCTTCCTCGTCAATCTGTGCCCGGAAAATGGCTGCACGGGCGAAACCGTGAGCCGCCTCAACCAGGTGCGCGTTCCGTAACTGTGTGTCGAACGAGCGCCGTCCCGGAAGGCGCCCTTTGCGTCCCATCCGGGATCGTGGGCGGGCGCTGGCATTTGTTGCGATCCCGGATAAACGCTGAGGCGCTTTCCGGGATGACGCTGGGGGGCGGCTCAAGAGCGCGGCGGGGCGCCTATCTGCGTTCTTCGGCCTTGCTATCGACGGCAGCGTCGCGGGCCAGGCGGTCGGCCAATCGCAGGAGCGTTGGCACGCGGTGCTCGCCGTGCATGCCTGAGACAAGCGCCGCCGCCTGCGCCGTGTCCATCCCGGCGGCGGTGACGTGCAGCGGGCGCTGGCTTTGGCCGCGAAGCACCGGCGCGGACCATGTATCGCCACGGAACGGGGTCTTGGCGGCGCCAACGACCGGCACGCCCGAACCAAGCCGCTCGAACAAATGCGCGCCGAGCCCCGGCTTTTCCGGCCCAAGCCAGACATAGCCATCGATGATGTAGGCGTCCGGCCTTTGCGGCAGCTCGTGGATCATCTCAAGCAGCAGCGGCAGCTCGCGCTTGTAGAAGCTGCCTGGCTCGTATTGTTGCGGCGCGCCTGGAATATGCTTCGCCAATTCCGCCGTGGCGGCCGGGGCGTTCCACCCCTCGGCAAGCACGCAGCCAACGCCCGCCGCGTCTTGCGTGTAGGCGGCGTCGAGGATGGCGATCAAGGAACTCATGGCTGCAGTCCGGCACATCGTGGCGCACAAATCAAGTGGTCAAAATCTAACCGGAGCGGGCCGGACGGTTGCGCGCGAGTCAATTCTGGAACCGCGCGATAGGAATCCGAAGGCCGTCGGCGATGGCTGGAAAGTGCGCCCTGACCGGCGAACCCGCACCTATGCTGGATGGGAGTTTTCCGTCTGCTTGATGAGGCTCTCGGCCGGAATGCCCAATCCCCGTGCAGCCGCCAAATCATCTTGAGCGTCAACGGCCTTTTGCGGTTCAAAACTTCGTAGACCCGATTGAGCCGCCCGATCATCGGCTGAAGGTCTCTCGCCGATAGCCCGCGGCTTTCCATCGCGAACTTGATGGCTTCCACCGGGTCGGGCAAATCCAACGCATAATGCTTGCGCTCGTATGCCTCGATCAAGGTGACAAGCACGTCGAGCCGTTCGCCCTCCTGCGATCCCGGCGCCGCCGTCATCAGCGTTTCGGCTTCCTTGAGAGCCGCCCGGTAATCGGCATCGCTCCTGATTGGCTTGATCTCCATGGCAGGGCCTCCATCAAATAGCCTGAGCGTCGATCCGGTCATACTCGGCGTGGGTGCCGATGAAACGAATGTATATGACGCGATAAGCAAAATTAATCCAGACAACCAGCCGGTACTTGTTACCCGCGATATTGAACACAACCCGCCCATCCTTGAGGATGCTCGCATTGCCGAAGCCGGCTTTCAGCTCTGCCGGGGAGTCCCAGTCCGCCTGAACGGCTTGCCTGTACCATGCCAGCACAGGTTCCCTCGCGTCCTCATGCGCTGGGCTGTTCTCCCAGAATGCCTTGAGTGTGGACAGAGCGATGATGCGCATGGCGGTATATGGTCCCAATTTGGGACATTGGCAAGCGCTTTCAGCCTCTCGGCATGAATGGATTTTTGCCCGCACGCTTGAGGGCGAGCCAGTCTTTCCCGGCTTGCGAGCGCACTCGCTGACGGCTTCACGGCAAAAAATGCGGGAGCTTCCCCGCCTCTTCCTGGATTAACAGACCGTGCATTTCGCGTAAGTCGCCATCATGGTAAATGCGCGGATGCTAAACGCGCGGCGCGCATGTTTTCTACACGCCACTTTTTGCGATTTTTTCCCCGTTTCGGGTCAAATTCTGCATCTCAAAAATCCGGTTAAATATAGCCGCAACTCCCCGATTAACCAATACTTCCCCCGGAAGGCGAGGCAGCAAATGTATTTTGCCGCGCCAACTCAATACGTTACGCCAAAGCCTCCGCTCTTAACGGTTCCTCAAGGCGCATCTGCTATATTAGTTCAAAGTCTAAAAGCAGCCAAAACCGCCAAAACCGCCGCCAAACAGCGTTAAGAGAAGATGACCGAAGCCCCGCCAGAGCGATCAGGAAGCGCCGCTGAGGCTCTCCGCCTGCAGGCCCCTCGCCGCGGTCTTCAGCTCATGCACGGCCTCGGCGATCATCTGATCGAGGCGGATGCGGCAGGCCTCATCTTCCACCGCGCCGTTGACGATGGCCTTGTCGGGGATGAACACCGCGGTGGCGAGCGTCTTGGCTCCGAAGAAAGCGAACAGCGGCCGGAGCTGATATTCGGCAACGAGCGCGTGCCGGTCGCTCCCGCCGGTTGCGATCAAGCCCACGGGCGTTCCGGTCAGGCAGGGGTATTCGAGGAGATCGATCAGATGCTTGAGCAGCCCAGGATAGGAGCCCTTGTAGACGGGCGAGCCCACGATCAGGAGCCCAGCGCCCTCGATGGCCCGAAGCGCCTCCTCGACGCGGGGGCTGGCCTCCGCGCGGGAGCGTATGCCCAGGTCCGGCACCAGCTCCGAGAGATCCACGACGCGGCTGCGCGCAGCCGTCGCGGCGGCGATGCGGTCCACCGTGCTTTGCACGAGGCCGCGCGTTCGCGACGCCGCCGACGGGCTTCCGGCTAATCCAACGATGGCGGGCACGCTTTCCTCCGCTCTTTGCCAAGCGAGAAACTTCTACAACGTAAGGGCGGCGCTAGGCAATGGGCACCGCCCGCTACGGAAAAAGCCCGGGACGGGGTCCCGGGCTTGGTGGCCTGCCCAAGAGGCAGTGCTATTCAGGAGGAGGGAACAGCCGCGCGGGCAGGCCCCGGTGGCGCAAGCACCACCGTATTGCTTACATGTTGTAGGCGCGCTCGCCATGCTCGGCGACATCGAGCCCCTCGCGCTCCGTCTCGGCGGAGACGCGCAGGCCGACGATGGCCATGACGATGAGGTAGACGATCAGGCTGCCAACCGCGGACCAGCAAACGGTGACCATGGCGTTCTTGAACTGGATGAACACCTGAGCCCACATGTCGTAGGCCGCGATGGGGCAGTCAGCCGTGACGAGGCCGTCCTTGACCACGCACTTGGTGTAGTCGGTGACGCCTGTGCCGCCGTAGAGCGGGTTGGCGACGATGCCCGTGCCGATGGCGCCGAGGAAGCCGCCGATGGCATGGACGCCGAACACGTCGAGCGTGTCGTCATAGCCGAGCGCGCTCTTCACCGAGGTGACGAAGAAGAAGCACACCACACCGGCCACGGCACCGAGGACCAGCGCACCCATCGGGCCGGCATAGCCGGAGGCCGGGGTGACTGCCACGAGGCCCGCGACGACGCCAGAGGCGAGGCCAAGCAGGCTCGGCTTGCCTTTGAAGAGCCACTCGATGAGGAGCCACGAGACGCCCGCCGCAGCAGTTGCGACGAAGGTGTTGGCCATGGCGAGCACGGCGCTGGCGTTGGCTTCGAGAGCGGAGCCAGCGTTGAAGCCGAACCAGCCGACCCACAGCAGCGAGGCGCCGACCATGGTGAGCGTCAGCGAGTGGGGAGGCATGGCTTCCTTGCCGAAGCCAATGCGGCGGCCGAGCAGGAGAGCGCCAACCATGCCCGCGACGCCGGCGTTGATGTGAACGACGGTACCGCCAGCGAAGTCGAGAGCGCCCATCTGGAAGCCGAAGCCGGAGCGGGCTACGGCCGCATCGCCACCCGTGGCAAGATCGCCCGGCCCCGGATTGAACCACACCGAGTGAGCGATCGGGATGTAGACGATCGTCAGCCAGAGAATGGCGAATAGGACGACAGCCGAGAACTTCATCCGCTCGGCGAAGCCGCCAATTGCCAGCGCCGTGGTGATCGCGGCGAAGGTCATCTGGAAGCAGACGAAAACCAGCTCATCGAGGCCCACGCCAACAGAGAAGGTCGTGGCCGGCGACTTGGCGTCGATGCCCTGCATGAACAGGCGCGAGAGGCCGCCGAGGAAGGGCGAGGTGAACCCGCTACCTTCGGTAAAGGCCAGGCTGTAGCCATAGACGAACCACGCCACGCAAACGATGCATTGGATCATCAGCACCTGCGTGAGCATCGACAGCATGTTCTTGGTCCGCACCATGCCGCCGTAGAACAGCGCCAGGCCCGGAACCGTCATCATGAGCACGAGCAGCGACGACGTCATCATCCAGGCGTCGTCCGCCTTGTTGACGACAAGGTCGGGAGCCTTCACCGCCGCCTTCGCGGCTTCCTCCGCGAACGCCGGCTCCACGAGCGCGGCAGCGCCGAGTGCCGCGGCCGCGACGATGGCCAAATTACGCCAAACCGTCTTCATTCTCTGTTTCCCTTCTTGATTTCTAAAGTGCATCCGCGTCTGTCTCGCCGGTGCGGATGCGCACCGTCTGCTCAACTGGCGTGACGAAGATTCTTGCCGTCCCCGATCTGCCCAGTTTTTCCGGCCGTGGAGATTGCCTCGATGACTTTCGCGACCGACTCGGTGGGAACCACTGCCTCGATCTTGAGCTTCGGCACGAAGCTGACTTCGTACTCGGCGCCGCGGTAGACCTCTTTGTGCCCCTTTTGCCTGGCCGTACCCCTTGACCTCGCTAACGGTAATCCCCGCGATGCCTGCCTCGTCGAGAGCCTGGCGCACTTCGTCGAGCTTGAACGGCTTAATGATCGCCATCACCATCTTCATTATTACGTCCTCCATTAAAGTCCTTGGCTTCGAACCCTGCCCGTTGCTTCCGTCACGCGTCCGGGAAGTCCCTGCGAGGCCCGCCTAGCCCTAATCAAAAGCTGTGCCAAACTCCGCAGCCCCGCCAGCGTGCGCGCGCAGCCCAAAAAAACCGTAAATCCACCATCGGAACGCCAAAGCTGCCCGCTTTGGCCTGCAACGGGAATTCGCAGGGCGGAAAATTGCCCAATAAGTGGGCGGCGTGCCTCAATGGCTTGCAGGACCAAGGCGCTGGCAGGGGCCGTGCAACCAAAAGAATGGATAAATTGGTTGACGTGAACTTTCGCCCAAGCTTGGAGCACTAAGCTATGTTCCGGGCTTCACCGGCGGCCAGCCCCTTGGCACGCCGCCTTAATTTTGAATTGGAGGGCGATACTTGCGGCTGTTCATCCTTTGGCTGGCTTCGCTGGCGCTCTTGCCGGTGCAGCAGGCTGCGGCGCATGAAAATGCGGCAATCCTGGTCGAGACCGGGCAAGCGGCGGCGCGGATTACCCCTTCGGAGGCGCTGGGGGCAGGCCTGGACGGCCACCAGCAGGGCGACCTCGACCGGACCTATACGCCGGAAGCGGTCGCAACGATCTCCTCGATCCCCTTCCACCGGCTGTCCTACCGGTTGCGGACCGAGCTTGGCGTGGCGGTCTGGCACTGGAACGAGGAAGGCACCTGGAGCGATTCGGCGAACGCCCAGGGCTATTGGATTTCGAGCGATAAGGCGGACAAGCCGATCCAGGCGACCAGCGGCTACAAGCTGCCGCGCCGGGGCAATACCCACGATCAAGCGAACCACGACGGCTATTCCCGGCTCGACGACGGCGACGAGGCGAGCTTCTGGAAGAGCAATCCCTATCTCGACGCGCATTTTGCGGGCGAGGACACCGCGGCCAACCCGCAATGGGTGCTGATCGACTTCGAGAAGGAGTCAACCCATCGATGGCTTCCGCATCCTCTGGGGCGAGCCGTTCGCGACCGATTTCGAGGTGCAGTATTGGCAAGGCGAGCCGGCCGAGTTCTATAAGGACATGCTGCGCGGCCGGTGGCTGGCCTTCCCCAAGGGCAACATGGCCGGGGCAACCGGCGGCGATGCGGTGCTGCCGCTCTCCGAGGCGCCGATCCGCACACATTATCTGCGCATCGTTCTAAAACGGGGCTCGGGAACGGCGCCGGCTGGCTCCGCCGATATCCGCGACCGGCTTGGCTTTGCCATCCGCGAGCTTTACGCGGGCACGCTCGACCGCAACGGGCGCCTCCAGGACCGCGTCGCGCACGCCGCCGATGGCAAGGTGCAAACCAAGATCGTGACCTCCTCGACCGATCCCTGGCACCGCGCCATCGACCGCGACCCGAAAATCGAGCAGCCCGGCATCGACCTGTTCATGAACTCCGGCCTGACGCATGGCCGCCCAGTCCTCATGCCCACGGGGCTGCTCTACGATACGCCGGACAATGCCGCCGCCGAAATCCGCTTCCTCAAGGCCCGCGGCTACGATGTGCGCCAGATCGAGCTTGGCGAGGAGCCCGACGGGCAATATGTCTCGCCAGAGCATTACGCAGCACTTTTTATTCAATTCACCGACGCAATCCAGCGCGAGAACCCCTCGCTGTCGGTGGGCGGGCCAGGCTTCCAGTCGGAGGTGGATGGCTGGAACGCCATTCCGGACGAAGCGGGGCGCACGTCCTGGATGAAGCGCTTCCTCGGTTATATGAGGCAGAGGAAGCGCGGCGGCGATTTCGGCTTCTTCTCCTTCGAATGGTATCCCTTCGACGACCTCTGCCAGGCCTCTCCCGCCTCGCAGCTCAGGGAGCATCCCAAGCTCATCCGCGAAACCCTGCAACGCCTCCAAGAGGATGGGGTACCGCGCGACATTCCCTGGATTGTCACCGAGTTCGGCTACTCCTCGTTCGCCGGGCAGCGGGAGGTCGAGGTGCCCGCGGCGCTGCTCAATGCCGAGATCGCCGCGCAATATCTGATGGCCGGCGTGAAGACCCTCTATCTCTACGGCGTCGAGCCTGAAAAGCCCATAAGGGAGGGCGCCGATTGCGACACCTGGGGAAACCTGATGGCGCTTGAAGCCGGCGCGGATGGCAAGATCGGGTGGCGGCTCCCCACCTACCACGGCGCGAGGCTCGTGGGGCAGGAGTGGCTCGGCGCGGCCGAGGGTGTGCATAGCCTCTACCGCGCGCGCATCGCGGGCGCCGGGGCCGATGGCAGCCTCGCCGCCTACGCGGTGCACCGGCCGGATGGCCAGTGGGCGCTGCTGGTGTTGAATAAAGATGCTGTCCGCACCCGGCTAGCCAGCGTCCGCTTCGAGGGCGCGGGGAAGGCGGGTTGGCTCGGGCCGCATGAGGTGTTTCAATATTCGTCCCGGCAATATGCGTGGCAGCCGGACAGGGCGAACGGGCATCCCAAATTCTCCGAGCCCCCGGGGCAGTACCGGACCGAAGCCGGCAAGCCGCTGTCGCTCGACCTGCCGCCGATGTCGCTGACAGTGGTGCGCAGCGCCGGCCCCGAAATGCCAACCGCGGATCTGGATGCCGCTGGCGGCAGGGAGAACCGCGCGAATTGAGCAAACATTCATGGCATCCGCTAAGGGATGCTTCGGTGTTTTGTGGCCGCCTTCCGCCAGCAGCGCCGCAAGTCGCATTCTCCCTTGGGGCGAATACGGAAACTGAGGCGGGAGAAGGCCACGCCCGCACCACCTCCTGCTCCGGAAGTTGCCTTCAGCACACGAAAATGGGTGCATTGTTCGGTTCGAGCCAGACAAGCCGAAGCTCTCTTGTGAGGCGGCCCAACCGGGACATGAAGTGCGGGGTACCAAGAGTTAGGTTTTCACCACTAGAATGTTGACGATCGCGAAATGGGTATGATCGTCCGTGGACTCATAGTCCGCATTTCCGCACGATGCTACCTGTGGATCATGCAGCGCCAGCAAGCACAGCGCGCTTCTGCTGCGCGGGCCGGAGAAGGTCAAAGGCGAGTGGAACCTGGTGACATTGGCCTGGAATGTGAAGCGGATGTTCGCCCTGAAGGCGGCTTGAGGGTACCTGCACGCCTTTTTGCGTCACCGGCAGATCGCGGGTAGCGGCGCGTCCGCCACAAGCCACCGCCACAACCACCGCCACGATATCGATCGCTAACTCCGGTCCGGCAGGCTGCTAGATGGTGTAACGGGCCGCTGGCGCCCGTAACTCCTAACCTCGCGCCCCGAATGTGTTCGATGGCAGCGCTCAAGCTGCAGCAGCATAGAGGGGAGCGTGGCCGTGGTCTTGATCCCCGTGCCAGCAAGCCGGTCGAGCGCCGCCTCCAGCCGCTTGTAGCCGTTGTCGTTGGTTCGCTTGTTGGTTTGGACAAATGGGTCGTAGGTGGTGAGCCTCACCTTGGGGCCGATCGGCTGTCCGGCGTTCTTCATCGCCATCAGCTTGGAAATGCAATAGATCAAGAGCCAATTGCAAAACGTTGGCGGTTTGATGAGCCGGGCTGCGGTTTTACCCCTGAAGCCTCCTGAAGCGGTGGAACTTCGGCAGTTTTTGCAGTTTCTGGCGCTGCCCGGAAGATTTTTGACGCAGTTTTCCCGTCAGGAGTTCGAAGCTCAAGTCCAGTTGAGCCGCCGGTTATGCCGCTCAGGCCACCAGCCGTATCATCTGCTCCGCGGCTAGCGCCAGAATGCCGAACATGAGATGGCAGAAAACCTTGGCATGACCGCGCACCCGTATTGTCCGGCCACCGTAATTGTCCTTGACCGAACTGTTGACACGCTCGGCGGAACTGCGCTCGGCGTAGCGGATGTTTTCGGCTGGTTCGTAACCGGCTTTCCGCCTAGCCAGCGCCTCCGCCGCGGCTTCGGGCTTGCCGCCCCGGCGCGGATTGGCATCGATGATGGGCACATGCCCAAGCGAGCGGCTGGCAGACCTGCCAGCATTTCAGTAAGCGTCATGCCGTCACCGCATAGCCGTTGCTGCCCGCGAACAGCCCCGAGGTGGTGGTCACCGAGGCGTAGTTGCCATAGGCGTCGCCCTTGGCATAGCTGCCCGAAATCGACGATGGCGAGCCGTAAAGGCCGATGGTGCCGCTGAGGCTCCAGGAAGTCAGCGAGGCGGACATCCGTTCGGTGTCCTGGTCGCTGACGATGTTGAGGTTGCCCGCCACCTGCGCGGCGATGCCGCCGCCCGAGACCTCGGCGCCGTAAAGATTGGTGTCGCGCCCGGAGGAGAGCGTCACAAAGTTGGCGCCCTTCACCACGGTCTGGGCGTGGCTGACCGAGACAGTCTCGCTTTGCGACGTGGCGTCGGAGACGCTGCCCTTTATCCCCCAGTCGGCTTTAAAGCCCGATGACGACCCCCGGGTCTGCCCCCACGCTCGCGCCGAGCCCCACGAAGGCCGAGAAGCTCGACGTCTTGCTGGAGACGGTATCGGTGAGCGCCAGGCTCTGCATGACCACATCGCGCCGGGCGTTGAGCGTCACGTCGTAGGCGCTGACATTGGCGCCGGTGAGGGTTAGATCCCCCACGGTCGCACCGGGCGCGCCCCCGGGCCTGCCTTATCCTATTGCCGGCCTCCTTCCGGATTCATTCTCCGTTAACCCCAGTTCTTCGCGATTCCGGCTCCCGCCATGCCTCCGGGAGCGCCGCTTCGATGACGCCACTATAAAGGATGAGGTGTTGCGAAAGCGTGAGCTTGAGGTAATAGCATGATATTGTGGAGTAAAATGCGATGCGCAAACGGAACGTGCGCGCAAAAATGCTCCGTAGCGCCGTTAACCAGTGAGTAGCTTTTATATTTAACGGTGTTTTTGAGACGTGGAAAACAGCCGAAAACACGGAAAATTTCGCGGAAATCGGTCTCTGGAACGCATACCGGGGCGGCGTTTACATTGTTTGTATTAACCGTAGCCGGGCGCTTACGGGGACTAAGCGCATGTCAATATTTGACCGGACGGTGCATTGCAGGGTGGCTGAGACCGCAGCCGCGAACGAAGCGGGACCCGCCGGGGATAACGGGTAAATCGCTTCTTACCCGGCGGGTACAAAATCCGGCCTCAGTCCCCCGGATCAGACCGAACTCCAGCGTGCAGAATGTCGAATTTCTGCATCTTTCAGCTGGGGTGCTCCCTGCTGCACATTTTGCCGCATGCGATTCCGCCTAACCAGGCGTCCCCCGCCGCATTCCCTAAAATAGCATTTTCCAAAGCATGTTTCTTAGAATATCCAGTTAATCGTTGACTGTCGCTCTCTCTTCGCAAGTCCATCCATGATGGATACATCGCTCATCGAACCTGTTAATTCCAGTCTGTATACCTTTGCAACTTCCGTGATCCTCCAGACGCAGAGCTTCATCGAGTCTGACTGGTTCTTCATATTTAATGCAGCCGACACAATTTCTACGGCTGGGATTTTCTTTCTAAGCATCAAGCAATACTCCCCTACGAAATCTCCATATGAGCCCAATATAATCTTCTTAAGGCTCCTTCTTGATAGATGCAGAAAGAGATCATCTATATGCTTGTTAGCTACGGTTCCATTCCACCGAATACACTGCACATCGTCAAATATACCAGAACCCAGAAATTCCGGGACATGGTTGGCTACCGCATCGTCGAAGTCTAGGTGAAGCTTAACGCTAGCTTTGAATCTGAATAAGTCTGACAATTTGTCGATACATCTAAATGAGGTCTTCCTATCTGGATGCGCCAGAGCCGCCTCCCAGTTCTTTAAAATCAAGAATGCGATACGCCCATCTGTATTGAATTCGACATTAAACGTCCCGCCGTTGAATATCCAACATTGCTTCCAATTACCGTTTTCATACCAGCGAAATTCCTCATGTACAATACCTCCAGCCACAGCAAGACCGAGCACGGAATTGGCGTGCCACCACAGTTTTACATCCTCAGTGCCCATGGTATACATCCTCGCCTCCCATCCGAATTTCTGCCCAGGAATGTATATGATGCCACTCAACGCTTCGCCTTCTTCAAGGCTGGCAGGATAGTCTGTGGCGCAATCTGGAAATTCATCAAAAGATAGGAATGCATTGCTGGTATACTTAAGCTCAACGTCGAGCGGAGTGAAATTCCCGCCAAGTTTGCCATTGCTATAGCTCTCGATGGATCGAACAGGCCGGCAAGAAAACGGGATGTCACGGAAGACCACGCGAATAGCATCGCTATCGTTGTCGACGTCAAACGCCAGCCCTGAAAACGGTATGCCGCCGAGGCTGGCGATGCCATCGCTTACCGTTAGCTGGCTTTTCGAGGCTCGCTGCATCATTTCTTCGCTCCCGCAGCCGGTTTAGTTTCTGTCACAGGGTCTTGTCTTTCTGTCGGTATATAAGCAAACGGCGGAATGATATTCGAACAGTTCGGGCAGGCTATGATGGGATCGCCGGCCCCCGAAGGATTCTTTCGGATTCAATGTGTAGAGCGACCAAATTGTGAGGCTGGTCAGGGGAATGCCCCTATCATTCGCTTCCAATTGAAAAGCGTTCCAAGTTTGAACCTCCGAATGCGCTCCAGGTACACCATTTGCGACGTGGAATGGATATGCCGGGTCCGGCGGAACCGCGGTTTCATACAATTTGATATCGCCCGAGGCGTACGACTTGATATTATCGTAAGCTTGCGGCGCAATGGCTCCTTTGTAAAGCTGGGTTATACTACCCATATACTTGTCAACGTTGGGAATAGCAAACCAATCCGGGTCGACAGGGTTCCGCTCGATTACTTGGAGTCTTGCCCAGGCGGGTATTGATGCGTTTAAGTTTGTGGTAACTGGTGCATAGAAATCGGGCAGGTCACCACTTATTCCAGCCGAGATCACAGGACCGTCCACCTTTCTGTTCGTGGACTGCGCATAGGCCTGAAACTCCTCCACATTGCCGATTGCTTGATAGGATATCCCCGTCCCGGGAACACTATAATACGGTCTCGGGTAATATGGCAGCAGCCCCGTTGGCTCGGGGGTTGCTAGCGACGGGGGCGTACCGCCGTCATACGTTAACAATCCTGCCGGCTTGGGCGCTGATCCGTTAGCAGCAGCATGCCAGGTGCGGGCTCAATGCTACTACGGACAACGTAAACACCGTCGGGGCCTGGCACCAAGTCGCCCCCGAACACCGATTGAGGGCGTTCATATTCGAGCAAGGGCGGAATATCGGCAGCCACCGGCACCCCTTCTCCGCCCATGATGCGCATTCCACCCAGAACCCAAGGTGCGGTCTGGAGCGCTGTCATTGGGAGTGTGCCGAATTGGGCCGACGCCTCACTGTCGTATTGGAAGGGCCTCTCCAATTGGGGACCGTAGGGGCCGATAAAGACGCCTTGAGCGAGATCGACAGGTAGGTTCCCGACTCCTTTCGGTATGCCGTCTGCCGCTGCGTCCCAAAATAGAGACCAGCGATATTCGTCTTGCTGTTCTTGTGTTCTGGCCGGGATACTAATGAATTCTTGACCCGCCTTTGTTTTTACGACCACGGCCCGCATCCCAGAAGCCAAGTCGTAATCATTCTTGTACGAGACTTTTGTGTCGGCATAGATCGCCGGGTCCAGATAGTCCTTTCCTCCCTGAAAGAACATCAGACGCTCTGTGCCGGTATTGTCCGTAAAGCTCTTTGCTTCGTGATCTAAGACAAGTTCAGCCTCTTGATCCCATTGCGCGTTCTGGTCGCGGAAGGTTTTGTCGACCTGGCGCAGGACTTGCGCCATCAGCCGGCCTTCGGTCAGGTCTATTTGCTCCTGTGTAGGCTCCTCACCGGGCTTCAGCCGGTAGAATTGCGCCGCATACTGCTTCGCTAGGGCCTTGAGCCTCCCAATTTCAAGTGCGTGCAATTGACGGTTATTGATATCCACGCTAGCGGCAGTGAGTGCGGACATGTTGCCGAGCGAGGAGGCAAAGCCGGTGAAGGCAAGCTCGGTGATGAGGCTTGCCAGGGGGCCTGGCGTCTGTGATCGTTCGCCAATACCGGCTTCGTTAAGAAGCTGCTGCACCTGATTGGCGACCCGCGGGCCAAGGCCTGATGTGATGGCCGCCCCAGCCGCGCCGCGCAAACCCGCATCGAGCGAATACCCGCCGCCGATCCAGGCCAGCGCACCTTGAGTAGCGCCGTGAAGCAGAGCACGCCCAAGCCCGCCTTCGCTCCAAAGCTCCGATTGCCCGATGGCCGCATCTAGCGCCGCCTGGTCCTGCTCAGGCTTGAACGTGCCGTCCCGCTTCTTGGCGTTCAGCTCCGCGATAGTCTTTGCCGCCCGCATTCGAGCCTTGACGGCATGACGCCCGATCAAGCCTGCTACGGAGCACACAGCTTGCCGCCAATCCGCTTGGCGGCCTAACCCCGGCAGACATTCCACTTATCGAAGCGGAAATTCTGTCCGAACAACCGGGGCCACCCCAGCCCTTGGTTTCGTCGCCGCGATGTCTGGAGCATATGGCTCAGGAGTGGCCGGAAGCTTGCTTCAGGAGAAAGAGGACGCTCCAGAAAATCTGGGGTCTGTTTCTAGGAGTCTTAATCAGCTTCCGCCAATGCGCTGAAATACCTTCAATGTATTCCTTGTGCAATCCTCGCATTTCCGCGTCTTCCCGGAAATAATGATAGGCAGAGATGGTTGCAACACAGAATTGCGCAAACTCTTCTGAGGTCAACTCCTGCAACTTCACAATTTGTAGGTACTCGTATGCCTCAAAAGCCTTTTCAGCAACTTGCGGAGAAATCTCATTCAGCTTGTTTCGAGTGTATATTGCAATGGGTGAAAAATTGAGACTGCCAAGCGAAAACCCCACAGCTTCGGAGTGGTGATCAGCTTTCGTCGAGATATGCACATAGGCAGCCATACGTTCTCACTTGATCACAATTATCTTACTCTTAAGCGCGGAATCCATCGTGCCAATCTCATTCATTATGAGACTTTGATTTACGGGATCAAGGCGCCGGAAATCCAAAGGTACAATTTCATTGCCGTTTAGATGCTCATAAAGCTTAGAAATAGTTGTGGTGAGGTTTTCTGGGAAATGCTTATTCATATTGGCAATTGCATTAGGATTGTCCGCATGTAAACATGAAGTCAACAGATTGGCCCTGCCTGGGTCCAGCTTCTATGATAAAATCTCCCGTCTCGGAAGGGGTTGCCCGCCTCAAGCTTGAGCCCAACACGTCTTGCAATTTGACTGCCGCCTCTGCCTCGCTTGATCTGAGCATTCCAGTAGCTGCGTCAGGTGTGTTTAAGCGTGCAAACTCGCCCGGATCGGCTGCACCCTCAATAGTGACTTCTCCAACTCCGACACTATTTAGCACAGGGTGCTGGTTCTAGAAAAATAACCAACTTATTCGAAAGCTATCCAGTCGGAAAAGTTCTGCCAGTTTCGACGTATTGACAGGTCCGCACGTTGAGCATTTTTTCGCGCAAAGGCATTTTTGCGTCTGCAACATCGTACTCCAAAACACGTAACGTGTCCCCTTCGCCCAATTCAACGGTTCCCACTAGCCCTCTGAGTTCCAACTCGCACGCCCTTCTAAAATCATCCCCAACGGCGACAATTCGCTTCGTCGAAACGAACGTCAAAAACGCTCCATTCGCGCTCAACATAATCTCAAGCTTGTCAAGGCCACCGACCTCAATAAAGCGCGGCCGGTCCTCGAACTTCAATCCGCCGTCACCGCCGCTTACCAAGAGTATCTTCGATCGCCCGGCGAGAGCTATAGAGTCGTTAAGAGCCCAATACTCAATTCGGAAGTCACACGTTGTTGAGCTATTTTTGCCGCTTGTGGGATCGACTCCTAGGCCTTTAACCGGGGTCAGCCAACGAGTTTCTCCATTCCTCACGCATTCAAGGGAAAAACCGGCGTCATCCCTCCGCTCCGCGTCCAAAACGCCGGCGGCGCGTAGAACGTCTCCGTTAGGTAATGTCAATTCCGATTTACCATTCAGGAGAGCATTGATCATGGTTTTATGACGTGTAGCTGGAGTGTCGCCCCGCCCGAATAAGGCAGAGTGATCGTAGTAGAGGTGCCGAACGCCCTGCCAATCGTATTTACATCTCCGGTGATAAACACGCTCGGGCCAAATGCGCCGGTCCAGTAGCTGCGTCAGGTGTGTTTAAGCGTGCAAACTCGCCCGGATCGGCTGCACCCTCAAAAGTGACTTCTCTAGCTCACCCCTATTCGAAAGAGGTGACCGACCTGGATGAGCCCGCAGCTGGTGCAGAGCGCGTTGTAGACGTTGAGCCCCCCTTGCACCCCCGGCACGCCCGCAGCCACCTCGTAGAGGAGCTTGGCTGCTGGGTCCTTGGTCTTGTCCGCAGCCGAGAGGAAGCCCGCGCTCAGCGTATTGGCGCCCCCCGCCTCGATGAAGAACTGAGTGCTTGTTCTTCTTCATTCTCTTTTTCTTTTGCTCTGCTGCCAAGCCCGCCGGGCTTCATCCAAACTCAGTTTGTTTGCGCCTCCGGCAAAGGTAGGATCGGCAGATTGTACCGGATCGTCTTCCCACGAGCATATGGGGCAGATTTCATAAGTACCAAACTCACCTATTGTTTTCTCGCCACAACAGGGGCAATGGTACATTTGTTCGGAATCTCCGCTCATTGCCTATTCCAGTAACTCATACCCGCCGATGGCTTGAACATCGTTCTTGGTACTCCATTAGCTGTGGCCGAGACAAATGTATTTGTTGCTGGGTCATAAAATAGTTGATCGCCATTGCCCGGTCTTACTTTTGTTAAGCTCCCAGAAGGAGGATTGTTAACAAAGTCTTGTGCGGCCTGTACATATTCGCTGGCATTTGTATATTGTGGAAACTCGGCCCCATGGTCGTTCCAGTGGCGAAGAGCATTTTCAGGCGCCGTGGCCGCTTTTGTGGCAGTCCAGTCCCCTATTAAAGGGAGATCCGATTGATCCACTGAAATGATTTTGCTGCCTGCGCCAGCGGCCGCATTTGGATCGGGAGCAACGAGCCCCCCATTGCCATCGCTGAATATCGGCCGCCCATCCGCTGTGTATCTTCCCGTCGCAGCAAAGCCCTCTGGCACTTCGTATAATGGCGGCGGCAAAAGCTTTGGCGCGTCCGCCGCCACCTCCTCAGCAGCAGTACCAAGGCCTCGCGCAAAGTTTACCCCGTCTCCAGTCAGCTGAACGGCGCCTTTGACCAGGCCAGGCAATGCAGCTGCGCCATCGATGGCGGTCACGGTATTCGCCGAGAAACGGGTGAGTACCGCCATCGCCTCGGCATCGTCTCCAACCCAACCATACAGTTCGCTGAGGTACACGTTCGTCATGAACGCTCTCCCCATCACTGTTCCTGGCTGCGAGGCGAGAACCTTGACCCCGTCCCAAACTTCACCAGGTTCGGTCAGAAGTTTAGTCACCCCTGGCTAAGATCGCCCAGGAAGTATCCGGAACCCTTCGTTACGCCAACAACGAAGCTATATGGAGAAGTTACCCATGACTCTCCGTCGCTAAGATACATATGGTAGTACATATGCCTTTCTGGAGAATGTACATCCAATGCATCATATGCCCATAGCTCAAAATTATAGAAATCATTCCCGACCGGGCTGAAGTACGATTGCCCGTTATCGAGTTTCTTATTCGCGCTCTCCGCCTGAAGAAATCCCAAAGCCTCGTCATAATGGGGCACTTTTTCATAATATTTGTCGTACCATCTGGAGTCCACCATGGTGACGCCGACGCGAAACAGTATTTGCGCGGCTTCCTCTTCGCTGATCCCAGCCTGTTCTGCAAATCTCTTTACGCGCTCCTTGTCGGTCAGAAAGCTGATTTCCATTCCGTGGAGTTGCCGGTTGTTCATATCCACGCTGGCGGCCGTGAGCGCGGCCATGCTGCCGAATGAGGAGGCGAAGCCGGTTATGGCGGCCTCGGCAATCAAGCTCGCCAGAGGGCCGGGCCTGTCCGAACTTTCAATACCGGCTTCCTTCAGGAGGCTCTGCGCCCGCGCAGCCACCATGGTGCCGAGACCCTGAGCGATCATTGCACCGCCCGCGCCGCGCAAGCCCG
>CAVXDM010000061.1:0-15966 GCA_963760455.1 uncultured Alphaproteobacteria bacterium
ATCTTAGCCAGATGCACGCGGTTGCGCTCGCCGCCCGAAAGCTGCCCCACCTTCTTCTGCTGGTCCGGCCCCTTGAAGTTGAACCAGCCGCAATAGGCGCGGCTCGGCACCTCGCGCTTGCCGATCATGAGCTGGTCGAGCCCGCCCGAAATCTCCTCCCACACGCTCTTCTTGGGGTCGAGCGCGTCGCGGCTCTGATCGACATAGCCGAGCTTCACCGTGTCGCCGACGCGGATCGAGCCGGCATCGGGCTTGTCCTGGCCGACGATCATACGGAACAGCGTGGTTTTGCCCGCGCCGTTCGGCCCAATCACGCCGACAATGCCACCAGGCGGCAGCTTGAATTCGAGGCCGTTCATGAGCGTGCGGCCCTCATAGCCCTTGGTGAGTTGGTCGGCCTCCAGCACCACGCCGCCAAGCCGCGGCCCCATTGGGATCTGGATTTGCGCTTTGCCTACCTGGTCGCGGCCGGCATCCTCGGCGAGCTTTTCGTAGGCCGTGATACGCGCCTTGCTCTTGGCCTGCCGCGCCTTCGGGCTCGCCCTAATCCACTCCAACTCGCGCGCCATGGTGCGCTGCTTGGCCTCGTCCTCGCGGCTCTCCTGCGCCGCGCGCTTGGCCTTCTGCTCTAGCCAGCTCGAATAATTGCCCTTGTAGGGGACGCCCTGGCCGCGATCCAGCTCCAGCGTCCAGCTCGTGATGCTGTCGAGGAAGTAGCGGTCGTGGGTGACGAGGATCACGCAGCCGGGATAGTTTTCGAGGTAATGCTGCAGCCAATCGGTGGTCTCGGCGTCGAGATGGTTGGTCGGCTCGTCGAGCAGCAGGATGTCCGGCCGCGCGAGCAAGAGCTTCGTCA
Source organism: uncultured Alphaproteobacteria bacterium (assembly GCA_963760455.1). Lineage (GTDB taxonomy): Bacteria > Pseudomonadota > Alphaproteobacteria > Rhizobiales > Rhodomicrobiaceae > Rhodomicrobium. Next base: position 857 of record CAVXDM010000061.1, read on the forward strand.
GCGCCACGCGCCGCCGCTCGCCGCCCGAGAGGTTCGACACATCCGCATGCGGCGGCGGGCAGTTCAGCGCCTGTAACGCCTGCTCCACCTGCGCGTCGAGGTCCCACAAGTTCTGGCCGTCGATGATGTCCTGCAGCCGCGCCATCTCGTCGGCGGTCTCGTCGGAGTAGTTCATCGCCAGTTCGTTATAGCGGTCGACCATGGCCTTCTTCTCGGCCACGCCCTCCATCGCATTGCCGAGCACGTCCATATCGGGGTGAAGCTGCGGCTCCTGCGGGAGATAGCCGACCTTGATGCCCTCGGCCGCCCAGGCCTCGCCGTGGAACTCCTTCTCCACGCCCGCCATGATCTTGAGCAGCGTGGATTTGCCGGAGCCGTTGACGCCCACCACGCCGATCTTCGCGTCGGGCAGGAAGGAGAGCTGGATGTTGTTCAGCACCTGCTTGCCGCCGGGGTAGGTCTTGGAAAGCTTCTGCATCGTGTAGACATATTGAGGGGCGGCCATGGGGTGTCCTTCTTTATTGGGCGCGGCTCGCTGCGCGGGCCAGGGAGGCGGCGCGGGAGCGATTTGGTGTGCGCGGGAATCTTGGGATGTATGTAGCGGATCGCGGGTGGCGGCTCAAGCCGCCGTTCTCCGGTTAAATTTTGGGGAAAAAGTTCAACCGCTTAATTTCGCTTCGAAGGCGGAGCCAACGGCTTCAACCTGAGCCTTCGGTGCACCTCGATCAGGTTGACGGCCGTAATTACCGAACGGCTCAAGTTTTGCTGCACGACCGCCGGGCTCGGCAAGCAAGTATGCGAGCGCCGCTGACGCATCCAGAACTATCACCGCTCTCTCCATTTGGTCGGAGAGAGGTATCCAAAAATCGCACCCAAGTCCAAGGCGATGCCCGGCGGGTCGAGCTTCAGCGCCCCGGAGCTGGCCAGAGCGGCGGACAGCGTGGATTGGTTGGCGCGGGTAAAGTGGATGGCGAGCGGTTTTTCGGGATCGATGACGATGTAATGCTCGACCGAAGCCACCTGGAAATACCCTTGCAGTTTGCCGCTGAAGTCGAAGTTCTTCGTCGAGGGGGAGAGGATTTCCACCACGATCAGCGGATCGGGGATCTCGCGCAGGAGCCCGTCGAGCGCCGGGCCGCAGCGAAGGGCTACATCCGGAATGAAGGTCTTATTCTCCGAGACCCGGACCGCCAGGGCGTCGATAAGCACGTCGCAAGGCAAGCCATCCTTCTTGATTGCTGCCCGAAGCGCGTCGAACACCGCGACCTTAACATTGTGGTGCTTGAACGTTTCCGGGGCCATCGCCGTGTATTTCGGCACGATGCGCCCGTCGATCAGCTCAAGCTTTTCCTCGCTCTCGTAAACGGCCGACCACGCCAGAAATTCGTCGGCAGTCATCGTATGCGATGGCCAGGCTTGCGCGGGATTGGACATAAAAAGGTTTCCTATCGACTGCGCCATTAAAGTGATGGCAGGCCGCGCCGCCGTCAACGCTACCCGCGCCGCAATACACCCAGTCTATCGTATTTGGCGCGCTCTTTAGAGCAAATCTTGCCTATGCGCGCTATCAAGTCCACCTTCCCGATTTCCAATTGCGCAGCCAATTATCGAAGGCAAACTACCTTCGTTGTCAGCGCCTGGGCCTGTGACGCAATGCCGGGAGTGGAGAGCGGTTTGGCCCCCCGCGCTCCGAATGAGCTATGCGTTGGGCATCCAAGAACGCAAAAGCAACGGAAGCTTCGATAGCGAAATTGACGTTTTGGCGAATGTCGCATTGGACGCGGACTAGGCCACAAGTCGCACGAATCGCGCCTAGCCTTCGGAGCCCTTCGTCCTTGTGGGTGGGGGGCCGTTGGCCACCGCGCCTGTAACGGCCCCGGATAACGCCTGAGGCGTTTCCGGGACGGCAGGTGGACGCTACTTGCTATATCTCAACACCGGCTCGCGGGCGGCGCGGGTTTCATCCAGCCGCCCGCGCGGGGCGTAGCGCGGCGCGGTCGTGAACCGCTCCGCATCGCCAGCCTTCGCCGCCTCGGCCAGCCCCCGGATTGCACCAACGAACTGATCGAGGCTTTGCTTCGACTCCGATTTCGTCGGCTCCACGAGCATCGCGCCCGAGACCACCAGCGGGAAATACACCGTCATCGGATGGAAGCCCTCGTCGATCAGCGCCTTCGCGAAGTCGAGCGTGGAGACGCCCGTCCCCTTGAGAAAGCGGTCGTCGAACAGCACCTCGTGCATGCAGGGGCGGCTGTTGAAGGGCTGCGAAAGCGCATCGTGCAGCGCCACGCGCACGTAGTTCGCGTTCAATACCGCGTCCTCGGAGGCTTGGCGCACGCCGTCCGCGCCGTGGCTCAGCATATAGGCGAGCGCGCGGACGAACATGCCCATCTGCCCGTGAAATGCCGCGAGCCGGCCGAACGGGCGCGCTTCACCGGCAGCCCCGCTATGCTCCACAAGTTTCAAGCCGCCGGCATCGCGCACGACCAGGGGCAGCGGCGCGAAGGGCGCCAGCGCCTTGCTGAACACGACCGGGCCGGAGCCTGGGCCGCCGCCGCCGTGCGGGGTGGAGAATGTCTTGTGCAGGTTGATGTGCATGGCATCGGCGCCAAGGTCGCCCGGCCGCGCCTTGCCCGCGATGGCGTTGAAGTTCGCGCCATCGCAATAGAGGTATGCGCCAGCCTCGTGCAGCGCCGCCGCGATCTCGACGACATCGCGCTCGAACAGCCCGCAGGTGTTCGGGTTGGTGAGCATCATGGCGGCGACGTCCGGCCCGAGCTTCTCGCGCACCGCTTCCACGCTGACGGTGCCGTCCTCGCGGGCGGGCACGGCGCGGACCGTGAAGCCGAGGAGCGCGGCGGTTGCCGGGTTGGTGCCATGCGCCGAGTTCGGAACGAGGACCACGCGCCGCGTGCCAGCCTCGCCGCGCGCTTCGAGCGCCGCGCGGATCGCGACCATACCGCAAAGCTCGCCATGCGCGCCGGCCTTGGGCGAAAGCGCCACCGCCTGCATGCCGGTCAGCTCAAGCAGCCAGCGGCTCAGTTCCTCCATCAGAGCCAGCGCGCCCTGCACCGTCTTCTCCGGCTGCAGCGGATGGATGTCGGCGAAACCCGGCAGCCGCGCCATCTTCTCGTTCAGGCCGAGGGTTGTGCTTCATCGTGCACGAGCCCAGCGGGAAAATGCCGGTATCGATGGAGTAGTTCTTCTGGCTCAGGCGGACGTAATGGCGGATCGCCTCCGGCTCCGAGAGGCCGGGCAGGCCGATGGGGCCGGTGCGCTCCAGGCCGCCGAGGCGGTTCGGGGCGGAAGACCCCCTCACCCCAACCCTCTCCCCAAGGGGAGAGGGGACGCCAGAATGTCCCTCTTCGCTATAGGAGAGTCCGCGGGCAATTCCCTTTGCGTCCACGAGGAGGGCCGCAGCCCCTTCCCCCTCTCCCCTTGGGGAGAGGGCCGGGGTGAGGGGGGCTTCGGTGAGGGGCTTCAAGTCCACCCCGCTCGTTTCTGTCGAACCAATCTCGAAAATCAGCGGCTCCTCGATGGCGAGCGCGCGATTGCCGGTGAAGGTCTTGGGTTCGTCCATGGCTTCCGTTCTTTCCGGCACAAATTCCTTCGGCATCTCAACCATGCAGAACCTCGCTCAGGGCGGCCTTGTAGTCCGCGATATCGTCCGGGGTTGTGACTTCGGTCGCCGCGATGACGATGGCGTTCGCCAGCGCCGCCTCGCCGGGCCAAAGCCTGCTCGCTGGCACGCCGCCGATCACGCCGCGATCCGCAAGCGCCTCGATGACCTCAGCGCCGGGCTTTGGCGTCCTGATGGTGAACTCGTTGAAGAATTGCGGCGTGACCAGCTCGACGTCAGGCACCTGCGCCAACGTATCCGCGAGCGTGACGGCAGCGGCGTGGTTCAGCGCGGCAAGCTTGCGCAAGCCCGCCTCGCCAAGCAGCGTCAGATGCGCAGTGAACGCCAGCGCGCACAGGCCGGAGTTCGTGCAAATATTGCTGGTGGCCTTCTCGCGGCGGATGTGCTGCTCGCGTGTGGAGAGCGTCAGCACGAAGCCGCGCCGCCCCTCGCGGTCCACCGTCTGGCCGCAAAGCCGGCCGGGCATCTGGCGCACGAATTTCTGGCGGGTGGCGAACAGCCCCAGATAAGGCCCGCCGAAATTGAGCCCGTTGCCAATGGATTGCCCTTCCGCCACCACGATATCGGCGCCCATCGCGCCCGGCGATTTCAGCGCGCCGAAGGACACGGCTTCCGTCACCACCACGACCAGCAGCGCGCCGGCCGCATGCGCCTTCTCGGCGAGCCCGGAAAGATCGGCCACGCGCCCGAAGACGTCGGGCATCTGCACCACGATGCAGGACGTATCCTTATCGCAATCCGCCTCGAAACTGTTGGCGGGGTCCGCCGGGCCAGCCTCGACGCCATGCCCGGAATAGCGCGAAATCGTCTCGATCACCGCGCGGTAATGCGGATGCAAGCCCCCCGCCAGCACGGCCTTCTTTCGCTTCGTCACCCGGTGCGCCATCAGCACCGCTTCGGCCGCCGCCGTCGAGCCGTCGTACATGGAGGCGTTGGCAACCTCCATGCCGGTGAGCAGCGCGACCTGGCTCTGAAACTCGAACATATATTGCAGCGTGCCCTGCGCGATTTCCGGCTGATAGGGCGTGTAGGCGGTCAGGAACTCGGAGCGCTGAATCACATGGTCCACCGTCGCCGGGACGTGATGCTTGTAGGCGCCGCAGCCGGCGAAGAACGGGACCGAGCCTGCGGCCACGTTGCGCGCGGCAAGCGCCGAAAGCGCACGCTCGACGGCCATTTCGCTCTTCGCGCGCGGCAGGTCCGGCAACTCGCGCAGGAGCTTCGCGGCCGGCACATCGGCAAACAGCGCGTCAATGCCCGCAACGCCGATGGCGTCCAGCATTTCGCGCCGCTCGCCGTCCGTATGGGGAAGATAGCGCATCAGTCCTCCTGGCTCGCAAAAGCGAGGTAGGCGTCCCGGTCCATCAGGCCGGGAAGTTCGGAGGCGTTCGAGAGCTTGATCTTGAAGAACCAGCCCGACCTTTCCGCGTCCTCGTTCACCAGCTCCGGCTTGTCCTCAAGCGCTGGATTGAACTCGACGACAGCGCCGCTGACGGGCGTATAAACGTCGCTCGCCGCCTTCACGGACTCGACCACGCCTGCCGAGTCGCCCTTTTTCAACTCGCGGCCCACGACCGGCATCTCGACAAAGGTGATGTCGCCGAGCTTGTGCTGGGCGTGATCCGTGATGCCCACGGTGCCGATGCCGTCCTCGACAACGATGTACTCGTGATCCTTGGTGTATTTGACTTGGCTCATTTGTAAGACCTTTGCTTTAGGCCCGGCGGGCGTAATTGTGAGGGACGAAGGGCATGGGTACGACGCGGCCGGGTTGAAGCGTGCCGCGGATTTCGACAGCGATTTGCGTGCCGGGGCTTGCAAACGCCGGCGGCACGTAGGCCATGGCAATCGAAGCCGCGGCCGTTGGCGTGAACGCGCCGCTCGTGACCTCGCCAATCGCGTTTCCGCTCGCATCGGCAACCTTCATATGGGTTCGCGCCGCCGCCCGGCCTTCGAGCTTGAGGCCAACGCGCAGGCGGGCGGGGCCATCGGTAAGCTCGTGCAAAATCCGCACGGCACCGGGGAAGCCGCCTTGCCCGCGCCTGCGCTTTCCGACGGAGAAGGCGAGGCCCGCTTCGACCGGGGAGGTGGCCTCGTCCATGTCCTGACCGTAAAGCGGGAGGCCCGCCTCAAGCCGTAGCGTATCGCGCGCGCCAAGGCCAATGGGCAGCACTTCCGGCTCGGCCAGCATGCGGCGTGCGAGGCTCACGGCGGATTCCGCGGGCACGGAGATTTCGAAACCGTCCTCGCCGGTGTAGCCTGACCGCGAGATATAGACGGCCTCGGAATTCACATGAAACATTCCGTGTTCCATGAAACATAAGGCCTCGACGCCGGGGATCAGGCGCGAGAGCACTTCAGCGGCCTTCGGCCCTTGCAGCGCAAGCAGCGCGCGCTCCGGCTGCGGCACAAGCTCGATGCCCACCGGCAGGCCAGCGCGGATATGCGCGAAATCGATGTCCTGGCGCGAGGCGTTGACGACCAGCGAGAGGTCCCGCGCCATCGGCGGTGCGCGTCACCATCAGATCGTCGATCACGCCGCCCTGCGCGTTCACAAGCTGCGTGTAGCGGATGCGCCCTGGCTTGAGGCTCAGGATGTCGGCCGCGCCAGCGCCTCGATGGCCGCCGCCGCCGTCTCGAAATCCGCCGCCACAAGCCGCGCCTGGCCCATGTGCGAAACGTCGAACAGCCCGGCCGCGCCGCGCACGTGATTGTGCTCTTTGACAATTCCCGCCGCATATTGCAGCGGCATCTCGTAGCCCGCGAAGGGAACGAGCTTCTTCTCGCGCCCAACTCGCGGTGCAGCGCGTTCAAGGGCGTCAGCCGCAGCTCTTCGCGGTATGGTGTGTGGATTGAGGCTCGCTCATCATGGACCCAGTGACGTTAAGGCATTCCGCTTGCGCGGCCCTGTGCCCCCTCTGTCACTGAACCTGAGAGATTTCGCCCGGAACTTGCGCTCAAGTAGCCCAGAGGGCGATAGCGCAAACAAAACGGGCCTACCCCTTCGGTGAGACGCCAACTTGGGCGGCTGCTTTCCAGAGTGCTGTCTTCGCGCGGTCCCTGTCGCCTGAGAGTTTCCGGGGCGGTTGCTCCTTCGGCGCCTAGCCTGGGCTGGTCTCTCCCGCACGAGTTGGTCAGCACGCCATAAGTCGCTTGCGAGAGGCCCGCTGTCAACTGCGGCAGGTGCCGCAGGCGGCGGGATTTACATCTTCGTGGGGGGCTGGAGGGCGAAGCGAGCGCTTGGCCTGCTGCTCCAAAGGGCGGATCTGGGTCGATAGCGGCGTGCCGGTTTCTTCACGATCAGGCGCACCCCAAGGCGGCTCCTTGAAGAAAACACCCGGTGAAGCTGAGGAGTGTTTACAGAAACTGCTTTGTCAGGAAAGCCTCGCTCCACGAACCTAACGAGGCGCGGCAGCAGAACCAGTGCGATTAAAAGTGAAATGACATTTCCGAAGCCCGTCCGTGCGTTCTCCCGCACCATGACCCGGCGCATTAAACTTGCCAATCACACGATAATGAAACTGCGTCCCTGCCCGAGCATTCATGGCGGTATACTGAGATGCAGCCCCACCCCCAACCTGACCATGTGCGTCTATATTGAACGTGCCGTCGCTATTTAAGGGGCCATCCAGGTATATTGTGGAACTGCTGGGATGCCGGTACGAAGCTGTAAGTTGTCCACCATCTACTTTAGCCGTGTAATGATACGTATAAGGTCCCACGCTGCGCATTCCTTCGCAACGCCTGCTGAACATCATATGTGCCATCGTAAAGATCGGCTGCTAGCGGCGAAATGGCGGCGGTCTGTTCGCGCTTCAGCTTCTCAATCTGCTGGCTTGCGAGCCTGTCGTATAACGGATTCGCGGCCCCATATTGCTTCCGGAACGCCTCGAATGTCGCGACGTCCTTCAAATCCTTAATCTTTGCCCACTCCCGCTCGGCTTCGCTCACCGGCGATTGCAGCTTCGTTTCGGCGCTCGCGGGCTGCAGGATAAGCTCGCTTTGCAGGCGCGACAGCCGCTCGGGCTGCTGCTTACCGCCTGTTGCCCTCAGGACGTCGGCCGTGACGTGCTTGAACATCAGCTCGATTTCGAGACCGGGCGTTTCGATATTCGTGAGGAGCGCGGTAGTGAAGGGGCTGTTGCGGCCGCAGCCCGTCGCTCGCGGTCTCGCCGGGGACGGTCGCATAAACGATGAGCGTGTTGCTGCCCACAATCGAAACCGGTGGCAGGCCCTTCGGTGGAACAAGCGCCTTATTTTTCTCCGTCGCAATGCGGCGCAAACGCTCCTGCAGCGGGCTGTCGCGGCAAGCGTCGAGCACGATTACGCTGACTTTAGCCGCATTCTCGATGCGCGACACCACCTCTTGAATGGCGACCAGCTCGCGCAGCGCGCTGCTCTCGCTCTCCGCCTTGACGTCGATCGGCGCGAGATAGCCGCGCTTGTCGATCTGTACGCCATGGCCGGAGAAGAAGAACAGCGCGACATCGGCGTCCTTGGCTCGCGGGATGAATTCATCGATCGTCTGGTCGAATTCGCGCACCGCGAGGTCTTTGCGTTCGGCGACTTCGAATTGCAAGCGCTGGAGGGCCGCCGCGACATCGTCCGCGTCGTTCCGCGGATTGGCGAGCGTAGCGAGCGCGTAATCCGAATTGCCGATCACCAGCGCCACGCGCTTGCCGGCGTAGCGCGTCCCTGGGACAGCAAAGCAGTAGGATAGCGATGCCAATGGCTGCGCGAGCAAATGCCATAGTCGTAGCTCCGGTGCCGTTTCCCGCCGGCATTTATCCTTATCTAGGTGAATTTGTGAAGCGCCTAGTGTGTCGCAGGCGCGGTGCTGAAGGAATTCGACTTCGATTTGAGCGGCTTCGCCCCGTATCGCTCGTTAGCCCGCCGCGCTTCAGGAGATTACCCGCTTCAGCATCCTGAAGCAGCTGTCCCCAGGGCAGCGCTTTTTGAAGTAAGTCTGGTCTCGTTGGGCCGAGGCTGTGTGAAAAGTTCGCGGCCTTCGAAAACTGCTCAGAATTTTGTCCCCTTCCCCCCGGTGGGCTATGCGGCCTTAACCTGCCCGTTGAAGAGAGCCGATGCCGGGTTGCCGCCGTTCGGGTGTTCCGCCGGGCAAATTCGGCGTGATTGCGGCGCCAGCCCTACAGTCCGTAGGGCACCGCCATATTCGTTAAGAAAACACGGTTAACGCGGATTCCCGGCGGCTCGAAAATGGCGGAATTTCGCGGAATTCTGCTCAAAACTGGCCAGATTCTGAGCTTTCAAAAACCCCGTTAAATATTGCGTCTTTACCATAACTATGACATTTAAGAACTAATACTGTATGCAATATCAATACGTTACAGGTAAGACTGCGCTTAACCTTTCAGCAAGGCGCATCTGTTACAATTAGTTCAAATTGGAAAAGCGCCCTTCGGCTATCAAAATGTGTACTTTGGGGGTGCGAGGAGCTTCGGTATCGCGTCCCTTCTTAGCACGCGGCAGTCTCCCGGATACGCCATTTTCCGGTACCGGCCGCTGTCGGCGGAATCCGCCTTCGCGGGAAGGACGTCGCGGCGCCGCGCGCATTTTCCGCCGCTTTCCGGCCCCGAAGCCGTCACAATAAATCGGCAGGCCTGCCAACCGGTTAGTGACAACGGGCGGAGGCGTAATGGCGAGCGAAATGGAACTGGTGATTACGAGCGGGGTGCAGCTTGTATCGACCGTGCTGGGCGTCTATCTGGCGGCGCGGGCCGCGCACAAGAACACGGTGGAATACGAGGTTATCCGTGCCGAGCGCGACGGCTATTTCATGCGCGCGGCGCTCCTGGAGGAGTTGAAGGATAACATCGCCGCAGTCGATGCCTGGAGCGCCGATTTCCAGGCGCACCTGGATAGAAACCCAGCCATCGTTGCCCATCCCGAGGAGCTGAAAGAAGGCGCCGATCCCGAAATCCTGAAGAGCGGCCATGCCTGGGTGGCCTGGTGGAAGGCTGGCTCCGCGTTCCGGCTCACCGACATCAACGACAATCCGCCGGCGCTGACGCTCTCCACCTTGATCTGGGACGCCATGAAGCAGCAGAGCGTCACCTTCCAGCTCCCGGCCGATTTCCTGTCCAGCGTGCGCCGCTATTACAGGGATATCGCCGCGACATGGAGCATGTGACGACCCGCGAGCGCCTCGAACGCCAGCAGCGGGCCGCCGTCACCATCTGGCAGGAAACGCGGTACATGAAGGACGCCATAGTGCCCGCGTTCCAGCAGAAGCTGGCCCGCCTGCGCCACGAGTTGCTCAAGAAGGGCGTCACGCTGGATTAGAGCTGAGCGTGCAAACCCGCGCACGCATAGAGAACGTGAATGAACAGGGCTCGCACCTCGCACTCCTGTTCTTCTCCCCAGGGAGAAGGGACCCCTGAACAGCGCTCTGGCGCATGCGTCTTATCTGGGCGGCCAGCACATGTGAATAGAGAGCGTGTATCCTGTCGCAACCGCCATCGCCGTGGAGCCGGAGTGCATGACCCGCAAGCCCGCTGTCCTATTCGTATGTCTCGGCAACATCTGCCGCTCGCCGCTGGCGGAGGCCGCGTTCCGGCGCGAAGCCACGCGGATCGGCCTCGACGCCGGAGATCGACTCGCCGGCACGGGGCATTGGCACGTCGGCGAGCCGCCGGACCGCCGGGCGCGCGCGGTGGCATTGCGGCACGGCGCGGACATTAGCGGCTACCGGGCACGGCAGGTGCGGCCGGAGGATTTCCGCCGCTTCAGCCATATCGTGGCGCTCGATCCGCAGAACCTCCGCGACCTTCGCGCGCTGAAGCCCAAGGACGCGACGGCCGCGATCAGCCTCCTGCTCGACCACGTTCCAGGCCGCGAAGGCCAGGCCGTGGCCGACCCCTATTATGGCGGCGATGAGGGCTTCGAAGTGACCTGGGCGGATGCGACCCTCGGCGCGCAGGCGCTTGCGCGGCGGCTTGCGGAGCGGGAATGAAGGGGCTCGCCGGGGCGGGCGCGGCACTGCTCGGGGCCGGGCTGCGCCGGTCGCAATCGCTCGGCGGCGGATGCCTTTCCCAGATCGCGCATATCGTCCTTGAGGACGGGCGCGAGGCCATCGTAAGACCGGCCCCGCTCCGCAAACCGAGGCGGCCATGCTCAAGGCGATTGCCGCGAGCGGAGCGCCGGCGCCGGCCGTGCTCGCGGTCAGCGGCGAGGTGCTGGTGCTGGAGGTTATGCCTGCGCGGCGGGCCGCTGAGCGGGGCGTGGGCGGATCTGGGCCGCGTGGCGGCGATGCTCCATTCTGCCAGGGGGGCGTCCTATGGCTGGGCGGAGGATTACGCTTTCGGCGCGGTCGCCATCCCGAACGGCTGGGCTGGCGATTGGCCGCTGTTCTGGGCGGAGCGGAGGCTGCTGACGCATTGCCGGCACATCGCTGCCGGCGCTGGCCCGGCGCGTGGAAGCCCTCGCCGCGGACCTTCCAAACCGGCTGCCCGCGCACCCGCCCGCGGCCCTGCTGCACGGAGACCTGTGGGGCGGCAACGTGCTTGCGGCGGGCAACAGGGTAAGCGCGCTCATCGACCCGGCCTGCTATTACGGTCACGCCGAGGTCGTATCGCGATGCTTCAGATGTTCGATTCCCCGCCGCGCGCATTCTACGAAGCCTACGGCGCGGCGAAGCCGGCCACCGTGAGCGCATTGTGATCTCCCAGCTGTGGCCCGCGCTCGTCCACCTCAGGCTTTTCAGCGCTTCCTACAGCCAGCTTGTGCTCCGCCTGCTCTCCAGCAGGCGCGTGATGGGACGGCGTAGGTTTGACCGCTTCTTCCATCATTGCGAGCCGCAAGACGATCCGGTACGCCGGAATTCCGACGCAAATTCTGGATCACCACGACGAGCTGGCGTCATGACGGACAAGGTTTCCGGAACGGTCGGGACGTCTGGGGCTGTGATGACCTGCCCAAAAAAGTGGTCCAGAGCCGTCAGCCGAGGAGGCTCCCACTCGCCGCGGACCGCGCGCCCCTTGATCTCTGATGCATCGCTCCAACAAATTCACAGAAATGGTGCAGAGGTTGTACCAACCTTACCGGCGAAACGGATCGGAGTTCTTCCTCGATGGGAAAGCTGTTGCCGATGGTTCATCCGGATGAGCCGGTCCGTATTGTTGCATTGGTGGTACGCGCTCATGACTTTCGCGACCTCGCGCATTCCGTGTTGCCGCGAATTTTCGAGGTCTCTGAAGCCCGGCTTCTTGAACTCCTCCCCTCTGTCACGGCGACCACCGTGGCGGCGCTTGCCATGTTCTCCGCCGCCACCTGGAGGGCCGGTCAGGCGCTATTTTTTCATCCCGATTATTGGCGCGTCATGGGCGCAGTTGCCGCGATCGTTTGCGCGGCGGCGGCGATCGGTTCGCCTACGATCGCCTCGACGGTGCCGCGTTCGCTGCCGGTCCTGCAACTCCTGGCGACCACCGTCTTGGGGCGCGCGCGCTCAAGCAGGTTCGCCGGATGGCGCCGAGGACAGGCCGAAGCTCAGCCGGCCTTGCTGAGCTTCCAGCGCCACCCCCAGCCCGCTGGTGCCCGTCATGAGTGTCGGCGTCGCGGCTTTGCGGCCTATATCCAGGCCGCCGCCGAGCTGGCGCCCAGGCGGTTAGAAGCTCGCGGGCCTGGTCGGCCGCTCTGCGCCGCCGCGCCAGGCCGGCTCAGCGGCGAGTTATCCAGTTTTCGGCATTTCCAGAGGATCTCGAGCACATTCTGGACGCGCTGAGCTTCTGCCACAGCGTCATCCTCGTCGCGTGTGTTCGTCGCGGCCCGATTGGAGAGACACTGTCCCCAAGGCGCCCGCGGCGCTGCTTTGTGCCGGCGCTCGCGCGACGTGCCGCTCATTTCCTGGCCGAGGACTCGGTCTCAAGGAGCAGAACTGCTCCAGCGCCGAGAGCTGCGAGCTGTGCGTCGAGCCGGGACTCGGCTGGGAGAAGCCCCCTCCGCCCAGGCTGACCTTGCTCAGCGTCGCGGCCCTCTGGCCGGGCTGACGAACAGCGACCTCGACGGCGAACCCGTCGACGTGCTGGTCCGGGTCCTGGCTTGCGCTGCCTGGTACTGATTTGGGCCGATTCCGTCCCCACTGTAGCATGCGCCCCGTGTGCTGGCGAGGCCCCAGCCCGGACTCGCCGGCGAACCTTTTTGCCGCATTTACGAATGGCGATATCGTTCCAGCCGATGAAGATTGCGCTCTTTCGAACAGCAATTCCAAGTATGAAGACTATTATTTCACGCAAAGATTCGCTGTGGGCGAGCAGGGAACCAGCCATCTAACTTTTTGGTGCAAAACACGTAACGGCTTGACTTGCCTTTTATTTGGGTAGTTGCGTTTCACCGTGAGTGCGGTAGCTTGCAAACCTCAATTGTGTCGTCTGGGGCTATCATGAGTTCAGTAAAGCGTTTCAGTACGTGCGCCGCTTCTGCCGCAGCGCGGTATGCGTGGCCGGTCTTTTTTTCTTTCGGCGGCCAGGCACTGGCGGAAGACGTGAGCGTCAGTCCGGAGCTGACCGCACGCATCGCCAAGGAGAAAGAGGATCGCAAGGCCTACAAGACCGACATCTGCAAGCCTTCGCCCAGCCAGCGGATGGCGCCCTGATCACCTGCACGTCGACCAAGACGTCGCTCGCGGCCGAATTCAGACGGGCTTCCTCGGCGACAGCTGGACCTCGCCATGGGGGCACGCCCAGTGCAGCTCATGTATCGCTTGACCGGAGAGCCATCGCGATTCGGCGACCAAGCCCTCCGCAACCCTGAGCTCAAAAAGCCAGCATCGCCTCCAAGCTCGACAACAAGGACCCGAGGCCGGCACGGCTTACGATCTTAAGCTATCCCATCGAGCCCAGCTGCTGACTTTCGAAAATGGAAGGCGGTGAAGGCGGAGATCGGCTGGGCTCGATGAAGGCGCCAGTTCGCCAAGCCGCCATCTGGTCCACGACCGCGGTCGACGCATACGTTGAGCGTAATTGCAACGGCGTCGTCAGAGCATCAATGCCTTCCTCACCGACAAGTGCAAAGAGGTTGGCGTCGAAATCAAGCACTAACACGGGGCTTGGGTTTGGAAACACCGTCATTGCGAGCGGATTTGGCCCTCGCAATGACATTGAACCTCGATCCGGCAGTTGAAGTCCGTACGCTGCCGGTTAACGCACCGAAGCGTCGCCCCCGCGAAGGGCGGGGAGCCATGGTATGTACATGGAAGACTGGTTTTTTTGGGCTGACATGGATTCCCGCCTTCGAGCGTTGAAAAAATCGGCGAAAAAGGCTGTGGCGGGTCGAATTCAGGGCTAGGCCGTCATCCCCGCGAAGGCGGGGATCTTATCCAACAGCTCGTTCTGTAAGGAGAAATGGATTCCCGCCTTCGCGGGAATGACGCCGCGGAATGCACGGGAGCGTCAGCGGTAGCGTCCGAAGCTGGGGGAGTCCATCAGGCGCAACATCGAAAGCAGCTTTGAGATGAAAGTTCTGGTTACAGGTTCCGCGGGCTTTATCGGCTTTCACGTCGCCAAGGCGCTGCTGCGGCGCGGCGATGCGGTGGTGGGCTTCGATGTGGTCAATTCCTATTATGACCCAGCGCCCAGGAAGTGCGCCTCAAGATCCTGGAACAGACCGCCAGCGAGAGCAACGGGGAGTCTTACAGCTTCATACGGGCAAACCTTGCGGACACCGCCCAGGTCGACGCCTGTTTCGCCGAGCATCGCTTCGACCGGGTCATCCACCTCGCGGCCCAGCCCGGCGTCCGGCACAGCATCGACCACCCCCACGACTACGTGCAATCCAATCTCGTCGCCTTCACCAACATCCTGGAGGCTTGCCGGCATAACGGCGCCCCGCACCTCACCTACGCCTCGACCTCCAGCATTTACGGCGCCAACACGATGATGCCGTTCTCGGAGCATCACGGCGTCGATCATCCGCTGCAATTCTACGCCGCGACCAAGCGGGCAAACGAGCTGATGGCGCACGCTTACAGCCACATGTTCCGGCTGCCGACGACGGGCTTGCGGTTCTTCACGGTCTACGGGCCATGGGGCCGGCCGGACATGGCGCTATTCCTGTTCACGCAAGAAGATCCTGGAGGGCAAGCCCATCACGGTGTTCAACCACGGCAAGCACACGCGCGACTTCACCTATATTGACGACATCGTCGAGGGCGTGATCCGGGCGAGCGGCAAGATCGCCGAGCCGGACAGCGCGTGGCGGGCCGACGCGCCCGATCCGGCAACGTCGAACGCGCCCTTCCGCATTTACAACATCGGCAATAACAATCCGGTCAAGCTTGACGCTTACATCGAGGCCATCGAGCAAGTGCTCGGCCGCAAGGCGGAGAGGGAGTTCCTTCCGCTGCAAAAGGGCGATGTTCCGGACACTTACGCCGACGTAAGCGAGCTTGAAGCCGCCGTGAGCTACAAACCCGCGACCCCCGTCGCCACCGGCGTCTCCCGCTTCGTGGAGTGGT
>CAVXDM010000062.1:0-63434 GCA_963760455.1 uncultured Alphaproteobacteria bacterium
TCCGCCGGCGCTGACGCTCTCCACCCTGATCTGGGACGCCATGAACAGCAGAGCGTCACCTTCCAGCTCCCGGCCGATTTCCTGTCCAGCGTGCGCCGCTATTACAGGGACATCGCCTGGCACATGGAGCATGTGACGACCCGCGAGCGCCTCGAACGCCAGCAGCGGGCCGCCGTCGCCATCTGGCAGGAAACGCGGTACATGAAGGACGCCATAGTGCCCGCGTTCCAGCAGAAGCTGGCCCGCCTGCGCCACGAGTTGCTCAAGAAGGGCGTCACGCTGGATTAGAGCTAGCGTGCAAACCCGCGCACGCACAGAGAACGTAATGACAGGGCCGACCCCTCACCCCTGTTCTTCTCCCCGAAGGGGAGAAGGGACCCCTGAACAGCGCTTGGCGCATGCGTCTTATCTGGTTAGCACATGTGAATAGAGAGCGTGTATCCTGTCGCAACCGCCATCGCCGTGGAGCCGGAGTGCATGACCGCAAAGCCCGCTGTCCTATTCGTATGTCTCGGCAACATCTGCCGCTCGCCACTAGCGGAGGCCGCGTTCCGGCGCGAGGCCACTCGGATCGGCCTCGACGCCGGGATCGACTTGGCCGGGGCATTGGCACGTAGGCGAGCCGCCGGACCGCCGGGCGCGCGCGGTGGCATTGCGGCACGGCGCGGACATCAGCGGCTACCGGGCACGGCAGGTGCGGCCGGAGGATCTCCTCGCTTCAGCCATATCGTGGCGCTCGATCCGCAGAACCTCCGCGACCTTCGCGCGCTGAAGCCCAAGGACGCGACGGCCGCGATCAGCCTCCTGCTCGACCACGTTCCGGGCCGCGAAGGCGAGGCCGTGGCCGACCCCTATTATGGCGGCGATGAGGGCTTCGAAGGTGACCTGGCGGACGCGACCCTGGGCGCGCAGGCGCTTGCGCGGCAGCTTGCGGAGCGGGAATGAAGGGGCTCGCCGAGGCGGGCGCGGCACTGCTCGGGGGGCCGGGCTGCGCCGGTCGCAATCGCTCGGCGGCGGTTGCGGTCCCGATATCGCGCATATCGTCCTTGAGGATGGGCGCGAGGCCATCGTGAAGACCGGCCCCGCTCCGCAAACCGAGGCGGCCATGCTCAAAGCGATTGCTGCGAGTGGAGCGCCGGCGCCTGCCGGTGCTGGCGGTCAGCGGCGAGGTGCTGGTGCTGGAGGTTATGCCTGCGGGCGGGCCGCTGAGCGGGGCGTGGGCGGATTTGGGCCGGGTGACGGCGAGGCTCGATTCTGCCAGGGAGGCGTCCTATGGCTGGGCGGAGGATTACGCTTCGGCGCGGTCGCCATCCCGAACGGCTGGGCTGGCGATTGGCCGCTGTTCTGGGCGGGCAGCGGAGGCTGCTGACGCATTGCCGGACATTGCTCCGGCGCTGGCCCGGCGCGTGGAAGCCCTTGCCGCGGACCTTCCAAATCGGCTGCCCGCGCACCCGCCCGCGGCCCTGCTGCACGGAGATTGTGGGGCGGCAACGTGCTTGCGGCGGGCAACACGGTGAGCGCGCTCATCGACCCGGCCTGCTATTACGGTCACGCCGAGGTGGATATCGCGATGCTTGAGATGTTCGATTCCCCGCCGCGCGCATTCTACGAAGCTTACGGCGCGCTGAAAGCCTGGGCGATCGCGAGCGCATTGTCATCTACAAGCTGTGGCCCGCGCTGGTCGACCTCAGGCTTTTCGGCGATTTCTATAAGCCGCTTGTGCTCCGCCTGCTCTCCGGGGCGGGCGCGTAGTAGCAGCGGCCGTAAGTTTTCGACTGCTTCCATCATTGCGAGCCGCGAAGCAATCCAGACGCCGGAATGGCGACGCAAATTCTGGATCGCCACGGCGGCCGGAGGCTGCCTCGCGATGACGGACGAGGTTTCCGGAACGGTCGAGACTTATGGCCGCTGCAATAACCTGCCCGAAAACCCGTGCAGGAGCCGTAGGCCGGAGGAGGCTGCCGCTTCGCCGCGGGCCGCGCCCCTTCAATCTCTGATGCATAGCTGCAACAAACACGACAAATGGTTGCAGAGGTTATTGCAACTTTGCCGGCAAACGGATAGGAGTTTATCCTCAATGGAAAACACTTTTGCCGATGGTCATCCGGATGAGCCGGTTCGTATTGTTAGTGGTCGATATAGCGCTCATGACTTTCGCGACGCTCGCGGCGTTCATATTGCACGAAAATTTCGAGGTCTCTGAAGCCCGGCTTCTTGAATTCCTCCCCTATCTCGCGGCGACCGCAGTGGCAGCGCTCGCCATGTTCTCCGCCGCAGGCCTCAACAGCACGGTCAGGCGCTATTTTGCGCATCCCGATTATTGGCGCGTCATGGGCGCGGTTGCCGCGATCGTTTGCGCGGCGGCGGCGATCGGGTTCGCCTACAATCGCCTCGACGGGGTGCCGCGTTCGCTGCCGGTCCTGCAACTCCTGGCGGGACAGGCCATTCTTTTGGGGGCACGCGCGCTGCATCGGGTTGGCCGGATGGCGCGCGAGGACGGCAAAACTTCAGCGGCCTTGCTTGAGCTTCCCAGCACCACCCAGCCCGCTCATACCGTCGTCGTTGTTGGCATTTCGCGGCTTACCGAGACCTATCTGCAGGCCGCCGCCGAGCTTGCACCAGGGCGGATAAAGATCGCGGGCCTGGTTGGCCGCTCTGGCCGCAACGCGGGCCGGCTGGCGGCAAACTATCCGGTTTTGGGCGTTCCGGAGGATATCGAGCACATTCTGAACGCGCTGGCTCTCCACGGCGTTCATGCTGACCGCATTGTGGTCGCAGCCCAATTCGAAACGCTGTCCCCAGAGGCGCAGGAGGCACTACTTTGTGCCGGGCGCTCGCGCAACATCCCGCTTCATTTCCTAGCCGGAGACTTGGGTCTCAAGGAGCGGAACTGCTCCGGCGCCAAGAGCTGCGAGCTGTCCGTAGAGCAGGAACTCAGCTTCGAGCTTCCTCCCGCCGAGCTAACCTTGCTTGCGTCGCGGCCCTATTGGCGGACGAAACGGGCGTTCGACGCGGCTGCCGCATTCGTCCTGCTTATTGCCAGCGCTCCACTTTTGCTGATTACCGCCGTTTGCGTTGCCGCTAGCATGGGGCTCCCCACCGTATTCTGGCAGCAGCAGCCCGGACTCGGCGGCAAGCCTTTCCGCCTTTACAAATTCCGCACGATGCGGACGGCTCTTTCGCCGGACGGACGCCGCCTCGCCGGCGGGCAGCTTGAGACGCTGATAGGCGCCGTGCTTCGGCGGTTGCGCTTGGACGAGCTGCCGCAGCTATTTAACATCCTGCGCGGCGACATGTCCTTCGCCGGACCGAGGCCGCTCCTGGCACGCGCGCAACAGGACGCCTACCGTATCCGCCTGCTCGTGCGTCCGGGCCTTACAGGCTCGGCGCAAGCAATCGGCGGCCGTGACATTTCCTTCGAGGATAAGGCCGCGCTCGACGTTTGGTACGTCCGCAATGCAAGCATGGCCTTGGATGTCGAAATCGCCTTGAGAACGATCCTGATCCTGCTTTTCGGCGAGCGCGTCTTCATCCTCGATCGAGCGGGCATGGAGCGATCCCGGTGACTCAGGTGTCCTCAAGGGCGATCTGGTTAACAAGATAAAGGTACGCTTATTCGAGGCGCCGTCGCAAGTATGAAGGCTACTATTTCACGCAAAGGTTGCACTCCTTGTGGCAAGCAGGGAACCAGCCATCTAACTTTTGAGTGCAAAACACATAACAGCTTAGCTTGCCTTGTGCTTTGGGTGGTTGCGTTTCGCCCGTGGTGCGGTAGCTTGCGAACCACAATTCTGTCGTCTGAGGGAGTAACATGAGTTCAGTAAAGCGTTTCAGTGCATGCGCCGCTTATGCCGCAAGCGTGGTGTGCGTGGCCGGTCTTTTTTCTTTCAGCGGCCAGGCGCTGGCGGAAGACGCGAGCGTCAGCCCAGAGCTGACCGCCCGCATCGCCAAGGAGAAAGAGGACCGCAAGGCCTGCAAAACCGACATCTGCAAAGCTTTCGCCCAGCCGGGCGATGGCGCCGCGATCGCCTGCACCGTGACCAAGACGTGGCTCGCGTCCGAAATTCAGACGGGCTTTCTCGGCGACAAGCTGACCTGGCCCTGGGGACACGCTCAATGCAGCTCATCGATAGAGCTTGACCGGAAGGCCATCGCCGATGCGGCAACCAAGCCCTCCGCGACCATGAAGCTGAAGAAGCACAGCATCTCTTGCAAGCTCGACAACAAGGACCCAAAGGCAGGCACAGCCTACGATCTTAAGCTCACCATCGAGCCAACCGTGACCTTCGAAAATGGAAAAGCGGTGAAGGCCGAGATGGGCTGGGGCACGATCGAGGCGCCGGTTCTCGCTAAGACCGCCATCTGGTCCGCGACCGCGGTCGACGCGACGTTCAGCGTGATTGCAAACGGCGTCGTCAGAGACATCAATGCCTTCCTCACCGACAAATGCAAAGAGGTGGGCGTGGAGATCAAGCACTAAAGCCGCGCGCTGGCCCTTCTGGATGAAGCTGCAGAGTCCCCCTCATCCCGTCCTTCTCCCCAAGGGGAGAAGGACCCCTGAATGGGCCGCAGCCTGATTCCCTCTCCCCCAGCCGTATCCGCTCGCGGATACGGCCACGCTGCGATGCAAGCTCGCCAAGGCGAGCTTGCGGGGAGAGGGAGTTCAGGCTGCGGCATGGGTTTCTTCTTTTCCGCCGGAGTTGCCTCGGCTACGAAGGCGGAAGCAATCCAGAAGCGGCAGGCACAATGCTGATTTTGGATCGCCACGGCCGCCAATGCGGCCTCGCGACGACGGGAATGCACCGGAGCGGCAGCGATCCGCGCCCATTCCTGGGGCAACACGCTGGACGCAACATCGAAGGCAGTTTTGAGATGAAAGTTCTGGTCACAGGTTCCGCGGGCTTTATCGGCTTTCACGTGGCCAAGACGCTGCTGCAGCGCGGCGACGCGGTGGTGGGCTTCGACGTGGTCAATTCCTATTACGATCCGGCGCTCAAGGAAGCGCGCCTCAAGATCCTGGAGCAGACGGCCAGGGAAAACAACGGAACCTATAGCTTTGTGCGGCAAACCTCGCCGATACCGCGCAGGTCGACACCTGCTTCGCGGAGCATCGCTTCGACCGCGTTATTCACCTCGCAGCCCAGGCCGGCGTCCGCCACAGCATCGACCACCCCCACGACTACGTGCAATCCAATCTCGTCGCCTTCACCAACATCCTGGAGTTCCTGCCGCCACAACGGCACGCCGCACCTGACCTACGCCTCGACCTCCAGCATTTACGGCGCCAACACGGCGATGCCGTTCTCGGAGCACCACGGCGTCAATCATCCGCTGCAATTCTACGCCGCGACCAAGCGCGCAAACGAGCTGATGGCGCACGCCTACAGCCACATGTTCCGGCTGCCCACAACGGGCTTGCGGTTCTTCACCGTCTACGGGCCATGGGCCTGCCGACATGGCGCTGTTCCTGTTCACGAAGAACATCCTTGAGGGCAAGCCCATCCCGGTGTTCAACTATGGCAAGCACACGCGCGACTTCACCTATATCGACGACATCGTCGAGGGCGTGATCCGGGTGAGCGACAGGGTCGCCGAACCGGACGCCGCGTGGCGCGCCGATGTGCCCGATCCCGCAACCTCGAACGCGCCCTTCCGCATCTACAATATTGGCAACAACTCTCCGGTCAAGCTCGACGCCTACATCGAGGCCATCGAGCAGGTGCTTGGCCGAAAGGCCGAAAGAGAGCTTTTGCCGCTGCAAAAAGGAGACGTGCCGGACACATTCGCCGACGTCAGCGAGCTTGAAGCGGCCGTGAACTACAAGCCCGCGACCCCGGTCGCCAACGGCGTCGCCCGCTTCGTAGAGTGGTATCGCGAATATTACCGCGTGTGAGGCATGGGGCGCGCTTATATCGCCGTGCATCCCCGGCAAAAGCCGCGTCTGGGCTGTCCATTTAACCGGAGCGGGCGTAGAATGTCGCCATGGAACGTCCTCGTGCCGGCACCCACTACCCCAAAGCTCTTGGAGACTTCCAGGCGTGGTTCCAGACCGATGCCGATTGCTTGGACTACCTGGAATGGCTGAGATGGCCTAGCGGCTTTGTCTGCCCGTCCTGTGGACTCCCCGGAGGATGGCGGCTTGGCGACGGCAGATATCAATGCACGGGATGCGGAAAGCGCACCTCCGTGATGGCAGGCACCATTTTCGATCGGACCCGCACCCCCCTCACAGTCTGGTTCGCCGCCTGCTGGCATTTTGCGACAGGGAAAGACGGCATCTCGGCGCTGAGCTTGAAGCGGACCCTGGAGATCGGATCCTACCAGACGGTGTGGGCCATGCTCATCGCCTCCGCTCTGTCCTGGTTCGCCCTGATCGGGAGCGCCTCAGTGGAAGGGTAGAAGTTGACGAGACCTACATCGGAGGGCAGGAACCGGGGCTCTCTGGTGGCCGCGCCCAGGGGAAGAAAGTCCTCACCGGTATTGCGGTCGAGATCCTGGCTCCCAAAGGGTACGGGCGCTGCCGGATGACACCCTTGGCGGATGCCTCGGCAGCTTCCCTTCATCCCTTCGTTGAAGGCCACATTGAGCCAGGATCGACCATCGTCACGGATGGTTGGCAGGGCTACCGGGGTCTGGAAAAGAAGGGATACCTCCATGACCGGCACAGCCAGCGTGCGGCCGCGGCGCGGGATGAGGACCCGGGCGAACTTTTGCCCGGTGTTCATCGGATCGCCTCCTTGGCCAAGCGATGGCTGCTGGGCACTCACCAGGGAGCCGTGGACTCCGCAAACCTGCCCACCTACTTGAACGAGTTCGTGTTCCGCTTCAACCGCCGCCACTCCCGGAGCCGCGGAATGCTGTTCTACCGGGTCTTGGAACTGGCTGTTGTTCATGGGCCGGTGCGGTATCGGGATCTCGTCGCGGCCCGGCACCCCAAGGCCGTGCCCCCAACCCCGCCGATAAAACGAGGGCACCCGCCAACCTTGGACCGGCCTGCGGCAGATCGGCCATGGCGCAGGATCTCCAGCTCCGGTTAAATGGATAGCCCAGAGGCCGCGTTTTCGCGCGGGCTGATGGCGGCATCTCTGCGGCGTCCCGCCCGGCGTACCAACGGCCATAACTCTTGACCGCTTCCGCCGCCTTGTCCGTCATCGCGAGGCGGCCTCCGGCCGCCGTGGCGATCCTGAATTAGCTCTGCAATTCCGGCCTCTGGATTGCTTGGGCGCTTCGCCTCTAAGAAGAAAGAGTTCAGCGCGTAGCTGCAGCGGCGCTGAACCGTTTCATCCAGTAGGGCCGGCCGCTCCGGCCGGTGCGGAACTTGCAATGACGGAAGCGGTCAAGATTTATGGCTGCTGGTATAATATAGGCCCGCAGACTTGCCAAAAGGGACGGCGCGCCTAGCAGATCGCCGGTTGCGGCAGTTTCTGCTAGTACCCCAGAAACGAAATGCGTCTGCTCCAGGCGCGGCGAGGGCTGGCTGCGTATGCTTCCCGTCCTCTTTCACTCCGGTGCCGCTTGTGCCGGATTTGCTTCACCGGGACCGCCGCCCGGGCAGCAACCGGCGCACGGATGCTGGCAACTTCGGTGGGGCCGGACCTCGCCTCATGCTTTGTCTTTCCTGCACCCCTCATCGAGGGAGGCAGGTAATCGTCGTCCCGCGCGGCCGCGGCGTTCTCCGCGGCAGGGCTTTTCATTGCCGTAATGAGTAACTGCGGAACCGCATGCAGGTTTGCCACGGTTCGCGCGCTAGGGGGCAACGAATCCTGCAGAAGCTTGCCCTTCGCCAGCTCGTCCACCTGCGCCACCTTTGCCGGTACGCTGGGAGCAGGCTGCTGTTCTTTCGCGGCTGTTGCCGCCATAAGACTTGGCGGCGCGGTCTCTCCCAATGTCGCGCGCAGCTCGTATATCATGCGCGGAATGCCAAATAGGGCCAAGACCTCAAACATTATGAGCAAAAGCGTACGCATGGCCACACCCCAGATTGTGGACAGCTTCAACCGCGTTCCCCGGCAGGTGCAACTCATCTGCAACCCATACGCCATCCGCCCGGGAACTTTAGTAATTTATCACCACGTCTCCATCACCACCATCTCAATATCATGGCTTCCGCACAAGTTGATGACACTAGATGTTGTGTGCAAAAATTAACAGTAGATTAACAATTCGCGAATCGCTTAAAGCTGATTCGGGGGCTATCTAAGCGCTTGTTGGAGTGATGGAAAAGGACTGCGAGCCTGCGGCGGATCGCTAGTCTTCGGGAAAGCATCCCGCGTCACAACGCAAGTGCATGTCATTACCCAGGTGTTTCGAGCGCGGGCTGCAGGGCCTGCGCATGGGTGTATGTAGACAATTTGCGATAAATACCGCTGGCCCCCACGACAAAAGGCGCCGCCAGCGGGGTGGCGCCCCAAACGGGGGCGAATATGAGACACGTACTCGGTGTTGCAGGCGTAGCCGCGGCGGCGGTTCTGCTTCTTGTTTCGGCCGCTATGAATTGGCGGTTCGGCTACACGCTCGGAAAATCGGACTTCGAGTCCCAACTTTATGGCGCTGCGAGCGCCGCGGCGGACTGCTTCAAGGCGCTCCTGCCATTCTTCATCTTTGCGGCCTTGAGAAACCGCAGCTACAGCCAGGCGCTGGGGGGCGCTTTGCTGTTCTGCGTCTGCTTCTCCTATTCGCTGACCTCCTCGCTCGGCTTCGCGGCGCTGAACCGCGCCGACACCACGGGAACGCGAGCGCTCAAGGCTGAGACGCACCAGGATCTGCGGATCGAGCTGGACCGTTTGCTTGTAACTCAGAAGGCCCTTCCGTTGCATCGTCCGGCGGGTGCGGTCGCGGGGGAGATCGACGCCTACAAGCAGAACTCGCGCTGGATTGCGAGCGAGCAGTGCGCCAACGCCACCCTCCCCCAGAGCATGACTTATTGCGAGGGCTTCTACAAGCTCACGGCAGAGAAAGCCGCTGCCGATCAGGCCGACAAGAACGACGCCAGGATCGCGCAACTTCGCGGCAAGCTGGGCGGGCTCGACGCCGAAGCGGTTGGCAAGGGCACCGATCCCCAGAGCCAGGTGCTCGCGGGCCTGACCGGGCGCACGACCGAAGAAATTGCACTGAGCCTTACCGTGCTGATCGCGCTCCTTGTTGAGCTTGGCGCCAGCCTTGGCTTCTACACCGCGTTTTCCTATTGGCGCATTTTCGACGTCAAAGGACTTCCAGCTCCGCAGCCTGCCCGCTCGGTGGTCCCGGCGCCGGCATTCGTGCCGGCGATCCGGCTCACCGCCATACCGGACAACGACCCCGCCTTACAGGCGGCCGAGCCTAAGACCGACGTCGAGGAGTATTTCGACGAGCGCGTCGGCAGGGAGCCCGGCTCAAGCGTCACGGCGCTCGCGCTCTACGACGATTATTGCCAGTGGTGCGAGGCTAAGGAGAAGCAGCCGCTCGGCCTGCCGATCTTCACGCGCCGGTTCAGCGATCTAGGCGTGCAGAAGGCGAAAGTCGCAGGCCGCATCCGGTATATGGACGTTAGGCTGTTCTACGGCGCGGGCGATGAGGGCCTGAAGGAACTGTCCGCCGTCTCTTAATGAGCCTTCGCCCCACCCCGCGCACTGAATGAACAAAACGGCCGGTGAAAACCGGCCGTTTTTTATGTCTGCTTGGGAGTGGTGGGGGCGTCATACTGTGCAAGCAGATGGGTGCGTCAATGCCACAGGGTATTACCCCTCACCCTGTCCCTCTCAGCAAGCTCGCCCTGGCGAGCTTGCAACGTGGAATGTCCGCAATCGCGGGCGAATGCGGATGGGGAGAGGGGACGCCTTCTTAACGGGCACGTCCGGACTCCCTCTCCCATAGGGAGAGGGCTGGGGTGAGGGGTAACGCGCGGTATAACGCACCCCCCCGCTATCACATCGGCTCAGGGCCGCGGGCGATGGCGGCGGCGCCGGTGCGGGCTACTTCGACGAGGCCCAGCGGCTTCATGAGGTTGATGAAGGTCTCTATCTTTGAAGTCCGCCCCGTGATCTCGAAGACGAAATGCTCGGTGGTGGCGTCCACGACCTGCGCGCGGAAGGCCTCCGCTAGCCGCAGGCTTTCGACCCGCTTCTCGCCCTTTCCGGCCACCTTGACCAACGCCAGCTCCCGTTCGATGGGATCGCCCTTCGTGGTCAAATCCGTAACCCCGTGCACTGGCACGAGCCGTCCGAGCTGGCTCTTGATCTGCTCGATAACGGCAGGCGGGCCGTGCGTCACGATGGTGATGCGCGACTCGTTCGCCTCATGGCTGACCTCGGTCACGGTCAGGCTGTCGATATTGTAACCGCGGCCCGAGAAAAGCCCGACGACCCGCGCCAACACCCCTGGCTCGTTGTCCACGAGCACGGCGATGGCGTGCCTTTCCTCGTTTTCCGGATTCGGCTGTTCTGACGGCATTCCAGGCCCCCATTCCATCTTGTTCATTGGCTGCCTATACCAGCATCTTGCCGGCGTCGGAGACCTCAAAGTTTAAATCGCCAGCTCCATCCGTGTCGCCGAGGAGCATATTGTTATGCGCCTCGCCCGATGGGATCATCGGGAAGCAATTGGCGGTCTTGAAGACGCGGCAGTCGAAGATCACGGGCTTGGGCGTCTCGATCATCTGCATGATTAGATCGTCCAATTCCTCCGGCTTCTCGGCCCGCAAGCCGACTCCGTGATAGGCTTCCGCGAGCTTCACGAAATCGGGCAGCGCCTCCGCGTAGGAGTGCGAGTAGCGGCCGCCATGCAAGAGTTCCTGCCATTGGCGCACCATGCCCATATATTCGTTGTTCAGGATGAAGATCTTGATGGGCAGGTCGTACTGCGCCGCCGTCGACATCTCCTGCATGGTCATCATCACCGAGGATTTGCCCGCGATATCGATGACGAGGCTCTCGGGGTGCGCGACCTGAACGCCCACCGCGGCGGGCAAGCCGTAGCCCATGGTGCCGAGACCGCCCGAGGTCATCAGCCGGTTCGGCTCCTCGAACTTATAGTATTGCGCGGCCCACATCTGGTGCTGGCCGACTTCGGTCGTGATGTAGGTGTCGCGGTTCTTGGTCAGCTCGTAGAGCCGCTGAATTGCATATTGCGGCATAATCACATCGCCGCCGCTTTTGTATTTGAGGCAGTCGCGCTCGCGCCAGCTATCGATCTGCATCCACCATGCCTTGAGCGCGCGCTTGTCGACCTGCGGCGAGCGGGCGCGCCAGACGCGCACCATCTCCTCAAGCACATAGCCGCAATCGCCGATGATCGGTATATCGGCCCTCACGTTCTTTGAGATCGAGGACGGGTCGATGTCGATGTGGATCTTCTTCGAGCCGGGCGAAAAGGCGTTCAGCCGGCCGGTGATGCGGTCATCGAAGCGCGCGCCTACGCAGACCATGACATCGCAGCCGTGCATCGCGAGGTTGGCCTCGTAGGTGCCGTGCATGCCGAGCATGCCGAGCCATTGATTGGACGACGCGGGGTAGGCGCCGAGCCCCATGAGCGTCGAGGTCACAGGGAAGCCGGTCAGTTCCGCCAACTCGCGCAGAAGCTTCGACGCGCCCGGCCCCGCATTGATGACGCCGCCGCCCGTGTAGAAAATCGGGCGCTTGGCCCCGGCCATCAGATCGACGGCGTCGCGGATTGCTTGGGCGCTGCCCTTGACCTGCGGGCGGTAGGTCTTGTGCTGGGTCTTGTTGAGGCCGTGATAGGTGCCCTTGGCGAACTGCACGTCCTTCGGGATGTCGATTAGCACCGGCCCCGGGCGGCCGTTCTGCGCGACATAGAACGCCTCGTGCAGGATGCGGCCCAAATCGTTCACGTCCTTCACAAGGTAGTTGTGCTTGGTGCAGGGCCGGGTGATGCCGACCGTGTCGCATTCCTGGAAGGCGTCCGAGCCGATGAGCACGCTTGAAACCTGGCCCGAGATGCAAACGAGCGGGATCGAATCCATAAGCGCGTCGGTCAGTCCCGTGACGGCGTTGGTCGCGCCCGGCCCCGACGTGACCAGCACCACGCCCACCTTGCCGCTGGATCGCGCATAGCCTTCCGCCGCGTGGGTAGCCCCCTGCTCGTGGCGCACGAGGTAATGCTTGATGCCGCTCTGCTTGAAAATCTCGTCGTAGATCGGAAGTACGGCGCCCCCAGGATAACCGAAAATGTCCTCGACGCCCTGATCGGCGAGAGCTTGGATAACGATTTCGGCGCCTGTCATCTGGCGTGCCATGGGAAGACTCCAAAAAATGCGGCGGCCATACGCGGCCGCCAGCCAGTCCACGATAGATGCTTTGTCTATGCTTGATTGCGCTAAGCCTTTAACGGAGCGCGGTCAAGCGGTTTTGCACAATACGAAAGATGTTGCCTTTTGTTCTTTCCGCATGTTGCGCATCATGCGTATTCCACGCATTAAAATTACCGCGAATCCAGGTGAGTTGTCTTTTTGCGTAGTTTCGCGTGGAGGTTTTCGCGGCCGCAGCCGCTTCCTCCAGCGAAAGCTCGCCGCGCAGATAGGCGAGCAGCGGCGGCAAGCCTACCGCGCGCATCGCCGGCAGCGAAGCATCGAGCCCCAGCGCCCCGATCGCGCTTGCCTCCTCCAGCGCGCCGCCCGCCAGCATCGCGTCGAACCGCGCATCGCAACGGCGATATAGCTCCTCGCGCTCCAGCGTCAGTGCGGCAGGATAGACCCGCGAAAGCGGCAGCAACGGCGGCTGCTTGTCTGCCTGCCATTCGGCGAGCGGCCGGCCGGTGCCCTCCAGCACCTCAAGCGCGCGGACGATCCGCTGCGTGTCGCTGGGCCTGAGCCGCGCGGCGGTGGCGGGATCGCGGCGGGCAAGCTCCGCGTGCAGCGCCTCCGCCGGCTCCGCCAGCGCCGCGGCGCGGAAACGTTCGCGAATTTCCGGCGGGATTTCGGGAATATCCGACAAGCCTTCGGTCAGCGCTTTGAAATAGAGCCCCGTGCCGCCAACGATAACCGGCAGCCAGCCGTGCGCGGCGGCCTCGGCCAGCGCCCGCTGTACATCGGCAAGCCACAGAGCTGCGGAATAGGGCTCGCGCGCGGGCCGGAAGCCATAGAGGCGGTGCGGCGCGGCAGCCTCCTCTTCCGGCGCGGGCCGGTTGGTGATGACGCGCAGCTCCGCGTAGACCTGCATCGAGTCGGCGTTGACGACCGCGCCGCCCAGCCCCTTCGCCAGTTCCAGCGCGAGCGCCGACTTTCCGCAGGCCGTCGGCCCGCAGATCAGCACCGCTTTTATGGCGTCTTCTGTATTCATCCGGAAAACTGCGCGAGCCCCCGCCCAGGAGGGACGCATGAATGGGTCACGTCCCCGGTAATAGTGTAACAGCTTAGGCTTCGATACGAAATAACTGCGCCGCCTGGCTCACATATTTCGTATCGAAGCCTAAGCCTTGGCCCGGGCTCACTGCTACCCGGATTGCGCGGCAGCCGCGATGGCCGGCGCTGGCGCGGGCATCATCGCTCAATCCCGCCACGGTTTCCAGGCTCATGTAGCGGCGCGTTACGGCCCATTTATCGTTCTGCTTGCGAAGCCGCGCGCCAGCCGGGCGGACGAGCGCGTAGCCAGGCGACGGCGGCCGGTAACGGTCGTGCCCCGGCAATTCGCCACCGGGCTCCAATTTTCAGCAGCCTCCTGGCGCAGGGCCGCCGCACAAGCGCCGGATTGCGTCCACATTCTCCGCATACCGCGCAGATGTTCGCATTATTGGGGGAGGAGAACATCATGACCCGGGAGCCAAGCGAGCGCCAAGCGCGCGCGGCCATGGCGGTACGCGCGATCCTGCTTGCCGCCAGCGTCATGCTCGCCGCTCTCGGCGCCAGCGCTTCCGCCTTCGCGGCCGGCGCCTCCACTCTGAAGCCCCTTTATGCCAAGGGATACGCCGCCCTGTCGCGCGGCGACTTCGACACGTACATGACATATATCGACGGCAACGCGGATTTCGTCGACGAGAAGGGCCAGCACCTGGACGCGGCGCAATATATGATGGCGCTCATGATGAGTATGCCTACCTGGCGCAATTACAAGGCAACCTTCACGCTGAGCGATGAGCGCGCCGAAGCCGGCCGGATAACCGCGAAGGTAGAAACGCGGATCGAAGTGGAAGCGCTCAGGGTTGGAGGCTGGGCGCGGGTGGATGCCACAAATGTTTCAGAGGATGTCTGGGAGAAGAAGGGCGGCGCGTGGAAGTTGGTTTCGTCGCGGACGCTGCATTCCACCACCAGCGTGCAAGAGCCGCCGAAAAGCAGCGGCGGGGCAGGCGATAGCCTGGCGACGCCCTACATCCAGTGCATGAACCGCTGCATAGACATGACCCTCCGTTGCCCAGCGAATTCTCCCGATGGCGGCTGCGACGCTCAGGCGGAGGCATGCGGCGCTGACTGCCGCCAATATCGCACGCAGTAGCTGGGGCGGAGAGTCCGGAAAGCGCTCGAAGCGTTGCTAACCCCCGCTTTTCCCCCGAATTAGGCCGTTGCCACGGCGGCACTTACCGTGTGCTGACATGGAACAACACGCGGCGGGAGCTTATTTTCCGCTTGCTTGATTGGACCATCGAACCCATTTTCGCGGAGGAATTTCCAGCACTCGCGGCAGTGCGCTGCTATTAAGCGTTTCCTCGCGGCACATATCCAGGTAATAACAGACATGGCAATATCGATCTTGGGCGGCGGTTCCGCCAAAAAGCCGGAAGCGGCGAGCGACCTTATCAAGGACACGACGACGCAGACTTTCGTCGCCGACGTTATCGAGGCGTCGCGGAAAGTGCCGGTGCTCGTGGATTTCTGGGCGCCGTGGTGCGGGCCGTGCAAGCAGCTCACGCCGGTGCTTGAGAAGGTGGTGAAGGCCGCGAAGGGCGCCGTGCGGCTCGTCAAGATGAATATCGACGACTATCCGGAGGTCGCTGGGCAACTCGGCGTGCAGTCGATCCCCGCCGTGTTCGCGTTCAAGAACGGCCAGCCCGTCGACGGTTTCATGGGCGCGCTGCCCGAGAGCCAGGTGAAGGCCTTCATCCAGCGGCTGGTGGGGCCGGGCGCCGATGCCGGCGACGGCGAAATGCCGGGCCTCGATGAGGCGAAGGCGGCGTTCGAGGCGGGCGACATCGGCGGCGCGGCGGCTGGGTTCGCGGCGGTGCTGCAGGCCGACCCCGAGAGCGTGGATGCCATTGCCGGCTTGGTGAAGTGCTATATCGCCGCCGGGGATTTTGCCCGCGCCGAGCAGACGCTTGGCCTCGTGCCCCCGGCCAAGCAGACGGCGGAGGCCTATGTCAGCGCCAAGGCGGCGCTGGAGCTTGCGAAAAAGGCCGGGCCTGCGCCCGATATCGCGGCCCTTGAGCAGACGGTTGCCGCGCACCCCGCCGACTGGGACGCGCGTTTCAAGCTGGCGATCGCGCTGAACGCGAAGGGAAAGCGGCAGGCGGCGATGGACCAGCTTTTCGAGATCGTGCGCAAGGATCGCGTCTGGAACGACGACGCGGCCCGCAAGCAGCTCGTCGAGTTTTTCGAGGCGTGGGGCGCGAAAGACCCGCTGACGCTCGCCGGGCGCCAGCGTTTGTCGTCGCTTTTGTTCGCGTGAAAGCCGGGTTTCCGGCTGGGAGGCACACTTGGGTATAACCGACAGGTACAGATCCGCGACCGACCTACCGGCCAGCATACCTGTGTTTCCGTTGCAGAGTTGCATTCTGCTGCCGCGCTCAAGCCTGCCGCTCAACGTCTTCGAGCCGCGCTATCTGAGCATGGTCGACGACGTGATCGCGGGCGACCGGATCGTGGGCATCGTGCAGCCGCTTGGCGCCCATGAGGAATCGCCGCAGTCCAAGGGGCACCCGCTCCGGCAGACGGGCTGCGTGGGCCGGCTGTCCGCGTTCTCGGAAACCGAGGATGGGCGGCTCCTGATAACGCTCACCGGCATCTGCCGCTTCGAGATCACGGGCGAGGCCAGAACCGCGAAACCCTACCGGATTTGCGACGCGAATTACGTGCCGTTCGTCAAGGACCTCGTGCGCGGCCACGGCCAGGACGCGGTGGATTGGCCGCGCTTCCTGCACATCCTCAAGACCTATCTCGACGCCCGGCAGCTCTCGGCCGACTGGGACAGCATCCAGCGCTCGCCCACGGAGCTGCTCATTAATACGCTTGCCATGATTAGCCCTTACGGTCCCGAGGAGAAGCAGGCGCTGTTGGAGGCGCCCGACCTCAAGACCAGGGCGGAGATCCTGATGGCGCTCGCGGAGATGGAGATCGCCGCGCCCGACACGGGCACCGGCTCAAGCTTGCATTAAGGCCCAACGCAATGGACACCGAGAACACGAAAGAAGAGGCCGATCCGGCGCTTCTGCAAATCCTGGTCTGCCCGGTGACGAAGCAGCCGCTTAGCTACGACCGCGAGGCGCAGGAGCTTGTCAGCAAGGCCGCGGGGCTCGCCTACCCGATCCGCAAGGGCATCCCGATCATGCTGCCGGAGGAGGCGCGCAAGCTCGGCGACGAGGGCGCGCCCGCTTGAGCGGCATAGCGCGGTGGCATAGGTTCAGGCCGATGCGCGGTTGTGCCATGATAGAAGCTCGCTCCCCTCACCCCAGCCCTCTCCCCAGAAGCGCGGCAGCTTGCCGCTCGAAGGTCCGCTCCGCATGCGGATGCGGATGGGAGACGGGTCGCCGTGTCACGCTGAGCGCCGCGTCCCCTCTCCCAGGGGGAGAGGGACAGGGTGAGGGGAGATTCCCTCAGTTCTTTGCACCACCCCTCCGCGCTCAATTCCGCAGCTGCAGCAGGTTGCTTTCCTCGACATAGCCGAGCGCGCGGCCATCCTGGGCGACATAGGCCCATCCCGCCTCGGCGCCGATGAGCGTAACCAGATCGCCGCGTTCGAGCCTGCGCTTCACGGCCGCGCCGCGCTTTGCGGTTTCGAGCAAATCGGCGGCGGCGAGCAGGGCGTGGGTGGGCTTGGCGGAGATCGCCGGCGCATCGGCGCCCAGCATGGCGAGCACCTTGGGATAGCGCGGCAGCACTGGATAGTTGGGCGTATGCCCAAGCGTCACCACGGGCTTCTGGCAGAACTCCAGCGGCCCCCGCGCCTCGCAAGACTTAAGCTCGCGGCTTAGCTGCGGCACGCGCAACGTCACATAATCGGCGAGGTCGAAAAGCTGCACCTTGATCGCTGCTGCCCGCCTTGGCGAAGCCCTCCAGCAGCGCGTAGGTGAACACACCGTGGTTGCGGTAGCCCTCGATGGCGGCCTGCTGCTCGCCCGCCGCCATGAAAATCGTGCGGCCGGTCGCCTCCTTGAGCCGCTGCAGCGCCGCGTCGTCGAGCGCGGCACTCCGGGCGCGGATGGGGGCGGCAAGCGCTTGGATGCGCTCAGCCGAGCCGGATTCGCAAGTGTCGAAAATCCAGATCGACTTCAGCGCCGGGATGGTCTCGAACCAGGCCGAAAGCTGCGCCGGGCCAAAGCCCTGCCGCTCGATTTCGGTCTCGGTGAAGGCGTCCATGGAAGGCGGCAGGAAATAGTAGTCGCCTTGGGCCTTGAGCGTCTTGCCGTGGCCCGCGATGTAGAACACGAACACATCGTTCGCCTTCACGCGGGCCGACAGCTCCTCGAAAGCCGCCCCGATTTTCCCGGCAGTGACCTCCTCGTCGAACAGCGTCTTCACGATGGGCGGGTTGCGGTAATAGCCAACGCCCGCATCCTTCAAGGTGCCGGCCAGCGTCCCGGCGTCGTTGACCGCGAGGGGCAGCCTGTTGCTCGCATTGCGGTATTTTGTGGCGCCGATGGCGAGCACGTAGAGATCCGGCACGCCTTGCAATGCCTTGGCATCGGCGTGGACCGTGACCGAAGCGGGCAGCGACTGGACATTGCCGGATTTGTCCTCCGCGATAACCTCGATCATCGTGTCAGGCGCGACGAGGTCGAAGGTGTGGCTGATGACGCCGTCCTTGTCGAGCATTCAGCTGCCATAGGCGCGGCCGCCAACGGATTGGCCGTTCAGCCTGAAGGAGATCCGGCCGATGCCGCCGCCGCATCGGTGATGCGGGCTGCGACCACGACGCGCACGCGGGTGCTGCCGCCCTCGGCGAATTCCTTGCCGAAGGCGCCATCCTGCGGCGACACAATCGCCACCGTGGGCGCCTGCGACTGGCGGATCAGCGCCTCGACATCGAGCTTTGCGGCGGCGGCTTTCACGAGGCCCTCCGGATCGCCCGCGATCTTGGCCGCGACGAGATCCGGCCGGTGCAAGGCTTTGCGCAATTGCCCGGCGGTGACGTAGCGGGCTTCCTTGTCCGGCCCCTGGTTGATCTGCCAGCCCACGATGTTGTCCGCGCCGGGCGAGCCGGTGTAGAAGCCTTCGGGCGTCCACATCACCCATTCGCCGTCCGCGCCCGCGGAACAGGGTGACGAGCAGCTCGCGCGTCTTGAGGTTCCACAGCCGCACGGTCTGGTCGTCCGCGCCCGAGACGAGGAAGCGGCCATCGGGCGAGGGCGCGACGGCCCAGACATCGCCCTCATGGCCCACGAAATCGCCGAGCTTGTTGCCCGCGCGGTCATAGGCGGTGAGCACGCCATTGCCGCCGCCCGAGATGACGGTTTCGCCATCGGGCGTGAAACTATAGGACCGGTGCCGTAGGCCATTCGTGGCGTCGCGGGCGATGGAGGCAACCGCGCGCCCGTCCTTCGAGATGTCGAGAATGGCGTCGTAGCCATAGTCGCCGCCCTTTCGATGGCTAAGCGAGAAGCCGCCAAAGCTGGCCTGCGCGCGGCGGAAGGCGCCGGCCTCTGCCTCGGCAAGCGCAACCGGCGCGCCAAGCGCACCCTCGCCCAGCGGCAGGGTCAAAGCCTGCTCGAAGCGGGCCGTCGGATTGACGGTTCCCTTGCATGCCAGCAGTTCCCCCAGCCGATGCGCCGCCCATCGGCCGAGAACCCCGCCGCCCAGACCGGCTGCCCCTGGCCGGCGAGCCGCAACGGCTTGCCATCGGGTCCGGGCCGGGGCTTGCCCGAATGCGGGTCCCAGAGGTGGATCTCGACGTTGTTGCCGCCGCCGGTCGCCACCCAGCGCCCGTCCGGGCTGAAGGCGGTGGCGATCACGATATTGTCGTGGCCGGTATAGGTGACGATCTCCTTGCCGCTGGCGGTGTCGTAGATGTGGCAGAGTCCTTGCCGCGACGCTACCGCCGCAGCTCGCAGCAAAAGCTTGCCATCCGGGCTGAAAAGCTCAAGTGAGCCCACCACCTGCTGCTTGGAGTTTGAAGCGTGCGCAGGAATTGTCCCGTCGCGCGCCGTCCCACAGCCGGATTTCGCCGGAGCCAATCGCCGCTGGCGATGGTGCCATCCGGGGCCACGGCAAGGCTATAGCACCTTATCGCCATGGCCGGTCATGTGCGCGATCTGCTTGCCATCGGCCACGCGCCAGAGCCTCAAGTCATGATCGAAGGAGCCCGTCACCGCGCGGCTGCCATCGGGGCTGAAGCCAACGGCGAAGATTCGGTCCTTATGCCCTTCGAGCCGATGCAGCAGCTTCGGCTCCGCCACGCGGGCGCCGGCTCGTATCCCTGTGTCCCAGAGGATGGCGGTGCTGTCGCCGCCGCCCGAAATCAGCCTGCTGCCATCGGGCGAGAAGGCGAGGCCATAGACCACATTCGCATGTCCCTTCAACAGCGCCACGAGCTTGCCGCTCGCGAACTCGTAGAGGCGGATGTGATGGCCTGACTGTCCGGGATTTCCATCCACCCCCCCGCCGCCAGCCATTTGCCGTCCGGCGACAGCGCCATGGCGTAGACCTTGCCCGCATCGCCCGGCGCGCTCTCGCCCCGGATCGTGCGCACGGTCTTGCCGCTCGCCAGATCCCACACGCGGATGGTCTTGTCGTCGGAGGCCGAGACGAGCTGCCTGCCGTCCGGCGTAAACGCGATGCTGCTGGATCATCGCCATATGCCCGCCGGTGTCGAGCTGCAGGACCGGCCGCTCCTCCGCCGCCGCCCGCGCGCCCGCCATCAAAATGCACACAAAAATCGCGATCCAGCGCATCGCCGCCTCCCGCCGCCAATATTGTGCTTAGTTCTAGCCGCGCATCGTGACGGAGGTGGGGCGGGGGTGGGAGGAAATCGCTGGCGTCGCGCCCCTTATCCTGTCCCCTTCCGCAGCCTCGTCTCATCGCGAGGCGGCCTCCGGCCGCCGTGGCGATCCAGAATTAGCGTTGCAATTCCGGCCCCTGGATTGCTTCGGGGCTTCGCCCCTCGCAAGACGGAAGCGGTCAAAACTTATGGCCGTTGGTATAAGTCCCCGCCGGGCAAGCGCAAAGCCGATCGCGTCACAGTTAAAAAACCGTTCAATTCCCGTAGGCACCTATCATGGTGAATACGGACATGGTAAACGCGCGGGCAGCATGCGCTTTTCATGCGCATTTCTGCGAATTTTTACTGCTTTTTGCTTGATTTCTACATTTCAAAAACCCCGTTAAATATAAACGAATATTTGATATTAACCAAAGCAATCGCCGCGCCTTACGCCGTGCGTTCATGCGCACGTATTTTCTCGTTTAATATCAATGACCTATTCCTTAACGCTTGCTCAAGATTTTTCTGCTACATTACTTCAAAATCGAAAGCCCCCCTTCCCGGCCCGCAAATCAGGCCGGAGAGGAGCAAGGAGCGTTAACATGGCGTTACACCGAGGCCCGGAACCCGGCCGGCGGCGAGGCAATC
Source organism: uncultured Alphaproteobacteria bacterium (assembly GCA_963760455.1). Lineage (GTDB taxonomy): Bacteria > Pseudomonadota > Alphaproteobacteria > Rhizobiales > Rhodomicrobiaceae > Rhodomicrobium. The sequence continues at coordinate 20,703 of CAVXDM010000062.1, forward strand.
CGGCACTGAGGGCGTTGCTCAAACCGGCTGGCCCTTCAGCAGCTTCGGCAGCTCGCCCGTGAGCCCCGCCGCCTCCTGCATGAAGAACGCCTTGAGCCGCCCCAGCCGGTCCACCGCGCGCAAGCCCGTGCCGCGCAGCATGCGGAGCGCCATGCTATCGTTCGAGAACAGCGTGTTGATGGCGACGGCGGAAGCGGCGGAGGTGACGCTATCGAAGCGGCGCCAGCGCTCGTAGCGCTTGAGCACGCTCAGGCTGCCGATATCGAGACCGAGGCGGCTCGCGTCGATTAGCGTCTCGGTCAGCGCCGCGACATCCTTGAGGCCGTGATTGAGGCCCTGGCCCGCGATCCAGTGCAGCCCGTGCGCGGCATCGCCGATGAGCGCTACGCGCGGGCGGACGAAATCGCGCGCCATGGTCATGGTCAGCGGATAGGCCTTGGGCTCGGACAGGAGCGTCAGCACGCCCAGCTCGTTGCCGAAGCGGCGCGACAGCTCGGCCTCGAAGGTCTCGCGGTCCTGCGCAAGGATTTCCTGCGCCGCATCGGCGTGCTCGGTCCAGACGACGGAGACGCGGTTGCCGGTCATCGGCAGGATGGCGAAGGGGCCGGCGGGGAGGAAATGCTGCCAGGCGGTGCCGTTATGCGGGTGCTCGATGCCAACGGTGGCCACGATGCCAACCTTCTTCGACGGCCACGCCGTGGTCTGGATGCCCGCCATTTCGGCAAGCTTGGATTTGCGGCCATCGGCGGCGGCGAGCAGCTTCGCGCCGAGTGTTGCGCCCGAGCCGAGCCGCACCGCGACCTCGCCTTCCTTCGTCTCGAAGGAGGCGACGCTATCCGGCGCGAAGAAGGTGACATCGGGCACGCCCTGCAGCGAGGCCAGCAGCGCGGGCAAGAGATCGGCGTTCTCCACAATAAAGGCGGTCGGCTCGCCGCCCGGCGCCTCGTTCGAATCGAGGCCGATCAGCGAGGGCCGCACCGGCGCCTCAAGCGACGAGTCGCTCAGCTCGACGCGCAGGATGGGCTGCGCCTTGCCGGCCAGCGCGTGCCAGACGCCGATTGCCTCCAGCATTGCCTTCACGGACGAGGCCAGCGCCACGGTTCGCCCGTCCGCCACGGCTTGGGCCGGGGCCACGAGCGGGCGCTGCTCCACGACGGCGATTTTGTAAATGCCCGGCGCCATCGCGGAGAGCGCGCGCGCCAGCGCCAGCCCCACGAAGCTCCCGCCGCAGATCACGATGTCGAAGTGGTTTGTCGCATTCACGTTCACGGCAAGGCTCTCCTGTGTAATCCGTTCCGGCTTGACAGCGTTTCCAGAACGCCCGTTATTCCCATAAATAGTCCTAAGGAGCGCGCATGTCTGCCGTCGGCAACCTACTAAACATTCTCGACCTGGAGCAGCTCGAACAAAATCTTTTCCGTGGACGCAGCCCGCAAAATAGCTGGCAGCGCGTTTTTGGCGGCCAGGTCGTAGGCCAGGCGCTGGTAGCGGCTGCCCGCACGGTCGAGGCGAAAGAGCGGCTGACGCATTCGCTGCACGCCTATTTCCTGCTGCCCGGCGATCCGAAGGTGCCGATCATTTACGAGGTCGAACGCATCCGCGACGGCGGCAGCTTCAACACGCGGCGGGTAGTGGCCATCCAGCATGGGCGGCCGATGTTTACCATGGGCGTCTCCTTCCATAAGACCGAGCCAGGCTTCGACCATCAAATCGCCATGCCAGATGTGCCGCCGCCGGAGGAGCTGGCCTCCGAAGAGGAGCTGAAGGCGCGGCTGTTGCCGAACCTGCCCGAAGCGATACGCAACTATTGGGAGCTTGAGCGGCCCATCGAGCTGCGCCCAACCGATCTTTCGCGCTTCTTCTCGTCGGAGAAAGCTGAGCCGAAGCAATCCGTCTGGATCAAGGCCAGCGGGCCGCTGCCGGACGATTTCCGGCTGCACCAGTGCGTGCTGGCCTATGCGTCGGACTTTTCGCTTCTGGATACGTCGCTGGTGGCGCATGGCCGGCTGATGTTCGACCCGCGCATCATGATGGCAAGCCTCGACCACGCGGTGTGGTTCCACCGGCCGTTCCGCGCGGACGAGTGGCTGCTTTATGTGCAGGATAGCCCGAGCGGCCAGGGCGCGCGCGGCTTCTGCCGGGGCAGCATTTTCTCGCGCGATGGGGTGCTGGTGGCATCGGTGGCGCAGGAGGGGCTGATCCGCGAGCGGACGCCAAGGTGACGGCGAAGGTCCCAGCCGCTTGCATGCTCATTCCTGCGCCCAAAGAAAAACCCGCTTCCCTTGCGGGAAGCGGGCGTGTGTGAGCGGCAAGGCAAGCGAGCCGCCTGTTGCGGTCCTTACCTTTTCGACTCCGGCAGGTTCCGCACCTGATCGCCGTTCATCTGTAGCATGATGCGATCCGCCATCTCGTGGATCTGATCGGCGGGGATCGTCACCACCTTGTTGCCGATCCCGAGAAACCGGCCAACCTGGATTTGGATGGACTGAAGCTTGCCGTCTGGGCCGCGCATGGCTTCAACCACACGGCCGAGATCCTTGTTGTCGGCGCTAAAGACCGGCATGTCCCGTAGCTGACCGATCTTCTGCCCAACCTCATGCAAGGCCGCGACCACGGTCTGGCAGGTTGGCGAAAGCGAGGCGCTTTTCTGCCTCGCGCATTCGCCAACGTTCTGCTCGCTGCCGCATTGCGACTGGATGTTGGTCCAGCACTCGTCGGCGATGTTCTCGACGGCACTGCGGATGTTGCGCGCGCTGCGGAACAGCGAGAACCGGCATCTGCGGCTCAGCGTATCGGCGTGCGCGTGCATGCAGGCCGCGATCCGGCCGCCGCCGGGGGTGACGTCGCTGCAATACTCCTCAATGTCGCCGCCGCAGGCATCCTCTACCCGCTCGATGGCCGATTCCAGGCGGTCTTTGAGCCCGGATTGAGCGATGCGATCGAGAAGATCTTCCGTCCTTTGGCCGAATTCGGAGGCGCTGGAGCGGTTTTCCATCATGCCGGGCTGCATGGTGCCCGAGCGGTGTTCCATCATCCCGGACGGCATGGTGCCCGACGGCGCGGTGCTCGATTGCGCTCCCTGGGTCTGCGGCCCCGGCGCCGGCTGCTGTTGCTGGCCCACCGCAGGCAGCGGCGCGAGCAGAAGCGCCGCCGCGAAAAACACAAGTCTGTTCATCTTGGATTTCCCTATTTCGCGTTTCACTTCAGCCACTAGCCCTTGCCGCCGATGCGTTCGCGCAGGCGGTTCAGGGACGAAAGGCGCCCGCCGCTGCTTGCTTCGCCGAGAATGAGGTCGCGGATGTCCTCGTTGCTCATCGACTGCTCTTCAGGCTCGCCCGCGCGTTCGGAGTACCTGTCGCCGTAATCGCCACGGTCGCCCAGGCGGTTCATGATCAGCTCGCGCAAGGATTCGCGGCCGCCCATGCGATCCATCAGCAGGTCGCGCAGATCGCCGCGGCTCTCAAGGCGGTCCATAATCAGATTACGCAGGTCTTCCCGGCCCTTCATACGATCCGAAAGGAGATCGCGAAGGTCGCTGCGGCTCGCAAACCGGTCGCCGATAAGGTCGCGGAGTGCGGAACGCCGCTCGAACCGGTTTTTCAGAAGGTCGCGCAAGGCCGCACGTTCCTCCAGCCTGTCCGCGATCAGATCGCGCAAGGAGCTGCCCTCGCGCCCCTCAAACATATCGCGTCCACCGCCCCGGTTCTCCAGGCGGTCCATAATGAGGTCGCGCAGGTCTTCGCGGCCCTTCATGCGATCCGAAATCAGATCGCGGATATCGGCCCGGCTAGAAAGGCGGTCCTTGATGAGATCGCGAAGATCGGCGCGACGCTCCAAGCGGTTCATGAGCAACTCGCGCAAGGCCTCGCGCTCGGCTAGCTTGTCCATAACCAGGTCGCGCAAATCGCCCCGGCTCTGCATTCGATCCGAAAGAAGCTCGCGCAATGAGCCTCCCCGGTCCGATATCGATTCGCGCCAACTCTGGGCTTGGGCTGGCGGCGCTGCGGTGAAAAGAGAGGCCGAGGCTGCAACCATAAACGCTACTGCAATCGCGGGTGCCCGCTTCATGGGTTACTCCTTTTACAACAAGAGGCATGTCATAGCCATGCCTCGATCAGGATGTGCGGAGTACAATCCAGGCACATGCATCTCTTTGGTTTGATCGATATCAAATGAGCTGAACACAAAATGCGCCTTAGCTAATATAGTATTGTCTTTCTAATGAATGCTGTTTTGGATGTTAAGCTATTATTAGCGTTACAGATGCTTGATCTGTGCTATATAAACTTTGCAATTACGGCAATAGACGAGCAGCAATTGTGTCGCATCGATAGCGGGCCAAACGCTCCTGTTCCTCCTTGGGAGATAGAGGAGCGGCTTACCACGGAAACACTGGTAGAGCGGCGAACAACTACGGCAACCGGGGGTTACAGGAGTAGGGCAAGGCATCCGCCTGGCGAACGGCGATCTCTTGATTGTGCGGCAGAGCAGGGGGTTGTTACGAGGCCGATGAATGAATTAAGGAGCAGCGGTAATGAAGCGGCAAAGCTTGCATCGAGGAATGGAACTCCGCCTTGAGGTATTGCGATACCGAATCCAAATGCTAGCGGACAAAACCAGCAGGGCAGAAGGCATTCAGAGGATCGAGTACCTTGGCGACATCGCCCGGTTGGAGCGGCGGTACGGCCGCCTCAAGAGCGGCTTGGACGAACTCAATCGCGTGCCCCCCGGTTTTTGGCACGGAATGAAAAACGAGTTTGAGAAGCTGTCCTCCGACCTGCTGAGCACTTTCGGCGATTTCATTATGCGGATTGACGCCGGCTATTCGAGATCGTCCGAGACGCCAACGGCCTCGCCCGCGACGCAGCCCATCGGCGGTAATCAGGGGTGATACGAAATCCGGGGGAATGCTTCCCGCCGTTGTCATCCTGGAAATGCCGGCGCCTGTTGGTGTCCCGCAAGGGTTGAGAAAGCCTTCCGGTCTGGAAGCCGGACATCGAGCCTGCCACGAATTTCGCGGTGAGGCCAAACGAGCCCGCCGGAATCAGGTTCCAACGTGCGCGCGGCCACCCGCAAACAAGTTACCGGCTATTGCGCTGGGGAATGGTGGAGCCAATGAGATTCGAACTCACGACCTCTGCAGTGCGATTGCAGCGCTCTCCCAACTGAGCTATGGCCCCTATGTGCAGCCATTTAGGCCCATGGGGGGAGTCCTGTCAAGGCGGGGCCGAGCAAGCTTCAGCCGGATTTCTTCCAAGCCCCGTTCGCGTCCTGCTTCCAATAGCTCACTTCTGAGCCCGAAGCCTTTGCGTCTTTCCACTCCTGACGCGCCAGCGCCCTGGCCTCGCCGTCGGCTCCATCGAACAGCCGGATGATGCGCGCGAACTGCTTGGGCTCGCTCTCCTCCGCCGCCTCCAGCAGGAACAGCGCATGCGCGCCGTTCGGATTGCCGCCGCCGGTCGTCAGGAACACGGGCTGGCGTTCGGCGTGGCCGTCGCGGGACGTGCCATGCGGCAGGAAGGACTCCTCGCGATAAGTCCAAAGCGCGCCGTCGATGGTTTCAAGCCGCTCCTGCGTCGAGAACCGCAAGATCGCTCGCCAGCCCCGGTTCAGCGTCTTTTCCACCAGCACCGGCAGGACCGCGTGAAGCGGCTGGCTCTCCAGATGATAGAACCAGAATTCCGGCGCGGTCATCGCTTGCCGCCACCCTCATCGGCGTAAGGATTCTTGCTCTTGCGGACGTGGAGCCGGACGGGTGCCGGGCCAAGGCCGAAGGTTCTCTTCAGGTCGTTGACGAGATAGCGCAGATAGGAATCCGGCAGCGCTTCCGGCCGCGAGGAGAAGGCCACGAACGAGGGCGGGCGCGCGTTGGCCTGGGTGATGTAGCGCAGCTTGATGCGCCGGCCGGAAACGGCTGGCGGCTGGTGCCGCTCCAGCGCTCCGGCGAACCAGCGGTTAAGCTCGGCGGTTCCGATGCGCTTGTTCCACGCGTCGTAGGCAGTGAAGGCGGCCTTCATCACCTTGTCGAGCCCCTGGCCGGAAAGCGCGCTGACCGGCACGAGCAGGGCGCCGGCGAGCTGCGGCAGCTTCGCCTCGGCATCTTTCTTGAGCTGCGCGAGGCGGCTTTGCTGATCGGCGACAAGGTCCCACTTGTTGACCGCGAAGACGAGCGCTCGTCCTTCGCGCTCCACAAGATCGGCGATGGTGAGGTCTTGCTTTTCGAACGGCGTTTCGGCGTCGAGCAGCATCACGACCACCTCGGCGAAACGGATCGCGCGCAGCGCATCGCCCACGGCCAGCGTTTCGGGCCGCGCCGTGATGCGCGCCTTGCGGCGGAGGCCAGCCGTATCGTACAGCCGCACCCGCTTTCCATGCCATGTGAAGTCGGCGGCGATGGCGTCGCGGGTAAGGCCCGCTTCGGGGCCGGTAATCATGCGCTCCTCGCCCAGCAGCGCGTTTGCGAGCGTGGATTTGCCCGCGTTCGGCCGGCCGGCGATGGCGAGCTTGAGCGGCCGGTTGGGTGCGTCCGCATCGTCTTCCGCGTCAGGCTGTTCCTGCTGGCTCAGGGCATCCAGCCGCTCCGCCACTTCCGATAGCAAATCGGAGAAGCCTAGCGCGTGCTCGGCGGATAGCGCCAGCGGCTCTCCAAGGCCAAGCTCGAATGCACCGTAGAAGCCGGCCTCCGCCGCGCGGCCTTCGCTCTTGTTCGCCACGAGCACGAAAGGCTTGCCCGAGGACCGCACAAGCTGCGCGATCCCGCTGTCGGCGGCGGTGGGGCCGGTCCGTGCGTCGATCATGAACACGATGAGGTCGGACTCAGCGATGGCCTGCGCGGTCTGCTCCGCCATGCGCGCGGCGATGCTGCCGGGCTCGGCGTCTTCAAAACCGGCGGTATCCGTTAGAATGACCGCGTGCCGCCCGATGCGGAGCCGCGTCTCCTTGCGGTCGCGGGTGAGGCCGGGCATGTCGTCGACAAGCGCGAGCCGTCTGCCCGCGAACCTGTTGAACAGGGTCGATTTGCCGACATTGGGACGGCCTATGATTGCAACAGTGTAGGCCATCGGTCAAAAATCCAGCGCTCGCATGTCATTGTGAGGGGCAAAGCCCCGAAGGGCAATCCAGCGGCAACATCCGCTCCGGCAGTTGCTTCTGGATCGCCATGGCGCCGATGGCACCTCGCGATGACGGCTGGGGAATATCCGCAATCAGTTCATCGCGATGAGTTTGGCCTTGTCTGTCAAGACGTAGAGCCTGCCCTCGGCCACGACCGGGGTAATCATCACTGGGTAGCCGAGATCGGTTTGCGTCGCGATATTTCCGGACAGCGCGTCCACCGCCACAAGCTGGCCATTTGACGAGGCAAGCCACAGCCTGTTCCCCGCGAGCACCGGCCCATTCCAGCGGCCATCTCCTGGCAAAGCCGTCAGCCAGCGCACTTTGCCGTCCTTGCGGGTCAGGGCTATAAGCTTTCCAGTCACGTCCACAACAAAAACGGTGTCCCCCGCTACCCAGGGCATTTGCGTTCCCTGGATTTCGCGCGTCCAAAGCCGTTGGCCCTTGTCGCGCGACGTGGCGATCAACTGGCCGCCGCGGCTCATGGCAAAGACCGCCTCGCGGTCCACCGCCGGGCGGGCGGCTTCGCCAATCGCGGTTGCCGACGTATTGACCGCGCTCTTCGTTAGCGAATCCGTCCATTTCGGCTGGCCGGTCTTGATATCGATGGCGGTGATTTCACCCGACGGATAGGGCGCAAACACGAGATTGCCAGCAACTGCCGGGCTGGCGCTGGTCAGGAGCGCCGCGTTTTCGGGAAGGCCCTTCTGCGTCCAATACTGCGATCCATCGGCGCCGTTGAGGCACAGAAGCTCGCTTTCCGAGTTCACCACGAAAACGCGCCCCTCCGCTGCGGTCGGCGCCTCGCGGATCGGAATGGCGAACATTTTCGACCAAAGCACCTGGCCCGTGCCGGCATCCAGCGCCAGCACCGAGCCGAAACCGGTGGCGGCGAAGATTTTCCCGCCTTCAGCGGCAAGACCGCCGCCGAAGCCGTTCCTAGACAAGTTATTTGTATTGAATGGATGCACGAAATCGAAGCCGGTCTTCTGCTCCGGGACCGTCTTGACAGACCAAAGCCTGGAACCGTCGCTGGCCGAGGTGGCCTGGACGGTGCCTTCCGAGTCCATCGTATAAATTTTGTTGCCGAAGACGATCGGAACGGCCGTCAGCCTCTGGCGCTTGGAGGAGCCTTCGCCCGCATCCGCGGTCCAGATCGTTTTCAAGGCCTCGCCCATGGCGAGATGGCCGGGCGCATTGCTTGCCACGCCGCCGGGCTGGCTCCAGGAGGCGTTGGCCATGGCCGGAGGCAGCATGATCGGCCCCGTGGCCTCAGGCCCCGAGATCGAGCCCTTCTCGTCGGCCTTCAAAACGGAAATACGGCGGCCCGGAAGCGGCTCCTGCTTCTTGTCGAACATCGTCGTTACAGAGGAGACGCTCGGCATGCTGGGCTCTGGAAGCCCTATGGACCCGCAGCCGCCAAGACCGGCGGCCAAAACAACAACGAACGGGACAGATCGCAACAGCAAGAACGAGGCCTGAGGCCCCTGGTTACTGCGTTTTGGCATCATTTGCCGTGTCCTTTTTCCCCGTTAGCCCTGCTTGCGCGGACTTCTGCTTTTCAAGCAGCAGCGTAAGCACGACTTCCGCCCGTTGGCGCATTCCCTGCGGCGCTTCGCCGTCGCTGGCGATTTCCCCAAATAACCGCTCAGCATCGGCAATCTTACCTTCCTTGAAGGCAGAAAGGCCAAGAATTTCTTTCGCGGAAAACCGCCAGCGGCTGGTGCCCGACCGGAGGCTTTCCAACTCGCGCGACAAATCGTCGTAACTCGCATCGTTCAGCGACAGGGACGCAAGCTGCACCCGCGCAAACTCGCGCAAACCCTCGGGCGCCGTTTCGTCCTTGGCTACGCCCTTATAGTCCGCGCGCGCCGTCTCCAGATCGCTTTTAGCAACCGATTCGCCTGCCGCATGCAAGCGGGCGAGAACCCGGTAGGAGCCTGGGCCATTCTCAGCGAGCGAGGTCAGGATCTTCTGCGCCTCGTCCTGCTTACCCGCATCGGCAAGCGTCATCGCATTCGAAAGCGTGTCGCCGCCGGCCGCCGCCTGATGGGCGCGCCGGTTCTGCTGGAAGTTGTAGCCAGCAACCACGGCCAGGATGATGAAAGCGCCAGCGAGGAAATATGCGCCATAATCCTCGAAGAACTTGATGGTTTGCTCGCGGCGGTAGTCTTCGTCCACCTCGCGGAAAAAGCTTTCGTCGTCGTGGCCCGATTGGCTCATAGCGCTCATGCCTCAGATTCAATGACGCTTCCGCAACAGATAGGACGCTGGCTGTTGCAAGTTAAGAAGACCGTTTTTCAGTCCCGGGGATAGCAGGGCTTTTTCCCGCTTCAAGCCAGGAAGTCAACTGGCCTTCGTTTTAGACATTTTCGTGACTCGCACGCCCGTCTGCCCGCCTTTGTACATGGCATAGACGTTATCCGGTCCGGGAAACTGCCCGGCGCGGACTTCGGTTGCATAGTCCTTCACCGCCTCCTCGATGGCGCGCCCAAGCTCGGCGAATCGCTTCACGAAACGCGGGGGCGACGGCGACAGCCCCAGCATATCCTCAAGAACCAGGATTTGGCCATCGCATTCCGCAGAAGCGCCGATGCCGATGGTCGGAATCGGTATGGCATGCGTGATCTTGACCGCGAGCGCTTCGGCCATGCCTTCGAGCACCACCGCGAAGGCGCCGGCCTCGGCGACGGCCTTGGCGTCGGCCTCGATGGCGGCCCATTCCTCCAGGCGGCGGCCTTGGGTCTTGAAGCCGCCCATCATGTTCACCGATTGCGGCGTCAGGCCGATATGCCCCATCACCGGGATTCCCCTTTCGATGAGGAAGGTAATGGTTTCAGCCATGCGGCGCCCGCCTTCGAGCTTCACCGCGCCGCAGCCGGTCTCCTTCATGACACGCACGGCATTCCGGAAGGCCACCGCTGGCGATTCCTCGTAGGAGCCGAACGGCAAATCCACGACCACAAGCGCGCGTTTCGAGCCCCGCATCACGGCCGCGCCGTGCATAATCATCAGCTCAAGGGGAACCGGCACGGTAGTCTCGTAGCCGTGCATAACGTTGCCGAGCGAGTCTCCCACAAGCATGAAATCGACGAGGGGGTCGATCATCCGCGCGGTGTGGGCATGATAAGCGGTGAGCGAGACGATCTTCTCACGGCCTTTGCGGGCGCGGATATCGGGCGCGGTGAGCCGGCGCATTTCCAGATGCTGTGACATGGGCAAGTCCTTGGGCGAGTCCTTGGTAGGACGAACCTTGTCATAGCGAATTTGTGCGCCGCGGCAAACCTGTCTCTTGGTAGCGCTGCCGGTATAGGAAATATTAACCACCAGGGAAGAAGCCGCGCGCGCGAAGCCCGAATTTAAGAAAAATCGAGTAAGTTTTTGCACAGGGTCGTAACTGGAGGTTACGGATGAAACTTCGCCTTATTTCTTTGGTGCCGCACCGAATCCAGCCGCGTGCTTGCCGCGCCCATTACGGAAGCGCCGTCGCGAAGCGCGGAACGCGCCGTGGCGATCCAGCGGCATTTGCTCTGCACCTTGTTTTGCGGGTCCTGGATTGCTTCAGGGCTAAGGCCCCTCGCAATGACGGCGCGGCGCGATCCTGGCCGGCAAGCTTTCAAATGGCCTTCGCCTTGCTGAGCGCAGTCGCTGTTCTCTTGAGCGCATGTCCAAGCGCCGCGGGAGCCGCGCCGGCAGGAATGCAGGGGCTTGCGAACCAGTCACCCGGCCGGCAATTGCTCCTTAGAGCCGGCTCAGGCTGCGGCTGGGATTATCCTTGCCCGCCAGAACCGGAATACCGCCGGCCGCCTTCCCGCCCGGGCCAGGTCACGATCCACAACAATTATGGTCCCGTGAACATCTATTCCGGCATGTCGCGGCGTCCCGAACCTTACCCGCCGGCAGAGCCGCCCTACTGTAGCGACGATCCCTGCCGGTATGGCTGCGGCAGCTATCCCTGCATCGAGACATGCGGAGCGCTTTGCTGGATCAGGCGTCTCAGGCAGGGCTATTGCGGCCATGGCTGCCAGGCCTACCGCGAGCAGGCGCGTATCGAGGCCGAGGAACGGGCCGCGTGGAAGGAAGAAGATGAATGGCGGCGCCATGAGAACGACGTGATGTACGAAAGGCGGGTGGAGTGCGCGCCGCCGAATTGTGTGCCGGATTACAACGCTCCGCCTCCGCCGCCCGCGCCTCCACCGGTGTATTATTACGACAGGACGCCGGTGCGGGATTATGCGGCCCCGCCGGCCCGGCGCGAGTCTTCGAAACCGGACCTGACACCCCGCGAGCGCTTCAACGGTCCGAAATACCCGCCGAAATAACTCTGCAAGAGTTATGCGGCTTGCGTGGACCTAGCGCGGCGGGCGCGGACGAAGCTCAAAAAGCGATCCACCCAAGGGTTGGCGGCAGTTGCCCTTAAATGGCAGAAGCTCGCAACCAGATTGCCGAGGACAATGCCGTCGCGGTCTGCGGCTATACCCGTGCCGCGCGCGACCTTGTAGGCGAAGCGCAGGGACGGATCGAGGTTTTCCAGGCTTGCGTAGTGGAACTCGTGCGCCGGGATCGGTGCCGGCCCCGCAGACGCGGTGGGCCACGGCGCATCGGCGGTTTCCTCAAGCACGGCCAAGCCCCGGCCCTGCGGCCTCGCATGCATCGCCGCATCGGCCGGAATAACGCCCACCATTTCGTGGGACGCATCGCCCCAGCGGATGGAGCGGGCGAGGTACATCATGCCGCCGCACTCGGCGTAAGCCGGAAGCCCGCCGCGAATTTTTTGCGCGATATCCGCCCTAAGCGAGGCGTTGGCTTCGAGCTGCGCGGCTTGCGTTTCCGGAAAGCCCCCGCCGATGAATAGGCCATCCGCCTCGGGCAAGCCGGCCGTCGCTGAGCGCGTCGAAGAAGCAAAGCTTGGCGCCGGAGCGCTCGAAGGCTTCGAGATCGTCGTGATAATAGAAGCCGAAGGCGCTGTCGCGGGCGATGGCGATGCGGACATCCTGCCGGGCCGAAGCGGCGGGAGCGGGCAGGCTTGCTGGAAGCGGCGGGGCCTTGCCCGCGATTTCGAGCAAGCCGTCGAGGTTCACGCCGCTTTCAATCGCCTTGCGAAGCCGCTCGATTGCCGCGCGCGAGGCAGGCGTTTCCATCGGCGTCATCAGTCCGAGATGCCGCTCCTCGATGGCGAAGCCGCCGTCACGGGGCAGCGCACCAAGCACGGGGATGCCCGTATACCGCTCGATGGCCTGCCGGACTTTGCTTTCCTGCCGGGCCGCGCCAACCTTGTTCAGGATAACGCCCGCAATCTTTATCTCCGGGTCGAACACCTGATAGCCCAGTACCAGCGGAGCCACGCCGCGCGTCATGCCGAGCGTGTCGATGACCAGGATGACGGGCGCCGCCGTAAGCTTCGCCAGCGCCGCGCTTGAGTCTTTGCCCTCAAGATCGACGCCGTCGTGCAGGCCCTTGTTGCCCTCGATCAGGGCAAGATCCGCGCCTGCCGCTCGCGAGGCGACGCTTTGCACGATTTCCGCGTGTGTCTGGGTGTTGAAGTCGAGATTGAAGCAGGGCCGGCCGCTCGCGCGCGCGAGCCACATCGGGTCGATATAGTCCGGCCCCTTCTTGAAGGTCTGGACGGCAATTCCGCGCCCCGCGAACGCCGCCGCGAGGCCAATCGAAACCGTGGTCTTGCCGGATGACTTATGCGCCGCCGAGAGGAAAAGCCGCGGTGTTCGTATGCCCGGCCTCCGTGCAGGCTGCGGCATGTTGCGAGGGCGGGGATAATATTGGCCTCACAACCCCTCACCCCAGCCCTCTCCCCATGGGAGAGGGAGTTCGCTCGCAGCCGTTGAGAAGGCGTCCCTTCTCCCATGGGGAGAGGGACAGGATGAGGGGTTACAAGGCCAGGAATATTGCAGCTCCACCCTACCCTGCATCTTAGCCTCATGCCGTCGCGCCGAGGCTGGCGCGGTCGCGCTGCGCCCACATGTTCTCGGCCAGAATCTGCGCGTCCTCCTGGCTGCTCGCGTGGCCCATCGTCTTGAGCGCGATGGCGAGCGTGCCCCAGATCGCGGCCTCGCCGTACTCGTCGGTGATTTCGCCGCGCCACAGGGCCGTCAGGCGGCCGAGGTCCAATTCCGCTTCCGGGGCCTGACGCGGCTCGGGAAGGAGTGCGGGCCAGCGCTCCTCGGCCAGCGCGCCCTCGTGCACCGTCAGCACCTCGCAGGGCTTGTTCGGGCGCCGCTCGATCTCGCCGCCCTCGCCGCGGAACACAGCCATATGCGGCTGGCCAAGCAGCAGCGCCGCCCCCTGGTGAATATTCATGTAGCCGGGGTGGAAGACGGCTTGCAGCATCGCCGGCGCGGCGAACGGATTGAGCATGCGCGAGAGCGTGTGCACAGCCGAGCGCAGGCCGAGAATCGGGCGCATGTTGATGAGGCGGCCAAGCTGCGGGCTCACATGGTCAAGCGTCATATAGGCGAAATTCCGCTGCCCCAGATGCGCGGCGGCCTCCTCGAAGCTGCCAGCAACCGGAATGCCGAGGCGGGCCAGGGCTTCGCTCGTATAGACGCGGCCGGGCGTGTGCCCCTCGCCGCCATGCATGAAGACGCGCATGCCGTTCCGCGCCAGGAGCAGCGCGGCCAGAATGAACCAGGGAAGCTGCCTGCGCTTGCCGGCATAGGAGGACCAATCGAGATCCGCCTTGGGCAGCGGCGAGGGCAGCGCCATCGCCTCGCGCGCGGCCAGGACGAAGCCCGCGATCTCCTCTGGGCTTTCCTCCTTCACGCGCAGCAGCATGAGAAACGCGCCGAGCTGCTCTGGCAGGACATCGCCGGCCACGATTAGCCCCATGGCTTCCTTGGCTTCCTCCATCGTCAGCGCCCGCGTGAGCGACTTGCCGCGGCCTAGGATCTGAATGAACCGGGCAAAGGGGTGAGGCGATGGCGTCATAGGCATGGACTCCCAAGCAGAGTTCGCAACAGCGGTCTTCCCGGTTTTGCGATAAACTCTGCGAAAACGGAAAACTCTAAGCGAGCATTCGTTGGCGAGCCAAGGAATGTCCGCTTAGCGGGCGGGCGAAGCCTGCGCCGCGCCGCGAGGCAGGAACGGCAGCAGTTTAATGCCAATACCCGTGATTAGCATGGCGATTGAAATTCCACTCACCCCGAGCAGAAGCTCCGGCAGCGAAGGCGAATATTGGTAAACTTGGCCGTCGAAGAAGGAGCTGCTCACTTCCATACCAGGAAAAAGCCTGAGCGGGAATGCCTGGCCGCCGATAATGGTGACGTACATCTGGGCCAAGCCGCCAAGCAGGAAGAGCACGGCGGCGATTTCCAGTCCGACCCATGCGCGCCGGCCGCTTGCCGCGATGACGATGGCCAGCGGGAGCAGTGTGCCAATGACGATCTGCCCGATCCAGAAAGCGGCGGTGTAAATCCCGCCGTCCCGCAACAGGAAGGCTTCCACGGGGCGGTAGCTGGGCTGATACAGCTTTGTCAGATGGTGAACCACCGTGAAGTAGAGAACCGCGAGCGCGAAGAGGATGAACAATCCCCGGAACTTGTGAATCATCTCTTGATCGATCATCTCGGCTCTGGCCTCGCGGCTCATCATCAGGAGCACGAGGACGGTGAAGGCGAGGCCGTAGACGAAGGAAGACGCGATGAACAGCGGCGCCATGATCGCGGCCGCGTAGGCGTCGCGTGCGATGAGGAAGCCGAAAATCGAGCCGGTGCCGGTGGTGAGCGCGAAGCGCCAGAAGAAGGCGAACGTGCCCACGGCCTTCAGGGGCAAGTGCGAGCGTGAGACCTTGCGGTCCATCATGACGAAGAGATAGGCGGCAACGACAGCGAAGAAGCCGGTGTAGAGGTAGATATTCCAGGCGAAGATCGATTTGAAGTTATAGGTGGTCATCGCCACGATCAGCCGGTCGGGCCGGCCGAGATCGAGCACGAGCACCGCGAGGCCGCCCGCGAGCAGCGCGATTGCCAGGAGGCCCGAAAGCCTCGCATAGGGCTTATAAGTCAAGCGGTTGAACACGGACGAGAAGGAGGCCACGTTCAGCGCCCCCGACGCGGCCACGATCAGGAACACCGCGAAGACGTGCGGCGCGCCCCAGACGATCTGGTTCGACATGCCGGTTACTACGTGGCCGAAGTGCTCCATATAGAGCGCGGCGCCAAGCCCCACGGCGACAACCAGGACATGCAGGCCAAGGAGCCCCGTGAAAAATACGCTGTGGTCAGCGCACCGATTATATTCAACCTTTGCCATACTGTGTCTCCGCCCGGGAGTTCTCCGATGGTCCGACGATCACCCTGTCACTCTCCATGGGAGAGGGAACGAGCACAATCGCCGCCCTCATCCGTGTCCCTTCTCCCCATGGGAGAAGGGACGCCTGAATAAGGCATAGCCGAGTTGCAAAGCTCCCTCTCCCAGGGGGAGAGGGACAGGATGAGGGGTAATGCCCTCAGTTCATCACTCGATCCACCGCGCCATCTCCTAGATACCCTGGTAGTACACCCCGGTTTCGCAGTTCAAATCTTCCCGGATGCGCGCCGTGCGGTAGGTGGCGACGCGCTTGGCGATTTCGCTCGAATGGTCGTTGAGATCGCCGAACAGGATCGCGTCGTGGCCCGCGGCCTTGCACGCTTCCATGCAAGCGGGCTTTTCGCCCTTGTCGATGCGGTGGGCGCACAGGGTGCAGGCCTCGACGGTGCCCTTGCCGCGCGGCGCATCCGGCAACTGGTCCGTCAGCGTCTCGTGCACGAAGGAGCGCGCCTTGTAGGGGCAGGCCATCATGCAGTAGCGGCAGCCGATGCAGATATGCCGGTCCACGAGCACGATGCCGTCGGCCCGCTTGAACGAGGCGCCCGTTGGGCAGACATCGACGCAGGCCGCATTGGCGCAATGCTGGCACATCACCGGCAGCGAGAAATGCGCGCCGCTCTCGGGGTCCTTGACGCTGACCTTGCGTATCCATTGCGGATCGGTCTCGGGATGACCCGTGCTCTTCCAGCCAAAGGTGGCCGAGCAGGCGCCGACGCAGTCGTTGCAGCCATCCTTGCACTTGCTGGCGTCGATGAGCAGGCCCCAACGCACCTTCGAGGATACGGGCGGCGTTGGCCCGGCCGCCTCCGCCTCGCCGCCCATGGCGTAAAGCATGACGCCGGGCGCCAGCATCGCCGACGCTATCGCGGCAGTGTTTAAGAGAAAGCTGCGGCGGGTCGCGCACGCTGCTTCACCGGCCGCGCCAGGTTCGGGCGCGCGGTTTTCATTCACGTCCGGGCGTCCCTTGGTCATGGGTGGCTCCCTTGCGTATAGCTCGCCAAGGCATTTGAAGGCATCCCGGCGGGCGGTTCGGCCGCCGCTGATGGCGATTTCGCGCCGGGCTTGGAAGAGTGGCACTCGAAGCAGTCTATCGAAACCGCCGCGTAGTCGTGGCAGCTCCTGCAGAAATGCTTCGGGCTCTCATAGCTGACCGGCTGGCCGTCGTCGCCCTTCACGGCATGACAGCCGACGCACTCGCCGATGCTGAACTTGCCACCCCGCACGCCCTCGTGCACGGTGTCGTCGCGCTGGTGCTTCAACATCATCATGTGATAGCGCCGCATGTAATCGGTGCCCGCGACGCAATGCTCGCCGCGCCCCTTGGGCGGATGCGGAACGAGATTGCTTTCGGCGCGGACGGAACTGCCGAACAAGGCGATGGCGAAGAACACCGCGATGAGTGCCAGAATGAGGGAATCTCCCCTCACCCTGTCCCTCTCCCCATGGGAGAGGGGACGGTGTTGCACGCTCCGAGCGCTATTCAGGCGTCCCCTCTCCATCTGCATCCGCTTGCGGATGCAGACACGCAATATGGCAAGCTCGCCAAGGCGAGCTTGCTGGGAGAGGGACAGGGTGAGGGGTAATGAGCGTAGTTCGTGCCCAATCCCCTTCAACAAAGATAAGCTCAGCATGGCGCCTTACTCCCCGAGGCCCATCTGGATGTAGCCAGTGGGGCAAACATCCTGGCAGATATGGCAGCCGACACACTTCGTATAGTCGGTTTCGACGTAGCGCCCGGCCGCGCGCTCTTTCTTCGGCACCCGGTCTATCGCCTTTTGCGGGCAGTAGATCATGCAGGCATCGCACTCGAAGCAGAGCCCGCAGCTCATGCAGCGCATGCCCTCGGCCCTTGCCTGCTGCTCCGTGAAGCCTACCATGCGCTCGTTGAAGTCGCCCACGACCTGCGCCGCGTTGACGTGCCGCTCGGCGCGCTCGTTCCGCGGCTTGTAGGGGAAATGGCCTTTGAACAGCGCGGTGTGCGGTACGATCTGCGATGCCGAGCGGTCCTCGTAATTGTGGATCGCGAATTTCGCCGACGAGGTGCCGCGCGTCTGCCCGTGATCGTAGGGCTCGGGATCGAGCTTACGCGCGTGCAGCTCTTCAAGCAGGTTGAAGTGATGCACGTCGACCCTGGGCCGCTTGTCCTGCGGATTGCCGTCGAGGAAATGCGTGATGGTTTCCGCAGCAATGCGGGCATGGCCAACGGCGGTGGTGAGCAAATGCGGGCGCACCGCGTCGCCGCCGGCGAAGTGCTTTTGCGTGCCCTTCACCTTGTAAACCGCGTCGATGGCGATGGCATTTTTGCCGTTGCCTAGCCGTTCCAGCCCTTCCGCCAGGTCCGCCATTTGGCCGATGGCCGAGACGACCATGTCGCAGGGTATATGGAACTCGGTGCCCTCGACCGGAACCGGCGTTGTGCCTTTCATGGTGCACTGGCACATCTTGAGGGCGACGGCGTGCCCAGCCTCGTCCCGGAGGATCTCCAGGGGCATGACGCCGCCCTTGATTTCGATGCCCTCGCGCTTCGCATCCTCGCGCTCGCGCTCCGCGGCGGTCATCTGCTCGACCGGGAACAGCGAGGTCAGCACGGCCTTCACGCCCTCGCGGCGGATCGCGCCCGCCACGTCGTGAGCAGTGTATCCGAAGGCTCCCGCATCGGGCTGATCGTGATGCGCGTGGTGGGTGATGTGCCCCAGGCGGCGGGCGACGGATGCCACGTCGATGGAGGTATCGCCGCCGCCCACGACGACAATGCGCTTGGCGGTCGAGAACACCCAGCCCCGATTGAAAACGTCGAGGAATTCGATACCGGTCAGGCAGTTCTCAGTGCCCCAGCCGGGCACCGGAAGGCCGCGGCCCTTCTGCGCGCCAATGCCCCAGAAAATCGCGTCGTAGCTGGCCTCAAGCTCGTCGACGCTGACGTCGCGGCCAACCTTGGTGTTGAGCCGCGTCTCGACGCCCATCGCCAGGATGCGACCAATTTCCGCGTCGAGCTTATCGCGCGGCGTGCGGTAGTCCGGGATGCCGAAGCGCATCATGCCGCCGAGCTTGTCGTGGGCTTCGAACAGCGTAACCGCGTGGCCGATGCGGCGGAGGAAGTAGGCAGCCGCGAGGCCGGCGGGGCCGCCGCCAATCACCGCGACGCGCTTGCCCGTATCCGCGCCCGCGGCCGGAGCCGCAAGGTTATGCTCGATTGCCCAATCGCCGACATATTGCTCGACGCCGTTGATGCCGACGAAGTCGTCGACCTCATTGCGGTTGCAGCCGTCCTCGCAAGGGCCGGGGCAAACGCGGCCCATCACCGAGGGGAACGGGTTGGCTTCCATCATGCGCTGGAACGCATATTCCTGCCACGGCATGCCCGCGACCGGCGGCTTGTCCTGTCCGCGCGCGATGGCGAGCCAGCCGCGAATGTCGTGCCCCGACGGACAGCCGCCCTGGCAAGGCGGTGTGCGGTGAACGTAGGTCGGGCATTTGTAGGAGTGGTCCGCCTGGAAGATCTTTCCGGACAGGTCCGGCCAGTTCCACATGGTCTTGCCGGTCTTGAAGCGGCGGAAAGTATGCTCCTGGGGGGTGGTCATTCCGTCATCCATCGCCCATCCTCCTTAAACTTGCGCAGCGTGGCCTAATACCAACCGCCAAAACTTCTGACCGCTTCCGTTACGCCACCACATCATCGCGAGACCGCCTTGGCGGCCGTGGCGATCCAGAGGTAATAGGCGCTGCCGCATGTCGCCTCTGGATTGCTTCGCTTCGCTCGCAATGACGGTGAGCGGTCATCCGTTGACCGCCGTATCAGACCCGGCCAGTTTTCTTGTTCCATTCTTCTTCTTGCGTCGATCCGGTGAGCACGATGGCGTTCGAGACCATCTGATGCACGCTCACGATCGCTTCCATGTCGAACCCGTACTTGGGCAGCACCTTCGAGAACTGCGCTTTGCAGATCGCGCAGATGGCGGCCATGTGCGTGACGCCATGTTCCCCGGACACCTCTTTCAAGGCCTTCATCCGGGGCGAGGCGCCCTTCACGCGCAGGTCCATCAGCTCGTCCGTCAGCAAGCCGCCGCCACCGCCGCAGCAGAGCGTTCCCTCGCGGATCGTCGCCGGGTCCATGTCGAAATAGTGGTTGCACGATGCACGCAAGATCGCGCGCGGGATTTCGAACTGCCCGCCGGGCATGTCGCCCATGCGGGAGGCGCGCGCCACGTTGCAGCTATCGTGGAAGGTGAGCCGGATGTGGTCGTTCTTCGACTTGTCGAGCTTCAGCTTGCCCTTCTGAATGAGGTCGTAGGTGAACTCGCAGATGTGCTGCGGCACCGGATAGCGCTTGTCGAGAGTATCGAAAGGCCCGGCAAGCGTGTTGAGGAAGTTGTAGGCGACGCGCCAGGCGTGTCCGCACTCGCCGAACATCAGCCGCTTCACTTTTAGGTCGCGCACCGCCTGGCCGACGCGGCTCGAAATCTTGTGCATGTTCTCGTAGGAGCCGATGAACATGCCGAAATTGCCGGCCTCCGAGGCCGTGGAGCTGAAGGTCCAGGAGATGCCCGCCTCATGCAGCACCTTCGCGTAGCCGATCAGGCCTTCCATGTGCGGGGAGGCGAAGAAGTCGGCGGAGGGCGTGACCAGCAGGAGTTCCGCGCCTTCAACGTCGAGCGGCAGCTTGACGGGAACGCCGGTTTCCTCTTCGATCTCCTCCTCAAGCCCTTCGAGCGTGTTCTTCAGCGCCTTGGGCGGCAGGCCGAGATTGTTGCCGACCTTGTGGACCTTGGCGATGATCTCGTTGGTATATTTCTGCCCCATGCCGATGGAGTCCATGATCTCGCGGGCGGCCATGGAGATTTCCGCGGTGTCGATACCGAACGGGCAATACGCCGAGCAGCGCCGGCACTGGGAGCACTGGTGGAAATAGCTATACCACTCGTCGAGCACCTCGCGCGTCAGGTCTTCGGCGCCCACGAGCCAGGGCGTAACTTTCCCGGCCAGCGTGAAATAGCGGCGGTAGACCTTGCGCATCAGGTTCTGGCGCGCAACCGGCATGTTCTTGGGATCGCCGGTGCCCATGAAATAGTGGCACTTGTCGGTGCAGGCGCCGCATCTCACGCAACTGTCGAGATAAACCCGCAGCGCGCGGTTGTTCTTGACGAGATCGCCAAGCTTCAGGATCGCCTTCTCTTGCCAATTCTCGACAAGCTCGCCGGGAAAGCCAAGCGGCTCCTGGTGCGCGGGCAGGGCGACAAAGGGCTTGCTCCCAGCCATGGCGCCGCAGGAGATGGCGGGCACGTCAAGCGGGTCCTCATACGAGGTCTCTGGGTTCTGGTGCAACTGGTCTGCGCGTTCCATGAGCCGCCTCCTTACGCCTTGGCCGATGCGGCGCGAACTGGCGCATAACGGCGCTCGCGCGGATTATCGGCTTGGTTGCGCGACGGGCTGAAGAAGACCCCCGGCGCATGCAGCATCTTCGTGAAGGGAAAAACCGCCATCAGCACGGCTACGAGGGCCAGATGCGTCAGCAGGATGGGATCGGCCGGCAGCGGCTGAAGGTCGAACGCCATCAGCCCCATGAAAAAGCCCTTCAGCGCGACGATGTCGGTTCGCACCACGAATTTCATGGCGAGGCCGGAGCCGCCGATCAGGATGAGCAGGAGCAGAATGAGATGGTCGAAGGCGTCGCTGATGTAGCGGACCCGCGCGATGGTCACACGCCGGACCCAAAGCGCCAGCAGCGCGCCAACCATGGCGAAACCGGCGTAGATGCCGAAGGGCTGCGCCAGTTCGACCGGCAGCGGCACGTGCAGCACGAAATAGCGGATATGGCGGATCAGCACGAGAACCAGGGCGCCGTGGAAGGCGATGCCGAACAGCCAAATCCACTTGTTCGACTTATAAAGGCTCTCGAAGATTACCACTTCGCGCAACACCCGGAACGCCGCTCCAGCCCGCGTTGTGGGCGCGGGCGTCGCCACGACTTTCAGGGGGACGGGCGTCCTGGCATATTGAACGATGCGCAAGAGCAACCCGCCCGCAAACAGGGCTGTGGCTGCATAGAATATGACCGCGTAAATAGTCGTTTGCACGGCGATACATCCCTCTTCCCGAGTCTTGCGCCCGGTGTTGCGTTTCCTGATTTTTATAGGCGGTGCTGGTCTTAGACTGCCGCGATGTTCTAAGCGCGCCGCAACGCCGTCATCGCGAGGCGGCCCCTGGCCGCCGAGGGGATCCAGAGGCAACGGGCGCTCCCAGCGTTGCTTCTGGATTGCTTCGCTTCGCTCGCAATGACGGGAGCGGTCAGGAGGTGCGCGCAATCGAAATTAAATGCAGCCCGTCGGCTTCGGCAGGCCGGCGATTTTGCAGGCTTGCTTTGCGGGGCCGTAGGGGAACAGCTCGTACAGAGCCTTCTGGTCGCCCTTCTCCGGACCGAACTTCTTCTTCATTTCCTTGACCAGGATGCGGATGGCCGGGGCGATCTGGTATTCCTCGTAATACTCGCGGAGGAAGTCCACGACTTCCCAATGCTCGGGCGTCATGTTGATGTTCTCGGCCTTCGCGATCACACCGCCGAGGTCCCTGGTCCACTGGGTGATGTCGGTGAGGTAGCCTTCTTCGTCGTGGTCCGCGACAACGCCGCCGGCTTCATATTGTGCCATGATGTTTCACTCCGTCCCGTTAGTAAGTTCTTTTTTCCTGAACGCTCAAAGCCACGCCACTGTGCGCGCGTGCTGCGTCACGAGATCGACGAATCCGCCGTAATCGACGAGTTCAATCCCGTCGATCACATCTTGCGGCTTGATGCCCCGCGCAGCCAAATCGGAGGCAAGTGCATAAACCTTGCCCTTCTGCAACGCGGCCTGGACCATCCCCGCCGTCTTAGCCCCCTTGCGGGCGCCAATAACGCCATCCTCGATCATGAGAACCGCATCGCCGGCGGTAAGATGACCGGCACAGGTGCAGAGCGCATTCCTCTCGAAGGGGGATTTGTTCACCGTATGAAGGGTAGACATGACTTCAGGCTCCATCCGGTTAGAAGCTAAGGACAACGTCTTGGGTGGCGATGAGGCCAGCCATCTCGGCCCGGCCGACGAGCTGGATCGAGGGCTTTTCGGCATAATCCTCGTTCTCGTCCTCCCAGGTGATCTGCTGGAGGTCGTCGAGGGTAAGCCCGCGCTCCTCAAGCAACTCGCGCTCGACATAGAGCTTCTTGATCTCGAAGTCGCCCAGCGCCTTGTAGGTGCGGGAGAAGTTCTTCATGCCCACGCCCGCGGTGTCTTGCCCGGCCATGAGCTGGTAGACACCGTCGTCGATGAAGGCGAGGCTCACATCCTGCTCGAAAGCAGCGCCGATCAGGACGACCTCAAGCAATTCGAGGGCGTAGATCGTGCCGTAGGGAGCCTTGCGGTTGATGTACAAAAATTTCTTGGCCATGGCTCTCTCCTCAGTCTCCGAAGGTCACAAGCCGCTCGGCCTGAATGCCAGCCTCGATAAGCTGGCCCAGCCCGGAGATGCGGAAGCCCGGCGCGATGTTGCTCACGTCCTTGCCGTGGCGCTTGGCCTCGTCGGCGTCGAGGATGCCCCGGCGCTGAGCTGCGGCGACACAGACCACGAGGTCGAGCTGGTATTTCTCGCCAAGCTCGGACCAAAGCTTTTGCAGGTTACGGTCGTCCTGCGGCGGCACCGTCAGGCGGGTGCCGTTATTGACGCCGTCGTGGTAGAAGAACACCCGGAAGATCGAGTGTCCCTTCTCCAGCGCGGCCTTGGTGAATTGATAGGCCGTGTCCGACGCCTGGTGGGTGTACGGCCCTTCGTTTACGACAATAGCGAGTTGCATGGTTCTCCCTCTGGCCTAGACGCTCCACGGGACTGCAAGAAGACCCCCTCACCCCAACCCTCTCCCCAAGGGGAGAGGGAGCAGGCTGCGGCCTCGTCACCATGGGTGCGGGCAGTTCCAGCGTGCCTTCTCCCCTTGGGGAGAAGGACAGGATGAGGGGGTCTTAAGCAGGTCTCCATCGGCGACGGCCTAAAAATGGACGTGCGCAGACATATTCATGCTCTTGCGCGCGCCGGTCCACGTATCGAGGTGGTGCTTCGTGAAGGCGAAGCCGGTCAGCTCGAAGAAGCGCGGCCAGCCAATGCGCTCAATCCACTCGCCCAGGCGCTCCCAGTCCTTCGCATTGCTCTTGTATGCGGTGAGGATCTTGCGAACGACTTCGGCAACTTCCGGCCAGCGCGGGGCGTTGTTCGGCAGGTTCGCCACGACCAGCTTGTGGAAGGTGGGCTTGGAGCGTGCGTTCGAATGCTTGCCGCCAACCCAAACGGCGATCCTGGTGGAGTCGGCGCCATTGATCTGCATGGGCGGGCAGGGCGGATAGCAGGCGCCGCAGCACACGCATTTCTGCTCGTCGACCTCAAGCGAGGGCTTGCCGTTCACCATCGCGGGCCGGATGGCAGCCACGGGGCAGCGCGCCACGACCGCGGGACGCTCGCAAACCTTCGAGACCATGTCGTGGTTGATCTTCGGCGGCTTGGTGTACTGCACGTTGATCGAGATATCGCCCTGGCCGCCGCAGTTGATCTGGCAGCAGGAGGTGGTGATCCGGACGCGGTTCGGCATCTCCTCCTTGACGAACTCGTTGTACAGTTCGTCCATCAGGCTCTTCACCACGCCCGAGGCGTCGGTGCCGGGGATGTCGCAGTGCAGCCAGCCCTGGGTATGGGAGATCATGGACACGGAGTTGCCCGTGCCGCCGACCGGGAAGCCCTCGGCCGTCAGCTTCTTGACCAGCGGCTCGACCTTGTCCTTCGCGCTGACCATGTACTCGATGTTGCTGCGCGTCGTGAAGCGGACGTGGCCCTCGGCGAATTGGTCGCCGATATCGCAAAGCTTGCGAATGGTGAAGACGTCCATCTGGCGCGGCGTACCGGCGCGCACGGTCCAGATTTCGTCGCCGCTCTTGGCAACGTGATGAAGAACGCCGGGGCGCGGGCGGTCGTGCCAAGCCCAGTTGCCGTAGTTCTTCTTCATAATGGGGTGCATATAGGGAAACGGATCCGGAACGCCGGATTCAGTTGCGCGGCGCGGTGCTGCTGGAGTGCTCATCGTTAAAATCTCCGCGAATGAAATTGCATAAGACCGGGAGAGCGGGACCGGGTGGCAGCGCTGGGGAGGAACGCGCTGCCCCCGTCCCGCTCAAACTACTCGGCCGCTACAGTGAGTTCGGCTTCTTTCGCCTTGCGCTCGAAATACTTCGCGGCTTCATCCGAGAAGTCGTCGGTTCGAACGTAGCTGGACGTGCGCGGGTGGATCACCATGTTCGGATCGGGATCGATGCCCATCGCGTCCAGGAAGGCCGGCAAGCCGATCCGGTCGATGCACTCGCCGATACGCTCGTGCTCAAGCGCGTTCTCGGCGAAGAAGTCGATGAGACTGCGGGCGAATTCGACCAGCTTCTCGTAGTCCTCGTCCGTGTCGAGCTTGACGAAGGGGATCATCATGATGCCCATCATGTCGCCGACCTTGAGCGAGCGCTTGCCGCCGATCAGGATCGAGGCGCCCTTGTCGTCGCCGGGAGCCAGCGCCTTGGTCATGACGTTCATGCAATGCATGCAGCGCACGCAGGACTTATTGTCGACATCGAGCGTATCGTCGTCATTGAGGCTCAGCGCCCGCGTCGGGCACATCGAAATGACGCTGTCGATCATGTACTTGCGGCCATGGGAGGCGACGTAGGCTTTCACCTCTTCCTGGTTGACCTTCATGTTGTCGCGCCAGGTGCCGATCAGGGCGAAGTCCGAACGGTAAATCGCGTTCACGCAGTCGTTGGCGCAGCCCGAGAACTTGAACTTGAACTTATAGGGCAG
The DNA here is from genome assembly GCA_963760455.1 of uncultured Alphaproteobacteria bacterium. GTDB lineage: Bacteria > Pseudomonadota > Alphaproteobacteria > Rhizobiales > Rhodomicrobiaceae > Rhodomicrobium. The sequence goes on from CAVXDM010000062.1 coordinate 45,990, forward strand.
GGCCGGGCGATGCATCTCGTCGAGGAACTCGTTGAGGATCGTGCGGTGCGCCTTGACCTCGTCGTAGCAAGACTTCTCGCAGCGCGCATGTCCGACGCAGCTCATCGATGTGCGCATCGCGGGGCCGGCGCCGCCGAGGTCGAAGCCCATCTCGTTGAACTCGTCGAAGGCCTTCTGCACGTTTTCGGTCGTGCAGCCCTGGAGCATGATGTCGCCGCTCTGGCCGTGGAGAGCGATCAGGCCCGATCCATGCTTCTCCCAAGCGTCGCAAATCTTGCGGAGCAGAGCGGTGTCGTAATGGTAGCCCGCCGGCGGCATGATGCGCAGCGTGTGAAACTCTTTCGAATTCGGGAAACTTGGCGGCCACTTCGGAGAAGCGCGGGATGACACCGCCGCCATAGCCGACGACCGAAACCGTGCCGCCCTTCCAGAAACCGAGCCGCTCCTCGTAGGAGTGCTCAAGCTGGCCGAGCAGGTCGTTCATCATCGGGGCGTAGGACTTGCCCTCGGCATCGCGCAGGCGCTTGAGGCCGGTCACAAAGCTCGGCCAGGGGCCGGTTTCCAACTCGTCAAGCAGCGGCGTCGCATGCTTGCTTGGGGTACTGCAGCCACAGCCACCAGAGGCGCCGCAACCGCCTTGCGCCGTCTTTGTCACGTCGTCACTCGCCATGAAGCCTCCTCAGATCTTGCTGTGCACCTATATAGCTAGGCAGTTCCACAGCATTTACGTTTCCTGCCCCGAATAGGCAAGCACTTGCGCACATGCCTTCCGCTGCGTTGATTTCTTGTGTAAGCCAGCCTGGCTCAAGCCGAATTAACCGCAAGCTAGCACGCCATATCACTAATGACAATATTCATATTTGTGAATAAGATGCCCGAACAGAAAAATTTTGGCAAGCCTCATCGCAAACGCGGGGCCGCGAGCCCAACAAATGAGGGAAGGGAATGTCTAGCTTTTACAATCCGCTAGCCCCAGACGGCGCGGCCGCCTCGCTGGAGCCCGGCATGGGGCCGTTTAGCCTGAAGGATGAGGCGAGCTACGCTGAATGGCGCTCCGCGAAGCTGGCCGCATACCCCAAGGACGCCTCGGAGCTGCGCGTAACGGTTCGCGACCTCGCCTCGCCCACGCCCTCGGAACGCGAAGCGCTGCGTAAGCTTTGCGCGAGGGCCAACATGGCGCTGTACGATAGCGGCCCGCTTGGCACCGATCCGGTCAAGGTCCGCCCCGCTTTGCGCGCCCTCGCGGACGCTCTCAATATGCAGCATGTGGAAGACCATCGCTCGGGCGGGGCGGACGGCATCGTCGCCATCGAGGTCGCGAACGAGGGCGGCCGCGCGGGCTACATTCCTTATTCGACCCGTCCCATAAGCTGGCATACCGACGGCTATTATAACTATCATGGCGCCTCCCGCTGCGTTCAGGCCATGCTGCTGCACTGTGTGCGCGATGCGGCCGAAGGCGGCGTCAACGCGCTGCTCGATCACGACATCGCCTATATCCGCCTGCGCGACCGCGATCCCGCGTTTATCGCCGCGCTGATGCACCCCGAAGCCATGACCATTCCGGCGGGCGAGGAGGCGCACGGACGGCCGCGCCCGGATAATGCCGGGCCGGTGTTCTTCACCGATCCCGCCACGGGCGCGCTGGTCATGCGCTATACGGCGCGCAAGCGCTATGTGTCGTGGCGGCAGGATGGGACGACGCGGCGCGCGCTTGAGGCGCTGGACGAGGTTCTGGAAACCGATCCGCTGATCCTCACTTATAAGATGCAGCCGGGCGAAGGCATGGTGTGCAATAACGTGCTCCACAATCGGACGGGCTTCGACAATCAGGGCGCGGGGGAAGGGCGGCTGCTCTACCGCGTGCGCTATTATGGCCGGGTGGCATGAATAAGATGCAGCGATCCAGGAAGCCTGTGCCCCCCACTCTGTCTCTCTCCCCTGTCCGCACTCGCGTCACCGATGCCCTGTACCGCTATATGAACAAAGGCGAGGCGGCAAACCGGAAGGCACGGGACGAAACTAGTGGCCTGTATCGGCTAAAATGAATAGTTGTGACGCCGGGATTTTTTGACGTGGTGAAGCCAGACGGTGCAGGCTGTACTGCACGTACAGTCAAGCCGTCTGGTTTTGCCACGGCGAAAAAGACCAAGTCAACGTTTTAGCCGATACAGGCCACTAGGATTTGGCGGCTGGCGTCTTAATCTTTTTCTTCTCCTCCCCCTTCACGCGCTTGCGCGCTTCCTTGATGTGCTCAACGGCTTTATAGTCCTCTGGCATGGTGCCGCCGATTTCTTAAATCGTCTTGCGAACCTTCTTGCCGATCTCAAGGTGGGTCTTGTTGGCAACGGCCTTCCCAACCATGCCTTCTTTGCGAAGCTTTTCTAATTTCTCTTGTGTCTGAGTGGCCCGGAACATGTTTGCCGCCAGTTCCGGGCTCGGCATATGGTCAAGAATATCTTGTTTTTCGGCGAGCCCACGCCGCCTCTGGATGGCGCGCATATCGAAGCCGCCGTAAAGCCCCTTGTAGCCTTCGTTTTGGAACACGGCATACTCGACAGGTTTCTTAACCCCATGAGCCTTCGCAGTGCTAGCAAGCGATTTGTTGTGCTCTTTCATCTCGTCGCGGATTAGAATGCGGCGCTCATCCTCATTGAGAGCCGGCGCTTGCGCTTCGGCTATGTCCGCCAATTCTTGGCGACGGGTTTGGACGGCGAAATAGGTTTGAGCTGCCGCGATCTCGTCTTTCGTTGGATCGCCGTTGAGGGCGATGAGGTACGCCGCGAAGCGCGTTAGTTCGTAGTTCTTGTGTTCCCGCTTCGCTCCTTTGCCCACCTCGATCATGTTCGTGATCTCACGAAAATGATCGGACAGCTCTTCCCCGATGTTACCGCAGGCAATCGTTGCCCGGCTTATCGCGGTCTCGAAATTCTCCCAGCGCTTGTAGCCAAATAGCGGAGCGAGTTCGCGGGCAAGCCAAAATTCAAAACCGTCGCCGTCAAGATGCTTTGCGTTCTCGAAGGCGGTGAGAAGGGCTTCAATGGCTTCCCCCCTCGACATTTCGTTTATCACCGCGGGTGTTTCCGGCATGGCTTGAAATCCCTGGGGGGCTACGCGAGTGAATCGCTCCAGCACTTGCCGGAAAGTATATCAGGCTGGCCGCTCCTTGTACTTTCGTCGCATCGCTTATCAACGCAATTAGGCCGCCGCCACACCCTTACACTATTGGGCCGGTGTTCTTCACCGATCCGGCCACGGGCGCGCTCGTCATGCGCTACACCGCACATTTGCCCTGGGCTCGTCTTCGGTTTCCCCTTCCGTCAGCGCCTCCGGGATTCCGGGAAAGCGGACAAGCCACCAACCGTTTTCCTGCTGCTCCAACTACTCCAAGTCCACCGACATACTCCAAGTCCACCGCTTGCGCTCCCAAAGAGACCGGCGCATATTTATCTCATGACAGAACGCGTCAAAATTCTCTGCGAGGAAGCGGCTAAGCTCACGCCTGAAGAGCAGGCGGATCTCGTTGAGCACATCAACCTTATGCTAGCTCCGCATGATGAGCAGATTGAGGACGCGTGGTATCGCGAGGCCGAGGACCGGTTCGCCGCCTATGATCGCGGCGAAATGCCTGCCCTTACTTGGGAGGAGGTTGAAAAGCGCCGGGCTTCGCGATGAAGGTGCGGATGTTGATGGCCGCCATTTTAGAACTCGAAGAAGCTGCGGAGCGTTATGACAAGTCCAACCCGGGTCTCGGAGACGAGCTTTACGGGAAGGTCAAGGCGGCGCTTGCGTTCATCGCGGAGTTCCCCGACGCTTCGCCTAAAGTAATAAACGATGTCCGGCGTCACAACCTCAAGCGTTTTCCTTACTATTTGATTTATAGCGTGAGAAGCGGCGAGATTGTCGTAGGTGCCGTAGGACATGGGCGCCAGAAGCCGTTCTACTGGCGCCATCGCAACTTCGATGGCGTCTGACGCCATTTGCCGGGAAATCCAAGCCGCATGAACGAGCGAGTCAAATGCTCTGCGAAGAGCCAACAAATCTCCCGTGTCAACGCATGTCCGCTGTTTTGCCACACCGAATTCGATTGAAGGCTTCCCGCCGCCGCCTTCCCGGAAAGGAAGCAAACCTTCCGCTTTGGCGCGTGTGCGGCTCTTTTGGGACTTAACAGACCGTTGGTTTCGCGGTAAGGCGCTACTATAGTTAATGCGCACATGGTAAACGCGCGCATCTCACATTTTCTACTCGCCGCTTTTTTGCGAATCTTTTCCCACTTTTGGCCGATTTCTGCGTTTCAAAAATCCCTTTAAATATATGAGCGGATTTGAAATTAAGCATAAAACAGCGCTTCGGGCCTCCCGCCAGGCGCAGATCGCGAGCAAATTCATGTGTGTTGTCAATGACATATGCCGCCATTAAACTTTAAATAAGGCGCATCGCCTATCATATCGTCTTAAGGGGATGCGGAGCAATCGCGGCGAATTTGCCAAGAATGCTGCAAAAAGAGGTAAACAGGTAGTTACCACGTTACTGGAGAAAATCCGGACAGGAGACCATAAGGAATGGCACAAATCAGCGACCTCATCATCGCGCACCCCGAGATCACCTCCTTCGACCAGCTCGAAGAGCTTGTGAAGGAGATGGCGCGCCAGGGCGAGATCCACCTTTCTTTCGATTTGAAGCCCGAATATCTGGACACGCCGCGCAAGTGGCAGGACCGGCTGGAGACCGCCTTCACGTCGATCATTCCACGAGGCCGCTGACCCAAAAAGGAACACGATGGACGGCGAAGAAAAAGAGCGCCTGGAAACCCTGATTGCGCCATTTGGGCGCGAGGTCCGCTTGGACGAGGTGCGGTTCGACAGCGGCATGCGGCTCTTGCGCATAACCATCCGCGAGGGCAAGCGCATTACGGCTCTCGATATCGATGCGCAAACCGCGCTGGCCTGGGCGCAGGCTATGAAGAATTGGGGCGAACGCGAAACAGAACGCGAACGTTGAGGACACAGCAGTGGATCAGCTACCGGTCTTTTTTCAAATCAAAGGCAAATCCGTCGCCGTCGTTGGCGGGACCACCGTCGCGGCGCGCAGGGCGGAGCTTGCGCTTCGGGCCGGCGCGAATGTGCGGGTTTTCAGCGAGGCGCTGGAAGGCGACTTCCGCAGCATAGAAGACCACAAGCGCTTCGAGCACGTGCCGCACGCTCCCACCGCGGCCGGGATCGAAGGCTGTTCCCTTGTCTTCTGCTCGACCGGCGATCCGGCTGCCGATAGGGCCACAGCCGCGCTGGCCCAGCAGGCCAAGGTGCCGATCAACGTCGCCGATGCCCCGGAGTTGTGCGACTTCATCATGCCTTCCATCGTGGATCGCGATCCGCTCGTCATCGCGATATCGACGGGCGGCATCTCACCGGTGTTCGCCAGAATGATCCGCGCGCGCCTGGAAAGCGTGATCCCCGCGGCCTATGGACGGCTCGTGACGCTAGCCGGCCAGTATCGCGAACGCCTGACTGCCAGCATCGGCAGCACGGTCCTGCGCCGCCGCTTCTGGGAAAGGGTGCTGGAAGGGCCGGTGGCCGACCGCTTCCTTGCCGGGCAGGAGGAGGAGGCGAAGCAAGAGCTTGAGCGCGCGCTGGAAACCGCGGGCTGCGAAGCCGGGGAGACCGCGCCCCAGGGCGAGGTCTATCTCGTTGGCGCTGGGCCGGGCGATCCGGACCTTCTCACCTTCAAGGCCCTGCGCCTGATGCAGCGCGCCGACGTGGTTCTCTACGACCGGCTTCTCCCGCATGGCATCCTCAATCTCGTCCGGCGCGAGGCCGAGCACATCTATGTCGGCAAGCTGCCCGACGACCACATTGTGCCGCAGGAGGAGATCACCGCGCGGCTCGTGAAGCTGGCCAAGGAAGGCAAGCGCGTGCTGCGGCTCAAGGGCGGCGACCCGTTCATGTTCGGGCGCGGCGGCGAGGAGATCGAGGCCATCGCGGAAGCGGGCATCCCGGTGCAGGTCGTGCCGGGCATCACGGCGGCCACGGGCTGCGCCGCCTATGCGGGCATTCCGCTTACCCATCGCGATCACGCCCAGGCATGCGTGTTCGTAACCGGCCATGCCAAGACCGGGAAACTCAGCCTCGATTGGAATGCCCTGATCCAGCCGCGGCAAACTGTCGCAATTTTTATGGGCCTCGGCCACCTCGCGGAGCTGATGGAGGAGTTCGTAGCCCACGGGGCCGATCCCAAAATGCCCGCAGCAATCATCGACAACGGCACCCGGCCAAACCAGCGGGTCGTGACCGGAACCATCGAAACCCTCGCGGAACAAACCACGATGGCGAGGCTGCATGGGCCGGCGATCATTATCATCGGAACCGTGGTCACGCTGCGCGCCAAGCTTGTGCATAACCAGAGCGATGGCGCAGCGCCTGTTGCAACTTCGCCACAGATTAGTATTAAATCACCTGTTTAGGCTGGGACAATTGGCCTCACAGTGCAAGCCCGGCAGGTCATACCTTTTCCGAGCTTGTATTTTCGGATCACTATGTGTGAATATACAAATTGTCGCACCTGACGGACCGCAACCGGAACAGGGGCACGAGGAAACCTCAAGGGGAGAAAAAGCATGGCACACGTCGTGGTGCTTGGCGCCGGCCTTGGCGGCGTCATCATGGCCTACGAGATGCGAGACCAATTGCGCAGGGGCGATAAGCTCACAGTCGTTTCGAAGGAAGCAAAATACCACTTCGTCCCTTCGAATCCATGGGTGGCGGTGAATTGGCGGAAACGCGCCGACATCGAAATCGACCTGAAGCGCACCTTCGCGAAGCGTGGGATCGAATTCAAGCCCGTCGCGGCGACGCGCGTTCATGCGAAAGAAAACACGCTTGAACTGGCGGACGGATCGAGCATCCAATACGACTTCCTGGTCATTGCAACCGGCCCCGAACTCGCCTTCGACGAGATCGAGGGGCTTGGACCGCATGGCGGCCACACTCAATCGGTTTGCCACGTCGACCACGCGGAGGCCGCCGGCCAGGCCTTCGAAGAATTCTGCAAGAACCCCCGCCCGATCATCACCGGCGCGGTTCAGGGCGCTTCCTGCTTCGGCCCGGCCTACGAGTACACCTTCATTCTCGAAACCGAGCTGCGGCGCCGCAAAATCCGCGACAAGGTGCCGATGACCTTCGTCACCGCCGAGCCCTATATCGGCCATCTCGGCCTTGACGGCGTCGGCGACACCAAAGGCATTCTCGAAAGCGCTATGCGCGATAAGCACATCAAGTGGATCTGCAACGCGCGCATGAAGAAGACCGAAGCCGGCAAGATGACGGTAGAGGAAGTGGCGGAAGACGGCTCCGTCGCGAAGACGCACGAGTTGCCCTTCGGCTTTTCCATGATGCTTCCGGCCTTCCGGGGCATCGGGGCGGTGCGCGGCGTCGAGGGCCTCGTCAACCCGCGCGGCTTCATCCTGATCGACAAGCACCAGCAGAACCCCACCTTCAAGAACGTTTTCTCGGTTGGCGTCTGCGTGGCGATCCCGCCGATTGGCCCAACGCCCGTCCCGTGCGGCGTGCCGAAGACCGGCTTCATGATCGAATCCATGGTGACGGCCACGGCGCTCAACATCGGCCAGATGCTGCGCGGCAAGGAGCCGACGCATCAGGCCACCTGGAACGCGGTCTGCCTGGCCGACTTCGGCGACGGCGGCATCGCCTTCGTGGCGCAGCCCCAGATCCCGCCGCGCAACCTAAACTGGTCGTCCGACGGCAAGTGGGTTCACCGGGCCAAGATTGCGTTCGAGAAGTACTTCATCCGCAAGATGCGCCGTGGTGAAAGCGAACCGCTTTATGAGAAGTGGGCCATGGGCATGATGGGCATCGGCAAGCTGAAGCGCGTTACCGAGTAGCTTTCAAGCTTTGGCGGCGGGTTCCTTTCCAGGCACCCGCCGTATTTGTGCCTGTCTTTCCGCCAAGAAATTTTCGCGGATATTGACATAGGCCCAATTTATAGAGATATTCGAATGTGTAAAATAGCCGCTCAGGGCAAAGCGCAGGGGAAGGAACGGACATGAGTGAAGGTGCGGCCAACCAGAAAAAGATGACGATTATCGTCACGAAGGGCACGCTCGATTGGGCTTACCCGCCTTTCATCCTTGCCACCACCGCCGCGGCCATGGGCGTCGACACCACGATGTTCTTCACCTTCTACGGCCTGCCGCTGCTTCTGAAGAAGCCCGAACTTAAGATTTCAACCCTCGGCAACCCGGCGATGAAAATGCCGATGATGGGCATGCACATGGCAATGCCCAACTGGATGTCCATGCTGCCCGGCGTCGATTCGATGGCGTCCGGCATGATGAAGGGCATGATCAAGAAGAAGGGCGTCGCCTCCATCGAGGAGTTGCGCGAGATGGCCATCGAGGCCGATGTCAGGATGATCGCCTGCCAGATGACCATGGACCTTTTCGAGTACAAGCTCGAAGACATGATCGAGGGGCCGGTATTGGGCGGAGCGGCGTCTTGGATGGAGAACGCTCTCAAGTCCGACATCAATCTCTACATCTAAGCGCGAACGCGCCTATCCTAGAAATTAAACCGCTCGCTTAAGGGAGGACTATCCGTATGGCCGACAAGACGCTGGACGCAAAGGGGCTCAACTGCCCGCTACCGATCCTGAAGACCAAGAAGATGCTCAACGAGGTTCCGGCCGGCGGCACGCTCGAAGTGATCGCAACCGATCCCGGCTCCGTGGCCGACATGGCTTCCTTCTGCCGCACCACGGGCAACGAACTCATGGAATCGACCAAGGACGGCGACGTTTTCCGCTTCCTCATCAAGCGCGCCGGCTAATCCAGCTCGGGAACTGCCCCGCCAATGAGGGCGGCCCCTATTTGCGACCTCCTTCCAGCAAGCCCGTCCTAGCGAGCTTGCTGTTTTTTTGTGCGAGCGACGCTGGCCGCGAATCGCCGCCGCATCCGCTCGGATGCTTCCCCAGCCATCATCGCGAGCCGGCAGAGCCACCCTGGCGATCCAGAAGCAGCATCCACAACCTGTTCCTTGGATAAGTTGGCTTCGCTAGCAAGAACGCAGTGGCTAAGCCGCGTGCGCTGGACCAAGCTGTGCTTTTTATGTATCTGGCTCAATTTTCCACAGCCGCTTTAACCGGAAAATAAGCGTTTTCGCTTGCACTGGTGCAGAAGTACAATCGTGCTGGGCCATCCGCCACGTTTTCTGCGCATTTCGCCCTTAATGATTCGTTTACCAGGGCTGGCTTGAGCCGTTAAGCGTGACCTCGCTTTTCTCACTTAAGCCAAATGGCGGAAAAGATGAGGGAAACAAGGATGCCCACGGGTATCTCAGAGGGGCTATCTGTGACGTTGGTAAAGTGTAGCGCGGTCCTGGGTCTGCGGCGGCTCGGGCTTCTGCTTGCGGTAAGTGCGTTTCTCATACCCATGACCAATCCATCGTGCGCCGAAGACCGCACGATTTCCATGTTCAACATTCACACGAAGGAAACGATTAACGTCACCTTCAAGCGGAATGGCAAATTCGTCCCCGAGGCGCTGCAAGCGCTCAATCACTTCATGCGGGACTGGCGGCGGAACCAGGAAATCAAGATGGACCCCGCGCTCATCGACCTCATTTGGGAGATGCACAACGACGTTGGCTCCAAAGAGCCCGTCCACCTGATTTGCGGCTATCGCTCGGGCGCCACCAACGAGATGCTGAGGCGGACCTCCGGCGGCCAGGCGCGCAATAGCCGCCATATCACCGGACAGGCTGCCGATATTGTCTTCCCCGATGTGCCGCTCAAACAGGTTCGCTATTCCGGGCTGATGCATGAGCGCGGCGGCGTGGGCTATTATTCCTCAGGCTATCCCTTCGTTCATGTGGACACCGGCAATGTACGCCATTGGCCGCGCATGCCGCGGATGGAGCTGGCCATGCTCTTCCCCAGCGGCCACTCGCTTCATGTCCCGTCGGATGGCCGCCCGCTGACGCCGGCCGATTACCGGGTCGCGTGGGCAAAGGCCGAGTCGAACGGCTTTGAACGGCCGTGGTCTTTGACGCATAAGCACCCCGGGCCGATGCTCGCGAGCCTTGTGCCGGATGAGGCACCCTTTCTGCATCGGGCAAGCCTGAGCGCGCCTGCGCCAGCGCTGACCGAGGCTGTTGCTGCCGCCTCTGCCGCCCGCGCCAAGGATGCAGCCAAGCCCGCTCCGTTAGCCAAGCCGGAAAGCCTGGTTCAAATCCCGGCAGAAGCGCCGGAACCGCTGCTAACCGAAGAAGGCGAGGAGCAAGAGGACGACATCGCGTTCGAGCCCCTGCCCGCCACCTTCCTGCTCGCCGAGAAGCCGCTTTCCTACTCGGACGTGCCGGATGGGCAAGCCCGCGAACCGGTTTTCCAGAAGATCGGAATGCTGATGGCGCCGCCAAGCGTCCTGGCAAGCGAAGAATTCGATCATCGCCTGCAAATCGAGGATTTGTATGAGGCGAACAGCTTCAGGGGCAGGGCCGTTGCCTTTGCCGAGAGATTGAGGGCGCGGATGTCCGCGGCGCTCAAAACGAATGCTGCGCAGGCTTCTCTAAGGTAGGCTGTACTACGGAATGGCCGGGCTCGCCCCAGCCATTCCGCCTTTTCTTATTCGCCTTCCAGCATGCCAAGCGCGTGCATATAGGTTGCTAGTATAGCCTCCTCGCTCTGCCGCTCGGACGCTTCCTGCTTGCGCAACTTGATGACCTTCCTGAGCGCCTTCGTATCGAATCCCGACGACTTCGCCTGCGCGAAGAGATCGCGGATATCGCCAGCGAGTGCCGCCTTCTCCTCCTCCAGACGCTCGATGCGCTCTACGTAAGAGCGAAGCTGGTCTTTGGCGGATTGCGCGATGGCGCTGGTTTCTGTTGGTGTCTCAAGCCCGTTTTCCAAGGTTTTGCCTCCACTGTTCTGCGAATCGAAAAGCTTGGCCCAAGGCTATCCCGGCGCAGCCAGCCGTTCAACGCCGCGACTGCGCCGTTCCATAATGCGCAGCCCGCGCTGGGGAAAAGCTGTGTGTGGTGGGGATGCGCCCGCCAAGACCGGCGGATTGCATGGCGCACAACGAAAAACCGCCGGCGTTGGCCAGCGGTTTCCCTTGGAGGGTATGGTTGAGCTACTTCAGAGGAGGCAGGGGCAGAGGAGCATCCGCGCCGCCGAGCTTGTAGGAGCCTTGGACGAGAAGACCGTAGCGCTCGGTCGATATGCGATTAGGATTCCCGGTTGTGGTTACAAAGTGTCCAGCCGGGTATTGCGTGTAGACCCATTGCGTGTCGCTGAAGCTGCCATCGCCCCACATCGCCCAATAACGGCCGCCAACACCGAGATTAAACCGGTTGGAGAAATCGTAGGACAGGATCGCTTCAAGCTCCACGCCCTGCCCATTCGCCTTCTGATCGGAATAGGTGGTCACGTCGCGAAGCAGATGGTTGTCGCGTCCACTGAACGACGCAGTTGGAAGCCAAGCGGCATCGGTGGTCAGCCTGAAACCGTAGCCCAAGCTGTAGTCCGCGGAAGCACCGAGCCGCAGCGCATTCCATTCGCCGGTCTGCGTTCCCACCAGCACTGACGTTGGCTCGGACGGGACGCAGCCCCCATTGGCGATTTGCACGCAGCCACGCGAGTCGAACCCTTGCGTTAAATAGCTATAGCCAACGAACGGGCCAACCCTGTAGTCCGCTCCCCGCAGGTAGGTGAAGCCCACATCCGCGGTGGCGTAGCCAAGCGTTCCGTTTCCTTCGCTCGACACGGTGTTCGAATAGGGAACGTCGGATCGTAGGGAACGATGAGCCCCAATCCTCGTCGTTCTCCTTGCCGCTATTGATCGCGCCAAGGCCCACAGTGCCTTTGACGAACACGCTATAAGGCGTGTCGACACGGGCAAAGAGTTCGCCAGAATTACCGTCCAGGCCGGTATAGGTTAGACGCGATATGTTGGTTTTGTTGTCCTGCTTGACATCCCATTCGAATTTGCCGGTGCTCGCCCAGTAGCGGGTGCCGAACTCGAAATTCCATCCTGGGCGTGCCGGTGCGGCATCCTTGAGGGAAGCCGCTCCACCAAACAAATCGAACGGAGAGGCATATGAGCCGCCCCAATCGGGTCCAACGGCGCCGACGTGGTAGTTCACGCCAACCTTGAAGAGGTGCTCCTGCTCGCTGATCTTGGTTGTGCCGGCGGCACAGGCGTGGTCGCCGGGATGCCAAAGGTGCTCGCCGGATATGCGATAGAGGTATCTCCGAAATCGAGATAGTTGTACTCCGCTTTCACGGACCAGCGAGGGGTCAGCGCATGCTCGACGCCGCCACCAACCATCCAGCCCCACGCGGTAAAGTTTGTTGTATTCGTGACCTCCGCCCCGGCAAAGAGGTTGTTGTTGGTCACGGACACGCTTTGGAAGTCCAGGCGCCGCCAGCTTTAGCGAAGAGCAGCGTGCGGCCTTCGGGGCCGGCGGCGTAGCCAAGACGGCCAGCTATTGTGCCCAAGGCGTTCGTTCTGACGCGGCAATCGGCGGAGACATAGTCGCCCGAATAGGCTAGGCAGGTATTGCTGCCGTCGAGCTTCCGCCCAATCGGCGTCTGCTTCAACGCCCCACACCCATTTGTTCATTTGGCGGTTGTAGCCGATTTGGGCGCCGAATAGTGAACTCGGAGAGGTGACGTCGCCGCCATAGATCGAGGCGCCCAGAGGGGATCGGCAACCTGTCCGGTTCCAACGACGCCGCCGCTGTTTGTACCGGCGTAGAACCCTGTCCAACTAAAAGGAACGTAAGCCGGGGCGTCCTTAAGGCCGCCGCTGTACATGTCGGCGGCTTCAGCCGCCGTAATGGATACTGCGCTAACGCCAGCCAGAAGTAGTGCACGCAGTCCGCGCGCAGAAAGATCGCGATGCATGATCGCCCCTCCTTAGAGTGCAGTTCATCGGGGCTTATTCCCAACGCGGCACTTCGTTTCGCTCGAACCCCAAGCATGTAGTTCCTACAGGAGGCGGATTCGCACAAGCATAAGCTTGCAGCACTCGCGCATTTGCAACCATTGGTTGCGCTTGCGCAACATGTCCTCACACCAAGACGGAAATGCGTGCAGGAAGGGAAGCGATGCCGCCAAGCACTGGGCGAGTCGCGGGCTGCGGGGCCGATTTGCCTGACGCGGCGCGATCGTTGACGGGTTTCGCAGAGTGCGCCCATCTCCCGTAAAGCTGCATAGGGCAGTCCTATGAAAATAGTAGCTGCCTGTGGGTTGTGCGCACTATGCCGCAGGACAATTTGCCGCTATACTGGGTTTAGTCTGGGGGCGTTATGGGTGAAAACGGGTATCGGCGAGGTGGACGGGTAAGCGCTTTGCACGCCGCTGCTTTGCTATACAGTTTGCCCCGCCAGCGAAAAGCTCTCGGCTTCCTCGCCGCACTGCTTCTGCTGCTCAACGCAGCGGTGCCTTATTGGCATGCGGCGCAAAAGATTCAGGCCTGGACATCCGCCTATGCGGACCCGGAAGCCAGGCATGAGGCCCCGCTTTCCCTGGCGTTTGAATGCCATCAGGAGAATGTCGCCGCCCCTGAGCAGCAAGACGGCAAACAGGCTCCAGCCAGCAAGCAGCCCTGTCCGCTCTGCCAGGCGCTGCAACTCTTCTCGCCAGGCACCGCCCCACCGGCATTCGCCTTTCTCCCAAGCGCTCCGCATGCCGTCGCGGCTTCGCTCCCGCGCCCAGCAGAGCTGAGGGTGCGCCGGCCACACCGCAGGGCAGGCCCAGCCGCGCGCGCCGCCTTTAGCCTAGGAGTGGAAGCGCGAATTCCCAAGCCGCTAGGCTGAGAATTCCGCATCGGGCATCCCCTTAACTAATCTTTCAATTCCTTTTTGGGCTTGGCCGCGTATGCGTGCCAAAGGTAAAGTGTCATGAAAGTCAATGTTCCAAACATCCCCTCCGGATACCGGAAGACGCGCGGCGCCGCGGGGCTTCTCCTCCTATGCGGCTTGATCCCAGGCGAGGCACTGGCCTGCGCGTGCGGCTGCAGCGTCTTCGATGTGGGCTCGACCTCGCTCCTGCCGAAGGAAGGCGACCATGGCGGCGCGGTCTATTTCGAGTGGGATCACTCGGACCAGAACCGGAATTGGAGCGGCACCTCGAAAGCTCCGGCGGACAGCACAGCCGACAAGCGCATTTTGACCGATTGGTACGTCGTGGGGCTGAATTACATGCTCAACCGCGATTGGGGCGTGGCGGTGCGGATACCGTCGGCGAACCGGGCCTTCACGACCGATACCAGCGCCACGAGCCTACTGCCGGACATCCAGACATTCCATGCCTCGACCCTCGGCGACATCGAGGTGACGGGCATGTACACCGGCTTCTCGAACGACATGTCGAAAGGCCTTATCTTCGGCGTGAAACTGCCAACCGGGGATTACACGGCGCGCGAATTTCGACCGCGACACCCAAGTCGGCACGGGCAGCACCGATCTCATCCTCGGCGGCTTTTTGCGCGGCATGATCACCGGCGACAACGCCTGGCAGTATTTCAGCCAGATAAAATACGTGCAGCCGATCCTACAAGCGCCACCCTCAATGACCGGAGTCAGGCGGACTACCGGCCCGGCGCTTCAGTCGACGCGGCGGCGGGCATTACCTACAACAACTGGTATCACGTTGGTCCGTTCGACAAAGTCGCGCCTTTGCTGCAAGTTATCGTATCGCACAAAGGGCATGACAGCGAGCCGTCGCCTCGGATCCCGATAATACCGGCTACGACCGGGTTTTCATTTCTCCTGGCATCGACATCACCAAAGTGATTGACGACGCCCACAACAGGACGTTCAAGCTCTACGGCGATATCGAGATCCCGGTCTACCAGTATACGCGAATGGAAATCAGCTGGTTGCGCCCTATCAGGCTAAGATCGTCGCGGGCTTTACATTTTGAACGCGCATCGCATCGCAAGAATGAGAAAGGCGTGGCCGGCTGCTGTAGCGGCCGCGCTTCTCCCGCTCGCCGCATGGCTTCCGCTGGCCTTCGCGGAGCCGGTCCTGAAACAACCCGCGCCGCCGCTGACGGTGGAAACCCTGGGCTCCGGCGAATTCGATCTTGGCGCGATGCGCGGCAAGGTCGTGCTCGTGGATTTCTGGGCAACTGGTGCGCGCCCTGCCTGGCCGAATTTCCAACCCTCGCGAAGTTCTACCGGAAGCACCACGCGCAAGGCTTCGAGATTATCGCGCTCAGCATCGACAGGCCGCAGGATAAGCTCAAAATGCAGCGGGTGAGCGCCACGCTGCCCTTCCAGGCCGCGCTGCTCAGCGGAGCCACCCGGAACGGCTTCGGCACGCCGGAGGCGGTCCCGGTAAGCTACGTCGTCGACGCGAAGGGCATCGTGAGGGATACGTTCATCGGCGTGGACGATGAGCTTCTGAACGAGGTGATCGTGCCGCTGCTGAAGGAGGCGCAGACGCAGGCCGCGGATGCAAGCCGATGAGCGCTCCACAGCGTCATTCCCGGCGGTTAAGCGCGCGAGCGTTTAAAGCCGCGCTGGTGTCTGCCGTCATCCTTTGCTCACCGGCCATCGCGCGCGCTGGCGATTGGATCGCCGATGCGAAAACAGGCTGCAAGGTCTGGAATCCGCAGCCATCCGCCGGCGAGGCCGCGCGCTGGAACGGGCCGTGCAAGGATGGATTTGCCGATGGCAAAGGCGTTCTCGATTGGCTCAGAGGCGGCAGCCAGTACGAGCGCGACGAAGGACTATGGCGTGCCGGGCGGCAAACCGGCGAGGGGACGCAAACCTGGCCTGGCGGGAACTACAAGGGGCAATTCTCGGAAAGCTTGCCCCACGGCAGGGGCGTGCTGCAATCCGGCGAAGCACGCTACGACGGCGCCTTCCTGAACGGCAAGCCGAACGGGAACGGCGCCTTGACCAACGCATCCGGCACGTTCAACGGAACCTGGTCGGACGGATGCTTTAACGACGGAAAACGCCGTGCCGCCTTTGGCACCGGCGTACAATCATGTCCGTGAGGCCGGCTTCGGAGCCCGCCTGCCCCCCGCTTTGGAGGAAACCTATGAAAACCATATTCGCCCTTGCCTTGATCGTAGGCGCCGGCGCTGCCGCCTTCGACGCGACCCCAGCCGCCGCCGCCGAGCATTGCCGGATGGAAAAGCAATGCCGCTGGGTGAACTTCAAGAAGGTCTGCACTTATGTGAAGGTCTGCCGCGAGCGCTAATACCAGCCGTCGAAAATCCTGACAGTTCCGGCACACTCCCCGTCGCGAGGCGCGGAACGCGCCACGGCGATCCATAGCAATATCCGCAGCTCAATCTGGATCGCTTCGCTTCGCTCGCAATGATGGTAAGCGGCTAAATCTTACGCTGGCCGCGCTTATTGCAGCGCAAGGCCGGTTTTGCTCTCGATGCGGCCAAGCCTCGCCTCAAGAGCATTCAGGCGCGCACCCGCGATCCTCTCCGATTCGGCTAGCTCAATGAGCACGACGGAATGCTTTTCCTGGATCTTGGCGACTTCGGTGACGGCATCGATCACCTTGCCAAGCGAGCCTTCCACGGTGGATAGCCGCTGGCGCACCTCGGCAAGACCCTCACGCATCTCCGTGCGCGTCGCCGCCAGCTCATGGCGCACCTCGGCAAAGCCCTCGCGCATCTCGGTGCGCGTCGCCGACAGCTCATTGCGCATTTCAGCCTGCCCGTCGCGCATTTCGGCGCGCATCTCTTGCAGCAGGCGCAAAGTGTGATTTTCGACATCGTCAGCCATGCGCCGATCTTGCAGCTTTGCCGCGCTCCGCGCAACCCAAACCTGCGCCGTTTGCTTGGCGCAAGCTCGCCGGTTTAGCGTCAGGAAGATACAATGTTCCATCTGGCCACGCGCCCGGCTTCGGACTATCTCTTGTAGCAGTGCAACGTTTTGACGGGGTGCCACGTATGACATGATTCGCAAGATCGCAGGCTTGGCCGCTGCCTTTGCCCTGATTGCCGTGCCGCTGTCTCAAGCTTCGGCGGGAGATGGTCCCAAGACGCATCACCGGCATTCTGTCAAGAAGCTGGATCGCTGTCCTACGCACCGGACGGCGGAAGGCGAGATCGTGGACTGCCACGGCTGGCGCTACCGGGCAGGCATCGGCTGGGACAACAGCTGCTTCAATCTCGATTATCTCCCCTCCTCGTATGCGTGCAGCTCGACAAGCCGCTGGTGATGCCACGGTTCGCTCACGCTTCCGGCAACGCTGGCAATTGGAGCCGCGCGAATTAAATAGCAAGGACGCCGCGAAGAATACCCGGGAGCACGTCATGATGGATCGCCGCACGCTGTTGATTGGATCGGCCGCATGGGGGCTTGCAAGTGCTGCGGCATCCGCCGGGCCGGAAGCCACCATGGTTTTTGGCCCGCAGGCGCCGTTCACCTTCGACACGCTCACCGGCAAGGCCAGGGAG
>CAVXDM010000063.1:0-53798 GCA_963760455.1 uncultured Alphaproteobacteria bacterium
GCCGCCCGAAATATGGCTGCGAATGCGAAGAGGCCGTGGTGCAAGCACCCGCACCGCCGCGGCTGGTCGAAGGCGGCATTCCCACCGAAGCGCTGGTTGCCGGTGTTGTTGTGTCGAAATACGCCGATCACCTGCCGCTTTACCGTCAGGCGCAAATCTTCGCCCGCCAAGGCGTCCAGCTCGACCGCTCGACTCTGGCGGCCTGGGTAGGCATGGCAGCGGCAGAGCTCGAACCGCTTTATGACCGCCTCGTTGCGATCCTGAAAAGCCGGGACAAGCTGTTCGCCGACGAGACGCGCTGCCCGGTGCTCGATCCGGGCCGCGGCAAGACCAAGCCCGGCTACTTCTGGGCCATCGCGAGCGATGACCGGCCCTGGGGCAGCACGGCGCCGCCCGCCGTGGCCTATTCATACGCGCCAGGCCGTGGCGGCAAATATGTGCAGACACTGCTGGAGGGCTTCAACGGCATCCTGCAAGTGGATGGCTATGACGGCTACAACATCCTCGCCCGTCCAGATCGCGGCGGCGGGCCGGTGACGCTCGCCTATTGTTGGGCTCACCTGCGCCGGCGGTTCTACGAAATCGCCGCCAAAGGCCCGGCTCCCATCGCCCAGAGGGCATTGGAGCGCATTCAGAAACTGTACAAGATCGAGGCGGAGATCCGCGGACAGCCGCCGGAAAAGCGGTGCGCCGTCCGCCAGGAGCGATCCCGGCCTGAAATCGAGGAGCTGAAATCCTGGTTCGAGGACTGCCTCAAGCGCCTTTCCAAGGCATCGCCCGTGCGCGACGCCATCAATTACGGCCTGAACCAATGGGATGGGTTGATCCGCTTCCTGGACGATGGCCGTATTGAAATCGATTCCAATACCGTTGAGCGTTCAATCCGTCCTATTGCTCTTAATCGGAAGAACAGCCTGTTCGCCGGGCACGATCAGGGAGCTGAAAACTGGGCGATCATCGCGTCACTGCTCGAGACCTGCAAGCTCAACAGCGTCAACCCGCAGGTCTGGCTTGCCGATGTGTTGACGAAGCTCGTCAACCTCTGGCCCGCAAAGCGCATCGATGAGCTTATGCCCTGGGTTTACGCCAACACCGCCACCCTGTGATCAGAGCACCGCTTACGGATGTCCAAGCTCCGGACACCCAGGAGGGGGCAGGAGGAGGAGGAGGAGGGGCGGGTCCTCCCGCGGCACAGTGTGGCCAATTCCGGGACGCAGCTCGTATAGCTGCTATCTGTGTTTCCGTCTAACGGACGGAGAATGCAGATAGATGCTACCTGCTATAGCCTTTCTCAAAGCCACCTCAGTTTGGCGTCCGCAGTCGAGACATTCCAACAGGCGCGGACGGCTCTTCAGTGCGACCGCGCGGGATTTGCCGCACGCAGGGCATACGAACCCGCTGGGCCAGCGGCGCTTGAACAGAAACGCTACGCAACTCGCCTCGTCAGGAAATTCCTGCTGGAACTCCGCAAGGGTGCGGCCCCGCGCCATTGGCTGTTCATCCTCGCGTTTCCAATCTCGCACGCCAGTTCGGAACCCACACCACATATGGACGAGCCTGAGTCAACGGGATAAGTCTATCACTATGAGCCTGCTCACTGGGGACAGAAGTTACGTCGATTTAGTCCTGGATAAAAGTCAGCTCTTCCCTGAGTTTTTTGCAGCTCAGTACCGCGCGGCTGCAGCCGAGGCAATACAACAAATCGACTCTACGGGAGGTAAACCTTCAAAGTTTTCCGATACATTTATGTTCGTTGCCGGTAAGGGGGATGGAGCTGAAAAACAATATCACGAAGCTGCTCGGAACGGCATCGACGCCGCGGAATTAGAGAACTGGAAGAATCAGAACTGGGTGGCGCTCACTACCGCCGTCCAGCTCATGACCCAAACGGTTGCCATAAGCGCTGCCAGGCAGCTGGTTGTTAAGGGAGTGTCGAAAGCGGAGGAACTGCTTCTTGGTTCATCCGCAGCTAAGGAAGTGCCGCTAACGGCCGCGGAACTCGAAGGTACTTCCTCGCCGAGGTTGCTGGAAGGGCCAGCACAGACAAATACCGTCCCCAAGGGGGCCATTGAGGAGGTGGGCGTTCCTGGCACAAGGGTGACGGTAGCGGAGACAGAGGCCACGCCTTTATGCCCCTCTGGCGGCTGTTGCTTCATTGCGGGCACCCTGGTTGAAACAAGCGAGGGCCTGAAGCGCATCGAGGATATTCATGTCGGTGATCTCGTCCGGGCTCGCGATGACAAAACTGGCGCTACGTTCGTAAAGCCGGTTGTGAAGCTCTTCCGGCGTCCCGATCAGCAGATCTTCAATGTGAAACTTAGTACGCTCGAAGGCCAGATCGAAGTTATCGGTGCTTCCGAGGAGCATCCGTTCCATGTGCGAGAATTGGGCTGGGTGGCAGCTAGCAAGCTTGTGCCAGGTGAAATCGTCGATCAGCTTGATGGGGAAGGCAGACCGTTCTCACCCGCAGCACCAAATGGTCATGGCTCAAGGCCTGGGCCATGAAAATCGCCAAGAGCCGTGGGCTGAAGCGGGCAATCGTAGCGCTGGCGCGCAGGCTTGCCGTCATCATGCACCGCATCTGGGTTGATGGCACGGAGTTCCGCTGGACGAAGGAGGAGGCTACCCCGGCCTGATGGCCCCGCCAAGCTTGTATAGATAGCACCTGAGACACAAGGACCGGTTTCCGCCGCCTCTGGCGGAAGAGGTGTCCCTCGCGGGACGAAGGATGAAGCGAGATCGTTCTCTTGCTTGTGCCTGCCGTGTGAGCAGCGGCAAGGACGCCCTCCAGATGGTTCCGCTTCATCTTCCTCATCCCATACTGGGAGGGCCTCCGTGCCCATCCCGAAGAGAAGCAAGGCCCCGCGAGCGGCATCGAAAAACTTCCGCGGTCCCAGCGGCATCCAGCATGCCGCCGTGCTCGGAGCCGTCAAGGACAAGCCGCCTTTGGCGGTGGCTGCGCCATCCTTGACACCTCCTGCGCGCGGCAGCACGGGCTTTGTGCAAGGCCGGGACGAAGGAATGACCCCGGCCGAACAAAGGAATGTCCGTGGCTGTACTGCTTTCCCGCAGGGCGAGCACGATTACGGCTGGCCGGGCCCGTGCTTGACACCGGGGGGCCGAATAGAGAAGCTAGAGACGTGATCCTCGCCAGCGGGTTGGTCGGGAATCGGCCTGTTGTGACCGAGTGGCCGTTGGCCTGGACGCTCACGCTTTCGCAGCCGCGGCAAAACGTGCTCGACATGCAGCTAACGCTGTTCGGCGAATGGGAGCTGGTCAGGGAATGGGGCAGGATTGGCCAGGCAGGGCGGCTCGCGTTGTAGACAACGCAGAATTATTGGCAGGTTCCTGCCGGGCAGGAACCCTGCTCCCGGCGAGGGCGGGTGTGCAAGTGGCAAGGCGCTTCGCGGGGACCCGGCTGCACGGAGCGCAGCGCAAGCGGAGCGAAGGAAGCTGGGCGGAAGCGCCTTGCCGCGCGCTGAGGGCAGCGCCCTAAGCCCTTTCTAAGCCAGTTCCAATACTCGCCGCAAACCTGCGGCTTATCGCCATATTCACCCAGGGCATCGAGCGCAAACAAATTGATCTTCTTTGAGCCCGGCCTGCCGCCCTTCAGGATTGGGCTCGCACTGGGTATAGTACTATCTGGACGAAATCAGCGCCCGCAGCCTCGTCGCCAGCTCGCCGGGTGTTACGTGGGTTTCTGGGTCCACCCCGAGCCCCTCTTCCACGAACGCCAAAACTCTACCTATGGGCGTGGTCACGCCGTGGTACGTGTTGCCACCGTCCATAATAGCCCACAGCTCGTTTCCGAGCCGGTCGATCTCATCCAAGAGAGCCGCGGCGCGCTCCAGCCGGGCATTTGAAAGGGGCTCAGTTTCTAACGGCTGGGACTCGGCAATTGGCGCTGGGGCGACTGCCTTTTTTGGCTTACGCATGGAAATAATCTCCTACAAGTCAAAGGCTCGAAACGGAAAGCCGCAGCCCAAGAGCCCTTAGCACCCTGGCAACGGTCACAAGCCCGGGGTTGCCCCTTGGCGATAGCGCTTTGTAAAGGCTGGTGCGGCCAAGCTTCGAATCCCGCGCAATTTCGGTCATGCCTTTTGCGCGCGCAATGTCGGCAAGCGCTGCCTTAAGCAGCTCTGGGTCGCCATCTTCAAGGACGGCATCGAGATACGCCGCGATATCCTCTTTGCTTCGCAGAGTGCCGGCAGCATCCCAAGGGATAGTTTCACGCGCCATCGGTCAAACCTCTTTGGCTAACTCCAAGGCCCTGGCAATGTCGCGGCTTTGGTCCCGCTTGTCTCCGCCGCAAAGCAGAATGACCAACGCATCGCCGCGCTGGACGAAATACACCTTGTAGCCCGGACCGTAGTCGATCCGCATTTCTGAGACGCCTTGCCCGGACCGGCTCGCTTGCGTGCTGTGATGCGAGCCCGCGCCGCGCGATCTTTCAGCCCCTCAAACCACGTCACGAAAACGTCAGTCTGGCGGACCTCTGCCACGGCGCATTGTCTCCTATAGAAGACAGTTCGTCAATGCGGACGCTACCGACATGCGGACGCTATCGACAGCTGCCCCCTCAAAGCGGCTGCCGGAAATACCCCTCGCCCGCCGCCCGGCAATCCCCGAACATCGTCCGGCTTAGAGTTTCCCGGCCGCCTTCCGACAGGCTCGCCCACAGCTCAGGAGCGGTACGCCAGTATTCGGCCATGTCCGGATCAGGCGCAGGCACCTCGCCCAAAAGCGCGTCAAGATCGGCGGCTTCCTCGCCCTCGTCCCACGCTGCCTTGAGCCCGCCTTCGCCTTCCTCGCCGGTGGCCGCGTCTTCGCCTGGCTGCCGGGCCGGGGGTGCAACGCCCCATTTGAAGCACACACCTTCGCCGTGCACGCCTTCGACGCGGATCGATGAAAATCAATCCCTGCGTTTTCGAACACCGCCAGCAAATCCTCCAAAAGCTCGCGAGGCCGGCGTTCCCGTTTGCCAATTTCAAAGCTGGCGATCGTGGATCGCGCCAACACGCGCTTTCGTGGCCAGCTCGTCCTGCGACCAGCCGAGAAGGGCGCGAGCAGCGCGGAATCTGATGGGCTGTTACAGCCATTTGTCGATCTCCTGACATTTTGTCATTGACGCAGCGATTTGTTGCATGGTAGACATTTTGTCAGTCAACCGCAATTCGAAAAGGCATCTCCAATGCCCCTGAACGCACGTCAAATCGACGGTGTGAAGTCTTTGCTGCGCCGTGCCGCCGAGCTTATCGCGGACGCGCAAAACGTGGCTGACGCGGCGGGGGATCGCCCCGTTGTCATCCGCCTGAATACCCTTCGCCGCAACATGGCAAACGAGATTGCCGATCTCGGCCGATCTGGAGTGCAAGCACATGCTCAAACAATTTTGCGTTGCCTGCCCTAACGATTGCCAAACTCTACAAATACAGGTGGCAGGTCGAGCTGTTCTTCAAATGGATCAAGCAGCACCTGCGGATCAAGGCGTTCTTCGGCACATCCGAGAACGCGGTCAAAGCGCAAATCTGGTCCGCGGTATGCGTCTATGTCTTGGTCGCCATCGTCAAAAAGCGCCTCGCTATTAAGGCCAGCCTCTACGAAATGCTACAGATTTTGAGCCTCACCCTTTTCGAGAAAACACAGCTTTTACAACTATTTACCGGTATCCCGCCACAAATATCCCACCAGGAGGCCGGTAACCAATTGAATCTATTCGATTAACACTGGGACACTAGTGATACTCAGCGTTGACGAATTGCGCATTTTGCAGGCGGGCCTGCGGTTCGCCCAAGACCAAATCGAGGAAGCAGAGGCGGCCCTTGGCGCCGTTTCGCCGCGCACTTCCGATCTCGCCGGGCAGCTCGCCAGCCTCAAGGAAATCCGCCTGCTCATCGATGACGAACGTCGCGCCGTGGCTGCACAACTGCAAGCCAGCGAGGTGGTGGCATGAGCGGCCGCACGCTTTCCTATTCGCGCCCGGCGGACGTCCTTGAGCTGATGCGCGAGGGCTTTCTCACCATCGAGGAAGGCCGCGAGAAGCACCGGAAGGCAGGCGGCAACGCTGCCGAGTTCGAGGCGTTCGTCAAACGGCACCGCCGCGAGCTTATCAGCGATGCAGAAGCCGGGTTGTGAGGTGCGGCATGTGGTTCGGTAAAGGCTCCAAGAACGCAAAGCGGTCGCGGACGGTGCGCAGGGTGGAAGTCAACCTTGGGCCGGTCCTTCGCTACTCACGCGAGAAAATCGAATTCAGCAAGCCGGAACCCGGCGCTGGCACCCCCTCTGCCAAGCCCGTTCTGGACCTGAAGGCCGTACCGGCCAAGGCGCTACCGAAGTCCAGAAAGGGCAAGTGAGCCGTCCCAACGAAAGGAGCACTGAGCATGCCAAACCGGGAATGGAGCCGCCTCACCCCAACACAAGCCGCCGCGGTTGAGCGCTGTATTGCAAGGCCCGCCAAGCGCCTGGCCACCAAAGCGAGGAGATCGAGGGCGGCGACGCTTACGCCTATTCGCTCAAGGGGGATCGCATAGCTTGGGGCTTGAACGCCCCGCGGAACGTCGCGCGAGGCTCTGTCCCGCGCTGAACGAAGCGAGACGGGCTGCGGCTGGTACCCGCACCCGTCTCTTGAGCATCAGCAACAACTTTGGAGAAGTCGAAATGCTGCAAACCAGCATAACGAACCCGCGCGCGCCGGGCAATGGTCCCGGCTGGACCGATACACGCACCGAACGCCTGAAAAAGCTTTGGGCCGAGGGCCGTTCGGCGAGCGGCATTGCCGCTCTGCTCGGCGAGGTCACGCGCAACGCCGTCATCGGCAAGGTGCACCGGCTCGGCCTCGCCGGCCGCAAAACCACCTCGCGCCAGCCCGTGCCGCGCCGCACTTCTTCACGCCGCGATAGCTCGGGCCGCGTCGAGCTGCGCCAGGCGCCCGCTCGCTTTGCGCGCCCCGCCTCCCCGCTGCCGCCCGCCCCTCCCCCGCCCGTGGCGGCGCTGATGCTGCCGCTCAGGCAGCTCCGCGCCGACCAATGCCGCTGGCCTATCGGCGATCCCAAAGAGGCCGGTTTCGGCTTCTGCGGGTGCCAGAAGGCGCCCGGCGTCCCCTATTGCGGGCACCACGCGGCCATTGCGTACAACCCGGCCGCCCGCCGCGGGAGGTCCGCATGAGCTACCAAGCGGAAGCCGGACGCTCCAGCGCAGGCATTGGCGGCCTGGTGCGTCTCTTGATCGTGCTCGCCGCGCCCACGGCCGGGTTCCTGGCGGCCTCAAGCTTTGAGCACTGCGGCCCCCGGCTTTTGTCGATGGCCATCGGCGTGGGGCTTGTCGCCCCTGCGGCCGGTAGCGTGGCCGCGCGCATCATGCGTTTCGATGCGTTGGGCGCCATCGTCTTCATCATCCTGGCCACGCTGTTTGTCCTCGCTGGCCGGGCCGATGATGGACCAGTGCCGGCCTGGATTTTAAGGGGGGCGGGATGATAAGCGAACGCACTCAGCAAATCCGCGCCGCGCTTGCCTTTGTCATCGGGGCAGCACTCATAGACCGGGTTTTCCTGCACCTGCTCAACATCACGCCCGCCGCCCTTATCGCGTGCGTGCTCGTTGCGGTGACGCTTGCGGCGGGGGTGCAGGCGCGATGCCGTCATCAGGCTCGCGCTCATGTGGTGGGCCTGGACGGCCGTTTGCCTCGCCGATCTGCTCGCCCTGCACATCATCCAGGCGAGCGGCCTGCAATGCTTCCTCGCCTTCCTGTTCAGCGGCTTCCTCGTGGAAGCGGCGCGCCAGCAGTTGTCCGAGAAGCCGCAGCCGCGGCAGCAATCCACGGCGCTTGTCCCGGCATCCCATGACGGCACCGTGACTGTGATCGAGCGGGAGGCCGCATGATCGGACTTATCATCGCCGCCGCGCTCGGCGCTGCCGCTAGCAGGCCGCTCGACAAGCTGGACAAGCGGATCAAGGCCGCCGATAGGCAGCGCCAGGAACTGGAGCGGCGCGCGATAGAGCGCGAAGACAAGCGGCGCCAGGAAGAAGAGCGCCGGATACAGCGCGCCAAAACGAAGCGGAGGCGCCGCAAATGAAGCGCCTCTCATCCCGCAACAAGCTAGCGGCGCGTCCGGTATCGGACGTTGCCGCGCCCCTCAAGCCCAACCGCCTCAGCACGTCAGCCAAGGCCTGCTCCCCAATGGCGCGAATGGCGTCTTTCGCCCTGGGCCGCGCTGGCCGCGGTCCTGTTCGTGATCGCGGTGCTGCTCTGTGAACCGTCTGGCCTCGCCGGATGGCTCAAGGCACTCGCCGCTGGCGTCATCGTACCCGGCGGCGCTTACGCCATCGTCAAGACGGCAACCGGCCAATGGAGGGTGGAATGAGCCCGGCCTCTTTCAAAATTATGCTCGATGGCCCCGAGGCACCGCCCCCGCCCAGCAGGCCCGTCAACCCGGCCGCGCTGACCCGCGAGGAACGGTCGAACATGGGCTGGCACGTCCGGTTCATCGCGTGGGTGCTGGGCTTGCCGTCGATCCTCTCCATCGGCTTCGTGTGCTGCGTCGGGCTCTATTATGCCAACGTCACCACCGAAGACCCGCGGACCCGGCTGGCGCTTTCGATCGGCATCATCGTCATCGCGCTGTTCATGGCAGGCCTTCCCATCGGCTGGGCGCTCAATCGCGAAACCGAACCGGCCGTGGCGAAAGCCGCCTTCGGCTTCTGGATTGCGTGCTTTGTGCTCGAACTCGCGATCATGGGGCATTTCGCCTGGCAGCGGCCGGAAGCTGCGCTCGCCGGTTGCGCAAGCGCCTGTCCGCGCTTCCGTGAGCGTCCCGCGTCTCTCCGCCGCCGAGGCGGAGAGGCTCGATTGGGACATTGCCGGGCTGTGGTACAATCTGGCCGATTTTGACGAACTGGTGCACGGGCCGCGCCGGGAGCGCTTCGACACGTCCCAAAACCGGCAGCTATACGCGGCGCAATATGCGGAGCTTCAGCAGCTCGAAACCAAGCGCTATGGCGCGCCCGTCATCCTGAAAGAGATAGGCGGCGAGCTCGAATTCCAGGGCTACGCCGCCGCGGATGGACCGGCGGCAAAATCGGCGCCCCAGTCGCGTCCGCGCCCGGCCTCGATCTGGCGGCCGTGGCAATGCTGATGCTGATCGGCGCGGCCCTTGGCCTACTCATTTCGGCAAGCTCGCTCGCGGCGATCCTGACGGAAAAGGCGGCAACGGTGCGCGTGGAGGCGGAAGCCGAGCGCCCAGCCCGCACCTTTGCCGCTCGCGGTCTATCACCCTGGCGAAAGCGCGGACGGCTTCGAGCATTGGGCGCTATCGTGCGTCTCGAAACTGAACGGGGCTCCCCCGCTTCAGACGGGCGATGCGCATGCGCACTATCTGAGCTTCTGCGCCCGCAACGACTTCCAAGCCACGCTGTCCAATCAAGAGTTCGGACGCCGGCTCCGCGCATGGATGATGAACACCTTCGGCATCGACGGCCGCCATTCGGGCAGCGCCGGCGGCACCGTCTACGATGGCGTGACGCTGGCTCCGCTTAGCCCCTCGATCACCGCACCAGCCATGAACGGGGGTGCCTGATGCTGTTCGCCTGGCTCAGACCGAAGCAGCCGCGGAACGGCGAGGCGCTTGGCTTCGTCCAGGCGCTAGCCCTTGAGGCTGCCCTGCCCTTCACCGTCCTGGCAGCGCCTGGCCGCAACGGCTTGGAGGTGGCCACGTTCGGCCCGCGCTCGAGCGAGCTGCGGCGCTGGCTTGCCAAGCGAGCGGACAAGCGGCTGTTCGTGCTGACGGCGCAAGCCTCAGCGACCCCTCGCCGGGCGCGCGATCCTGGAAGCCGATCTCGTGCAAACCCGGATCGTTACCGTTGCCGTTCCCGCCGCCAAAAGGCCGGGCGCTCGATGCCTTCCGCCCTGCTCCCTCGATCGTTGCGGAAACGCCCAAAGGCCTCGTTGCCGCGTGGCGCCTAAGAAACCCAACGTCGCCCGCAAAAGCGCAAACGATCACTGGTCGCATCGCGGAACGGATTGGCGGCACGCCGATGGGGCATCTATTCCCGCTGCCCGGCTGCGGTGGCGTGCGGCTCGTCCAGCACCTGAAAGGGCCCGGCTCCTGGGCGCTCGTGAGCGACTTCGACGGCCGGGGCGCCTGGAACGCGAACGGCGCCGCACCCGCGTTCCGCGCCGTCCGCGCCAGCGGTCATGCTGGGCGCGCACAAGGCCGGGGGCGGCGTGTTCTGGGCGCCGTTCGAGAACGAGGCCAAGCTGCTCAATAGCGGCGTGCTCGTTACCGGCGATCCGGGCTCGGGCAAGACGCAGACGCTCAACGTGCTGATCGGCGGCGTGGCGGGCATGGGCTTGCCCGTCTGCATCTTCGACTTCAAAAACGACTATTCGGAACCAAGCTTCGTTGAGGCCATCGGGCTCAAGGTCTACGACGTGCGCAGGCAGGGCCTGCCCTTCAACCCGCTCATGCCCTCGTTCAACGCCGATGGCCTGGCCCAGCCCATCGAGCACATCTTCACCATCGCAGGCGTGCTGAAGCGCGTGTTCGGCCTCGGCGCCCGCCAGCATGCCGTTTTGCGCGATGCCATGAAAGAGGCTTTCAAGCGGCGCGGCACCGATCCCCAAAGCTGGGTGCGTGCGGGCGCCGCCTGGCGCCCCTGGCTGAGCTCGGGCTGTTTCCAAAAACCGATGCGCGTGCTGTGCCGTTCGAGACGATGACGGACGGGCAGTTCGTGCTGTCGCTGTTCGCACTGCCCGCGGACGATATCAAGGCGGCGCTGGCCGAACTCATCATCATCGCGCTGCATGGCGTGCTGGCAAACCGGGGGCATCCCCGTAAGCTCACGCGCCTGCTCGTGCTGGATGAAGCCTGGCGCGTGGCCAGCAGCACGCACTTGGAAAACCTCGCCCGCGAAGGCCGGGCCTTTGGCGCCGGTATCGCCATCGGCACGCAATATCCAGGCGATCTGCCAGCCAATCTCTCCGGAGCGCTCGACACCAAAATCTATCTCAAAAACCAGCACAACGAGCACAGAAAGGCGGTCGTCGCCGCGCTTTGCGGCGGGAATTCCGGGCCGGCGGCTGCGAACCTGCAAGCCGTGCTCGAACGGCTCACCCAATTCGAGGGGCTGATCCAAAATCAGCACTACCTGCCCTACGCGGAATTCAAGCTCCTGCCCTATTTCAAGCGCGCGCGGCAGCATGCCCGCGGGATGGCGGCCGCAGAGGTGCCCAAGCCTGTCCCGGCGTCTCCTGATGAGCCCGCCGCGCCACAATCCAGGGACCGCGCCACCAAGGCGGCCGAGAAATGGCTCTCCGATCTGCTCGCAGACGGCGGCTGGCATGACTCCAGCGGCATTCTGCCGGCCTGGCACGCATATCGCGGCGGCGTGGCCGGAGAGCCGGTCAAAGCCAAGGACACGCTCTACCGCGCCCGCCGCAACTTGGGCGTCGTCACCAGGAAGCAACCGGATTCGGACCGCCACGACTGGCGGCTGCCAAAGGCGGAGGAAAGCCAGTGACGGACGGCGCCTTCCGGATGTTTGCCGAGGCTCTGCTCGATGCGGGCTACTCGCCCCTGCCAATCGTGCCCGGCCGGAAAAAGCCCGCCCTGCGCGAATGGTCCAACTACTGCGCCGCGCCGATGACGCACAGCCGTATTCAGGATTACGGAGCGCGCTGGCCGCGCGCGAGTTTGGGCGTGGCGCTGGGCTTTGCCGGCGTGGTCGCCCTCGACGTTGACACGGAGGACGCGGCGCAGCTCGCCGCGATCCGCGCCGCGGTGCCCGCTTCGCCGGTAGCCAAGGCGGGAGCCAAGGGCTTCACGGCCTTCTACCGGGCGGCTCCCGGCGCCGGTATTGCCTCGCGGCATTTCGCGGCCGGCCGCAAGCAGGGGATTTGCGACCTGCTGAGCACCGGCACGCAAACGGTGCTGCCGCCCTCGCCGCATCCGGCCGGGCATGCCTATCGCTGGCTGACGATTGACACAGTGCTCACCGTCCAGGCTGGCGAGCTGCCCGAGGCGCCGGCCGATATCGCCGGACGCCTGGAAAACGCGCTGGCACCCTGGATGCCCCGGCCGCGGTTCGATGCCCACCACGAACGGCGCAACTGCCCGCTTGCCGGGCATGAACGGCGGCGGCTCATTGCGTTCGCCAAGGCTGGCTTGGCGCGCAAGGCGCGCGAGCTGGCGTCTACCGCCGAGGGCGGCCGGAACAACACGCTGTTCACCCTGGCGGCTGGCCTTGGGCGCTACGTGTTCCATGGGTTGCTTGCCCTCGGCGCTCTCGAAAAGGCCGCTCTCGCCGCGTGCGAGGCGAACGGACTGCTGAAAGAGGATGGGCGGCTTGCCGTGCTGGCGACGCTGCACAAGGGGATCGCACGGGCCAAGGGCGATGCCCTGCCGGTGCTTGCCGAAAGGAGAACGGTGCCATGGGCATGAATAGAAGCGCGCAACTGGCGGAGGCCTCGCCTCTCGTCATGCTTGACCGGCGCACCCTCGTTTGGCCGGACCGGTCGGAAAAGGGCGGGGTTAAAAGCCGCAGCCAAACCAACATCGGCGCCTTCCTCGATCACATCGGCGCCCGCCTCGCCTTCAACGAGCTGGCTTGCTGCACCGTGATCCGCCGGGCCGGCCTGGAAAGGCTCTTGACCGACGAGGCGGCAAAGGGGCTTTGGCTTGAGGCCGATGCCTTGGGGCTTGAGAGCAGCGATAGCTATTTTCTAGCCGTCTTGGAGCACCTGGCCGGCAAAACGCCTTCCATCCGGTTCGCGACTAACCGCGCAACGCAACCCCAGCGTTTCGCAGCGGATCGCGGGAATTCTCACGGGCATGAGCTTTGAACGGACCCGCCGCCGGACGGATAGCGGCCGGATTTGGGGCTACCAGCGCGCAAATTGAACCAGGCCTGCCCCATTGGGACCAGTGACGGCTTTTTTAGTGGTCCCGTTACAACGCATTGACACATCTGGCGTTTCCGCCCTTGGTCCCGCTGGCCCTATTGTCCCTGCTGAAACCTATAGAGCCCTGCCGCGCAGAACGAAGCGCTAACTCGTGCCTCTCTACCTCTTTTAATATTTTCACTGATCCCAGTAGGGACAGAGGATAAAGGATAGACGCAGCAGGGTTTTAGGCTGTCCCACTTAGCGGGACCGGCAATGGGACACATAGGACCGCGAGCGCAGCCGCCCCCATGGAACACGTATCGCAGGCCGGGTAGCAAGCGGGAGACGCGATGGGGCTCCGCCCTCTCAGCCAGCCTCCCGCGCCGCCAGCATTAGCGGCGCTCCGCACTGAGCGGCCTTTATGGCTTCGCCAACGAATGGGCGGCATCGTGCCGGCCGGCAAGCCCGAGCGCCCCATTCCTGTAGCGGGTCGCCAAGGCGGCTTCGGGTTCTTAATGCGGTCTTCTCCGAACGGACCAAGGCAATCCCGCCCTTGACCCACAGCCGAAGAAATGGCTTTTGAACCTCGATGCGTTGCACTGAAGCAGAAACCGGACTTGCGAACTGGCTCGATACCGCAGGCTTAGAACACCCGCTTTCGTATTGCGAAGCGGAAAACAGCCAACGCTAAGACATGGCATTTGGCACGCCTGACGGTCTAAATGGTTCAGTTGTCGCTGCTGTCCCTCCATGACCGCCATTTCACGTCACAAGAATTGATTGTGGCGCCGTTCCATGATGGTAAAGGCAGAAGCTCGATCGTTGGGGGGAAAAGACCGTGGAGCCAAGCCTTGCCTGCCGGACAGCTATGGTAATTACCGCGATGGCCTCGCCCTTCGTTGGCTGTTTTGCGGCTACTGCCGTTCGCGCCAGCCTGACCGGAGAGGCCTTTCTCCAGGGCCGCTCCTATTGTCCAGAGTGCCGGCGCGAATTGACCTGGCGCGATCTTGTTCCCTTGTTCTCTTGGCTCTTAAGCCTTGGGGCCTGCCGGCGCTGCCGGTCGCCAATCTCTTTTCTCTATCCTAGTTTAGAGCTGGGCTTCTTTGCCGTCACCCTCTGGGCAAGCCAGCTCGATCAAACCGAGCGCTTTTTGCCGGCGATCCTGCTTGGCTGGATCTTGACCGCTCTTTTTGCATTCGACATCACCGCCTTCGTGCTTCCCAATTTCTTGACTTACCCGCTTCTTGTTTGCGGGTTTCTAATTGCCTTGAACACCGGCGCCGATGCGGCGGCGGAGAGCGCGGCCGGTGCTTTCGCGGGAGCTTTCTGTCTCCTCCTGGTGAAGTACTCCTATCGCCTCCTGGCCAAGCGGGACGGTCTCGGGATGGGCGACGTGAAGCTCTTTGCGGCGGCGGGGGCCTGGGTTGGACCCGCAGGCCTTCCGCAGATTTTGCTGATCGGATCGTTGCTGGGGCTGCTTTATGCGGCTGCCCATCTACGCCGGCCGGGCAAATCCATGGCATTGGAAAAGGTGCCCTTCGGGGCTAGCCTATGCCTTGCGCTATGGATTACATGGGTATTTGGGCCGGTCATGCCATGAGGCGCCGGTAAAGCTCTTTGCTGCGACAGTCGAGGGAGTGCGGTGACAAGTCAGGCGGCGGCAATGAACGGGCACGGCGAAGCCGGCGGACAGCAACTGATCGAGTTCCTCGTTAGCGAGGGCGTGCTTGGCGCAGGGGATGTCAGCAGGCTCATGCGAGCCATGGCTGGGACAAGGGAACCCATTTGCCATCTGATCCCAAAACTTGGCTTGCTCGAAGAAAAAGCCTTGGCTCAGCGCGTTGCCGATTGGCTCGGGCTCCCCGTCCTTAGCGCCGCAGACGTCCCCGCCGAAGCTCTCCTCAAAGACAGGCTCAACGGCAGCTTTCTTCGCGCGCAAGGTTTGCTTCCGGTCGCCATCCGCGACGGCCGGCTTTGGGTGGCGGCATCCGATCCGTTATCGGAATTCACAAGGAAGGCGCTGGAACTGGCCGCGGGGCTTCCCGTCTTATTTATTGCCGGGACGGCCTCCGAAATCGAAAGCGCGCTGCGCCGCCTTTACGAGGAAGGTTCGGAAGAAGCCGATGCGCTTCCGGCGGGAGGCGATGGCGGCGCGGGCCACGACGAGGACCTGCAAAGACTTAAGGACATGGCAGCGGAGGCCCCGGTCATTCGCTACGTCAACCGCCTGTTCCAGCAGGCTGCCGGAAAGCGCGCCTCTGACATTCATCTGGAACCCTTTCAGGGCGTGCTGCGTGTCAGGCTCCGGGTTGATGGCCACCTGCAAGAGATCGAGCCGCCGCCTTCCGCGCTGGCGGCAGCCATCCTGTCGCGCGTGAAGCTTTTGGCGAGGCTCAATATCGCCGAGCGGCGCTTACCGCAGGACGGCCGCATCCGCACCGTCATCAAGGGCAAGACCATGGATGTGCGCGTTTCGACGGTGCCGGCCCTTCACGGGGAAAGCGTGGTGATGCGGCTTCTCGATAAGACCGCGGTCTCCTTCGATTTCTTGGATTTGGGCTTCGATGAACGCGATCTCAAACGCTTCCTGGATATGGTAAGCAAGCCCAATGGCATCGTGCTGGTGACCGGGCCCACAGGAAGCGGGAAAACCACGACGCTTTACGCCTGTCTCCTCCATCTGAACAAGATCGAAACCAAAATCTTAACCGTCGAGGACCCGGTCGAATATGAACTGCCGGGCATCAACCAGATTCAGGTGAAGCCCCAGATCGGACTCACCTTCGCCAGCGCGCTCAGGTCCCTGGTGCGCCAGGATCCTGACATCATCCTGATTGGCGAAATTCGCGATCTCGAAACGGCCGAGATCGCAAGCCAGTCCGCGTTGACCGGCCACCGGGTGCTCTCGACGCTTCACACCAACGATGCGGCAAGTGCGGTCACCCGCCTGATCGATATGGGACTTGCCGGGTTTCTGATCGCCGCAACGGTTCGCGGCATCCTGGCTCAGCGTCTGGTGCGGCGCTTGTGCCCCGCCTGCCGGATCAGGCGGCCCGTGCCCCGGCAGTTTGCCGAAGCAGACCGGCTTGCCAGGCTTGGGGACGGCACGATGTTCGACGCTCAAGGCTGCGGCGCCTGCGATGGCACCGGCTATCATGGGCGGCTTGGGATCTACGAAGTGCTTCCCGTCTCGCCGCGCATCCGCGACATGATCCAAACCCGCGCCTCGGCGAGCGAGATCGAAGCGGCGGCGCTGCAGGAAGGAATGACCTCGCTTTTTGACGATGGCTTGCGCAAAGTGGCCCATGGGCACACCTCGCTGGCCGAGGTCTTGCGCGCCACTAGGGAGCTTTGATGCCCTCATTCTCCTACAAAAGCGCCGGCCCCGGCGGCAAGGTTGTCAAAGGCGTGCGCGAGGCAAGCGATGCCAGCGCTTTGGCAAGGCTGCTCGAAGCCGAAGGGCTGGTCCCGCTTTCCATCGCGGAAAGGACAGGCTCGAAGCTCACATGGTTTGAGGAGAAGGGGTCTTCCGGAGCCCTCAGCAGGCCTGAGCTGACCCTTCTGATTTCCAATCTGGAACTCCTGCTGGGGGCTGGCATCGATCTTAACGCAGCGCTTGGATCGCTGGCAAAGTCCGCGCAAAAGCCCAAGACCAAGGCGCTGCTGGCACAATTGCGCGAGCGGGTGCAGAAGGGGCAAAGCCTTTCGGAGGCCTTGGCCGGCGCCGCGGGCGGCGTCCCGGGTTTCATCGTCAGCAGCTTGCGGGCCGGAGAGCAAAGCGGCCAGCTCCGGCAGGTTCTTGCCAAGCTGGCGGACTATTTGAGCCGGTTCGAGAAATTCCGTTCGGACCTCATCTCCTCGCTGATCTATCCGGCGATCCTCCTGCTCATGGCCATGGCCGCCATCATCATCCTGGTGACCATCGTCATTCCGCAATTCAAGCCGCTTTTCGAGGATGCCGGCGCGGAGCTTCCATTGCTGACGCGCATCGTCGTCGGCACCTCCGACCTTCTGCTCGGCAATTCGATACTCTTCGTGGTAGGCGCCGCCGCTCTGGCCTTTGCCGGGCGGTATGCCTTGCGGCAACCGCAGCTGTCCCTGGCGTTTGATAAGGCAACGTTAGGCCTTCCGCTTGGAGCGGGCGTCCTGCTCACGCGCATCGAAGCTGCCCGCTTTACCAGGCTCATGGCCCTCCTCCTCGAAAACGGCGTGCCGATGCTGTCCGCCCTTTCGCTGGTCCGCGAGGCTTCTGGCAACCGGTCCTACGCGGCGGCAATCGATGGCGTCGCAACAAAGGTGCGCGAGGGGACGCGCTTCACAGCGGCTTTGTCCACCACCAGCCTCATTCCGGCGGCTTACCAGGAGGTGCTTGAGGCCGGCGAAGAAGCAAGCCAGCTCGAAACGGTGCTAACGCGTGTGGCCGGGATCGCCGAGCGGGAGACCGAGGTTTCGCTTAAGAACTTCATGGCGGCCTTTGTCCCCCTGCTGACCATCGTCCTGGGCGGGATCGTGGCTGTGATCATCATGTCGGTTTTATTCGCGCTGCTTAGCATCAACGATCTTGCCCTCCGCTAAGCGGGAAGGGGTTACGAAGGATTTGTGAGCGGGTTAGCGCGCGTTGGTCTCAAGCTTCATCGAAAGCTCCTGGCCCGCTCCCTGAAGCACGATTTCGGAGCGGGTAACCTTGGCAAGGGTCCATCCCTCAAGCTGGCCGCCTTCCTCGATCCTGACATAGTCCTTTTTGGCTGCGCGCTCCAAGACCGCAGAGCGGAAAGGTCCCGAGATAACCGT
This sequence comes from uncultured Alphaproteobacteria bacterium, assembly GCA_963760455.1. GTDB lineage: Bacteria > Pseudomonadota > Alphaproteobacteria > Rhizobiales > Rhodomicrobiaceae > Rhodomicrobium. The sequence goes on from CAVXDM010000063.1 coordinate 17,668, forward strand.
TCCCCTCAACGTAAACCCCTGCGGCACCGGCAAGAGACGCGGTGCAGGGGTTGCTTGCGCGGCGGCTGCAAGGACGCCTTTTTCGGGAAAAGGCCTGCGTCCAGGATGAAACAAAGGCCGTTCGTTGAAAGCCTTATAAGTTTCGGGCGGCGGCAAATCGGGCAGCCGGACCTCGGGCAAGCGCATGGCAGAAATCGCGGCGGCGCCGGGCCTTGGCGCTTGAGCCGTCTCTTCAGCCGCGAGCCAGTCAAGCCAGACGAGCCCGGCGAACAGGAAGAGCGCGGCAGCTCCAGCCCAGACAATGGCCTTTCCGGCCCGGCTCGGCAAAACTGGCCCTCTCATGCTCACCCCTTCGGAAGTAGAAATGCGGAGACCGTGAGCGACACGTCAAGCACAGCTTCTTCCGCTGTAATCGCCGGTTGGGTGGCGGAGGCCCGCGCATCTTGCAAGCGGGCCAGGCCGGGGCCCGCCTTGATGGAAAGCACGTCCACAAACATTAGTGGTTTTTGGCCTTCGATCTGAAGCAGGAGTTTCGAAAGCCCTGCGTTCGAGACCGCGAAGCTGAGGTTCACAGCGAAAGGGTCAAAGCTTCCAGCCTTGGATTTGGTTTCGACCCGCGCCTGGCGAAGCTGGCCCCCATTCGCGGCAACAAGCGCAGAAAGCTTCTGTTGCAGAAGGGTGGCGCCAGCGTTCGCATTCGGCGCGGCAAAAAGCACGCCCTGAAGGCCCTCTTGACCGCCGGGCTGCGGAAGCCCTGGCTGCGCCTCCTCACGCTGGGCAATCAGCCTTTGATAGCGGCTTAGAACGTTGCGCTTACTTTCGAGGTCCGCATCGAGATCGTTCAGGTAGCTGAGAACCGGATCGAGCAGGATGAGCCAAACCAGACCCGCGGCAAGAACCGGCAGCAGGAGCACGATGGCCTTTTTCAAAAGGAGGGCATTCTTGGTCATGAGGAAGGCGCCAGCTCAAGGGCCAGGGTAAACCGGTCCCGCGGTGTTTGCGGGTCGCGCATCACCGCGCCAACGAACTTGACCGACTTGAAATCCGGCATGGCCCCGAGCATTTGCGCAAGCAATGACGCATCGCCCGAAACGCCCGAGATGGTGAGGCTAGCGCCTTCAAGCCTAAAATCGAACAAGAAAGATTGATCATCGAAAGCGGCCGAGAGCTTGGCCAATATCAGCAGAGGCGGAGGCGCCGTCCGTTTGAGCGCCGCAACCTTGGTCACGAGAGCGAAGCGCTTATCACGTTCGGCCCGCATTTTTCCTGCAGCTTCGGCTTGCGGCTTGAGCCGCGCGATTTCTTGGCCCATGGCGTCCAAAGCCCTGCTCTTGCTCGCCATCGGCGCGGCCACAAGAGAAGCGCCGAAGAACACCAAAGCGGCCCAAAGAACGCGGCAGCCTAGCTGAACCCGGCCGGATTGCCTTTGCTGTGCGGCAAACGAAAGCCAGTCCAATTTTCCTGTTCCATCATCTTCGATGGCAAAGGCGACTTCGCCAAGCCCTAAGCTTCTCGCCCGCTCCTTAAGCCCATCAACAAAATCCCTGGCCGTGATGAAGACCTCGGCGGCGATCTCGCCGCCCGCCTCGTGTTCTGCCCCTGGCTTAACCGCATAGAGCGTGTTGGACGGCAAGAACGGGCTTATGCGCTCGATTTGAAAGCTGACCGTCTCATCGAGGTGGTGCGCCGCCGCCTTGGGCAGATGCAGCACGGCCTTGAGCACATGCTCTGGGCCAAGGAGTGCAGTGGCAGAGCCCAATAGGCCTCGATACTTTGCTTCCACGAAAGTGCGCAATTCTGCTGCGCTGGCATCCTCTGCTGGATGCGCAATGCTGTGTCTCCATTCGCATGTGCCTGCCCTAACGACGGTAAGCTCCGTCTCAAGCGGCGTCGCCCGCAGTAGGAGATGCCGGCGGGCGGGAAAAAGCTTGGAAAGCGGCAATGCCTGCAGCAGCTCGCCGAACTCCGTGAGCCACCAGCGCCAGGCTTCGGCAAGGAGGGCAAATAGCCTCATCATGACCGGCCGCCCTCGCAGTCCGCGGCATCCACCCAAGGCCTTTGCCGCCAGTCCAAAATCCGGTAGGGCTGGCCTGGGTCGCCGGTGATATAGACCACCGCTTCAAGGGGCGATGGCGCGGTGTTCTCAAGGACTGTGGCCCTGATGGTGAACACGCCAGCCATGGCTGCCTGCGGGGCTCCTTTTTGGCTTTGAGCGCTGGCCAGGCCCGTGGCGTTGCCGCCCTCGGACATCAAGGCCTGAAGCTTGGGAGCCGCGAAGCCGAAATCGGGTACCTCCCTGAAGCTATAGACGGAAACGTAAGGTCCGATCGCCGCGACGAGCGTCTCGCTGGCGCCAGGCAGGCGGCCGATCTGATCCACTCTTAAAAACGCTTTCTCGCCTACTTTGGCGGCCGACAATGCGGCCTCGATCGCGTTCCACAAGAGGGGCGCGCCGCTAGCGGCGGGGCAGATGCTTTCGATGAACATTTTGAGGAGCGGATTGGGCTTGTGATTGAGATTGATTTTGCCTGCTTCGTTCTCGATTGAGACGCGCAGCGGCCTGCCGGCAACGCTAAGAGGGAAGTCTTGCCCGTTCGTGAGCGTAGCCCTGGCTGCGGGGTCACTCAAACTCAAAATGGCGGCAGCGATACCGGCTTCGCTTGCAAGTTCGTTCTGAAACTGAAGCTCGTAATTGTGGCTGAGTTCCAAATCCGACCGGGTGCTGCTGGTCAGGCTCGCGGTAATCGTGGCGGCAATCAGAAGCGTGAAGACAACGGCAATGAGCGCTGACCCCTCCCTCGATTTTGCACGGATGCTGCGTTTCATCGCTGTTCTGATACCTATTGCCAATCGGCCGGGTCAAGCTTGGTGGCGATCTTGAACTCTGGCCACTCAAGCTGGCGATCAAGCAGCGTGATTTTGAGAGACAGGAGCTTTGGCAGACGGTCTTCATTCCGCCAGCTTGTTTGCCATTGCTCCCGCGCGCTTCCCCTTGCCTTCCCGAAATAGCGGATTTGAAGCTGCGCGGCACCCATGGCAACTGTGGTCCGCTCACCCGAGACCTCTAAGTCATTGCCGTGTGCGGCAAGAGACAGAGCAAGCTGATGCTCCCGCGGGTCCAGAAAAAGACGCAACCGGTAGAGCCCGCCAAGGCCCACATGCGGGGGAAGTGCCACCACGCCCTCAAGGGAATCCGGCGAGCCTTTAAAGTCAATTTCGCTGGCGCTCCCTTGCCGGAGTGGCTGGAGGGTGCCAAGCAGCCGGCTCAGGCCTGCCTCGGCTTCGTAGAGGCTGCGTGTTGCCTGACTTTTCTCCTCAGAGCGGTGCCAGATCTTGTTTCCAAGCCCAAGTCCGCCCGCGATGAGTGCGCTGATCATTCCGAGAAGGGCGAGCGCCACCAGAAGCTCGGCCAGACTGAAACCTTCAGCGTTCTTGAAGCGCGTCATGCTGGCGTGCTCCGCATGCCAGGCTGGGAGATGGCTTCCGCGCCTGTCTGCCTCTTTGGGCGCAACATCATAGTCCGGTAGGGCCGCTCATACCGGTGCACGCCGCGCCGCCAGGAAACTTTGAGTTCCACATCGAGCGCAACAAGGGCTGCGGCTTCGTGCGCCAGGCTTAGCTGCGGATCCCTTCCAACGGTCAGAGACCAGGAAAACAAATCGTCGAAACGGCCCTCGGACACCCCTTCCACTAAGGACTGTGCCGCGCGCAACTCCGCAAGCTTGGAGCGGGCATAGGAAATGGCGCGGTATTGATCGCCGGTTCGCTGCGTGCTGACGGTACTTTGCGAGGCCGCCGCCAGGAGGACGCCGATGACGAGGCTCGTGATGATCAACGATACAAGAACGTCGGCAAGCACGAATCCGTCTTGCCCGGCACCAAGGTGGCGGGGAAGGAGGCTGTAACGGCGGTCCCTTATTCCCATCCGTCAAGGCTCCGGCCAATGCGTTTCACGGGCAAGGCGCACTTCCGCGGTAAGCCAATTTACCTGGATGCTCCACATCTGGCCGCGCTCCTCAAGGAAGATATGGCCGCCAGTCGCGGTGCCATCGGCCAAAAACCGCATGGTAGCGATGCGGCCGCGAACATATTCGGAAGCGGCGGTCCTAAAAAGCAGGCGGCTGGCGCTTGGAAATTGGCCTGTCTTGCCAGGACAGCCGAAGCGGCGGCTATCGAGGTCGAGAGTGACGGCCTGGGGTTTGTTAAGTGCAATCGCCTTCGCATGGGCATGCCTTAGGCATTGCGCGAGTTCCCGCGCGGCGATCTGCAGCCCGAACGGCCCCTCGCGCCTGAAAAGGTAAAGGGAGGTGATCGTGGTCATGAGCGCCAGGATCGCAATCACGGTTAGAAGCTCGACAAGCGTGTACCCCTTCACGGTCTTGACCTACCAATTGGTGATATCCTTGTTCATCCCGTCTCCCCCTTCCCGGTCATCGGCGCCATAGGAGAAGAGGTCATAGTCGCCGTGCTCGCCTGGCGATTTGTAGCGGTAAATGCGGTGCCATGGATCAAGCATCATGTCCTTGCGCTTCAAGTAGGGGCCATTCCAGCCGGGTGCCTCCGAAGGCTGGGAGGTAAGCGCCTCAAGCCCTTCCTCCTGTGACGGATAACGCCCGATATCGAGCTTGAAGAGATCGAGGGTTGCGGAAAGCGATTGGATCTGCGCCCGCGCCGTATCCTGCTTTGCCCGGTCGAGATATTTCAAAAGCTGCGGGACCGCGATCGTGCCCAAAAGCACGATGATGGCAAGGACGACCAGAAGCTCGACGAGAGAATAGCCCTCTTCCCTTGCGTGGCCTTCCCGCTTATGGCCTGCCAAAAATGCTCTGCATCTTTGAACGGATTTCATCGGTTGCTTCCCTTGCCTCGGAGCGGTCCCACACGACCTTCGGGGTGATCAAGATGACGAGTTCGGTACGTTGGGTCTGATTGTTGTGGGTCTGGAAAATCTCGCCCACTTTGGGGATATCCGAAAGAAGGGGAAGACCGGTCGAGCCAAGCGATTTGCTGTCACGGATCATGCCGCCAAGCACGACAGCCTGTCCACTCTGAATGGCGATCGCCGAGTTGATCTTTCGCTGCTGGATGGTCGGCGACCCGGTCGCATTTCCGGACTGATCGGCCGCGACGTTGCTGACTTCCTGATTGATGTCCATGGTGACAAGGCCGCCGGAGTTGACCTGCGGGGTCACCTTTAGGATGACGCCCGTATCGTAGTATTGAACGGTTTGGATGACGGGCGCGCCGGTGGTGAGAACACTTTGTGAGTTGCTCGTAATGATAGGCACCTGATCGCCGATCTGAAGGGTCGCGGTCCGGTTGTCCATCACCATCACCTTGGGCGACGACAGCACCTTCACAGTGGTGACGCCAGCCATGGCGTTAAGCACGACCTGGATATCGGCCGCGTTGAAAAAATACGAAAAGCCCGGAAATTTCGAAAGTACGTTACCGGTATTGAGGCTGCTCAACGTGGCGGACTGCTGCTTTTTCTTGAAGAACCACTCAACACCATATTGAAGCTGGTCGTTGAGCGCGACCTCGGCGATTGTGACCTCAATCATGATCAAGGGCGGCACCGTGTCGAGGCGGGTAAGCGCGGCGCTGATGAGCTGATATTCCTTGGAGGTTGCCCGGATCAGCAAGGAATTGTTGCTGGGGTCCGCCACAATGCGCAGGCCCTGTGCGAGCGGGCCCTGAACCTGGGGCTGGCTCAGATCGGTCCCATTATTCCGCACGTCCACCGCAGGGCTGGAGCGCGCGAACCCGGCTTGTGAAGCAAACCCGCTGGATGGCATGGCCAAGTCGACTGTCTTGGTGTCAGGCGGCGTATCTCCCGTCCGAGAGGCCGCCGCATTATCAGCGCCCGTCTGAAACAGGTTCGAAATGAGCGCCGCCAGCTCTTTGGCCTTCCGGTTTTTGACCCGGTAGACATAAACCTGTGAGTCGGATTCGTTCTTGTCGACGTCGAGGCGGTGAACCCAGCCTTTCACAAGCTTTAGGTTCTCCGCGTGCGATGTGAACACAAGCACCGCGTTAAGCCGCTCAACCGGCATGATCTGCGGCGGATCGAAACCGGTTTGGTGGTTGTAAGCGCGAATGATCTCCTTAAGCTCCGTCACGGCCTGGCCGGCCCTGGCGTGCTGCAACCTGAAATAGCCAAAGGACATGCCCTTCAAGGGGCTGACATCGAAAATGGCGATTGTCTCGACGAGGGACTGCATTTCCGGGCCGGTCCCCGCGAGGATCAGCAGATTCCGCGGGTCGTCGACACGAAGAACGCTCTTCTCGGGCGCAAGCGGCTCCAGGATCTTGGCCATTTGCGACGCCGCGATGTGATCGACGCGGACGGCCACCACGCTATATCCGGGCTGCGGACTGCCTTGACCTGCAATCGATAGAACTTTTCCGGCGGCGCGCGCCTTGGCCGCGGGCAGAATACGGTAAAGCTCGCCATCCTTGATCAGCGCAAGGTTGGCCGCGGCGAGCGTGGTTTCAAGCGCCGGAATTAGGTTCGTTTTCTTGAGCGGTTTGCTGGTCCGAAGCGTGATGCGCTGATCGACGCCCGCGTCAACCACGACGTTCTGGCCCAAGATCGAACCGAGCACGCTTTGGGCAACCTCGCGCACATTGGCCTCGGAGAAATTCAACTCGACATCGCCATCGCCGGTGACTCCGGCGCCTTGGACCTTTGGTTCGCCGGTGAATTGACCGGTGCCTAGGACGATCTGCTCTTCCGCGCCATCGCCGTCGCGCTTTCCATTAGCCGCCAGCAGCGCTCCGTTACCATCGCTGTTGGGCGCCTTCCCAGCCTCCTTTGGCGCAGCGGTATTGAGGACCGGAATAAGGGCGCCATCCTTATCGGTTAGCGCGAAACCGCCAGCACAGGAGGTGAGCAAAAATCCTGCGCAGATAGCAGCGGCGGCCGATAAAAGAGCACTGATCGGTTTTTCTGAGGCACAGTTACACAAAGCACACACCGCCCTTGTTTCCTAAGTCCCTTCCGCTACTTAGCAGAACTCCGCGCCTAAAGCTCCGATGCATCCAGCCGTCACGGCCTTCCTGCGTTTTCACCCAAGAGTTCAATCCAGAGTGGTACCAGGTGGCGGCTTCAGACCGGTTGCCAGGGCAAAGCCGTTCCCGCAAAATCGAGAGAACGCCTGGCTGTCAATTCTAGGTGCCCCACCCCCAATTGCGGAGACTAGAGAATACCCGCGGCGAAGCCGGCACGCGATAGTTGCAATAAAAGCAGCTGCGTAATCCTTATATCCCAAATCTAGCACAAGGCAACGAGCTTGACGGCAGCCATCGTCCTGATATTAGCACGTTATAGATAGCGAAGGTGTGACCTACCTCTAAGTGTGGACTATGGGGGTCGCAATTTTGCTGTAGCGCAGCGACGTTCCATTCCCGTACTATTGCCGGTTCTGGCAAAATTACCGAAGGATTATTTGTGATGACCAGTAAAGTTGCGATTCGCGGCTCGATTCTGCTTGTCCATAACGTTAAAATTTTACTCAAACCCTTCCTTAGCGCTGCGCGCAATCTTCGAGCCCGTGACGGCACCATTGCGCTTTCCCGAAAGGAGCCGGGCTGGGCTGCCGGCGGCATTACAACGGCAAAACGGATGCCATTGGCCGCGATGCTGCTGGGCTTGTTCTCCATAGCGGGACCGGCATCGGCGAGTTCTACGCTCGCAAGTTTGCTTGCTAGCGGAAGCCTACCGGCAAGCGATACCGTTGGGGCCACCGCATCGGAATTCGGCGTATCCTCATCGGGCGCGGCAACCTATTCGACGCCCATCATGGTCCCCATCGGCACCACCGGCGTGCAACCGAAGATCACCATCGACTACAATAGTGGCGGCGGCAAAGGACCGCTCGGCTACGGCGGCTCCATCGGCGGCTTGAGCATAATCTCGCGCTGCGGCAGCGACCTCTTTCACGATGGCAAAATCCAGCCGATCAATTTCTCAGCGACGGACAAATTCTGCTTGAACGGCGAGCGGCTAAATCCAATCAACGGCGGCACCTACGGTGCGGCTGGGACTGAATACCGCACTGCCATGGATGAGTTCTCTCGCATCATCTCCTATGGCAGCGTGGGCTCGGGGCCAGCGTATTTCAAAGTCTGGAAAAAATCGGGCGAGATCCTCGAATATGGTAACGACAGCACAAGCAACAGTTTCATCGGCGCGCAAGAATCAGCAGGAGGCAAGGGCTTGGGCTTTGAACAAGCTCTCCGACACCGCCGGAAACTATATCAAATATACTTATTTTCAGAACGGCGGCGGCGAATACGGCATCTCCCGCATCGACTACACCGGCAACGACGCCCAAGGCCTGGCACCTTACAATTCGGTGCGGTTTGTTTATGCCACATCGCCGCAAACTAGCTACGCCGATTTCGCGGGCCAGCAATACACCCAGACCCAGCGCCTTACCGATGTGAAAGTCTATGCCGGTTCAACGCTTTACCGCGACTACCAACTTTCTTACCTGTTCGGCCGACCAACTCGGCTCCATCACGGAGTGCACCGCGACCCTTTGCTTTCAACCCACGACGCTTACTTGGGCTGCGCCCGAGGATCTGCCTGCCGGAACGAGCCCGTTCGTAAAAACCAGCCTGACTTTGCCGAGCTACTTGAATGGCTACGCTGCTGTTGTGACCGGCGACTTCAACGGCGATGGCCGTACCGACTTTCTGCTAGTGAAGAATGACAAGTATGGAAAAAAGATCGGTACTAACGTAGGCCAATATGATCTATACAACAATGTTTGTATTAGCAATATTTGGACCACTTGCGCCCACGAGTATGTTGCGCTTGCACAGGCTGACGGTACTTTTCGGTTCATCGACCTAGGATCGATTATCGGCTTTGCAGGCCAAGTGATGACGGTTGGTGATTTCAACGGCGATGGTCTCACGGATTTCTTGGTAACAGGCGCCGATCAGTATCACCGTGCTTTGGGCGGGCACGACTATACTTTCCTTTCCAACGGGGACGGCACATTCCGCTCTATCGACTTAGGCGTGCCAATTGGCGCTACGGGTAAGGTTCTTTTCAGCGGTGATTTCAATGGCGATGGCCTAACAGACTTTTATATGACTGCTGCGGATCAATACGGCCGGGCGGCGGGGGGGCACAATTGGTCTTTCCTTTCAAACGGGGATGGCACATTCCGCTCCGTCGACTTGGGCGTGCAGATCGGCACAGGAACCGTCTTGTTTTCGGGCGATTTCGATGGCGACGGTCTGACCGATTTCTATATGACGGCCACAGATCAATCTGGCCGCGCAACCAACAATGGCTGTTGGTCCTTCCTCTCCAAAGGAGACGGAACATTTGCCGGTGTTAGCGCTGTTAGCGGCGCCAGCAATGTTGCGCAGATAGGTACGGGGAAAGTCTTTTTCTCGGGCGACTTCAATGGCGATGGGCTGACCGATTTTTATATGACGGCTGCCGACGATTATGGCCGCGCTGCCGGTAATGGCGTTTGGCCCTATCTCTCTAATGGGGATGGAACATTTCATGCCGCTGGCAATGGGCCAGTACAACTGGCTTCCGGGCAGCAGGTAATAGCAACCGGCGATTTCAACGGGGACGGCCGCACAGATTTTTACGCGACCGGCGTCTTCATGGATAATACGACCGTTCTGAGCGGCGCTACTTCTTTGTTCTTAGCCAACGCGGATGGCACCTTCAGCGCAGCAGGTTCCGATCCAGCCATACCTGCAGGCTATATGACTGTAGCAACTGGCGATTTTACCGGAACGGGCGCAGCCCGGCCAACTCATCGCCCAAGGTTATACCTCTATTGGCATGGACATATTAAATGGTCAGCTGGGGACCATAAAAACACCCGGAGGAGCTCCCTTTATCCTGACGGCTGGTCCGCGTCAGACGCAACTTGTTACGCAAATCGTTAACGGCTTGGGCAACACGATCCGGATTGCCTACAAGCCGATGACCGATCCGAGCGTTTACACCAAGCGCACCGATGCGGTTTATCCGGTTACGGATGTGCAAGGGACGAGCTATCTGGTGTCTTCGGTCACCACTATGAACGGCATCGGCGGGACCAACAGCTCGACCTATCAGTATGAGGGGCTCAAGTTTCACCAGAAGGGTTTGGGCAGCCTTGGCTTCGCGAAGATGACGGTGACCGACAACGCGACCGGCATCGTCACCGAGAGCGCCTACAATCAGTACTGGGACCAGCGCACCCAAGGCGAGCTTGGCCATTCCCAGACCGTGGCGCCGAACGGTGTCCTGCTTGAGGAGAAGTTCATTTATTGGGCGTCGAGCTGCCAGGGCGGGCCGACGGAGGATTTGCGCTATTGCTTCCGCTACTCGCCCCAATCGGTGACGAAGAAGAAGGATCTGAATGGGGCGGACCTCGGCACGGTGACCGAGAACTCCACCTACGACGCCTATGGCTTCGTGACGAGCCAGACGGCTACCACCACGCTTGGTTCGAACAGCTAGTCCAAGACCACCACCAACAGCTACACCCATGACACCACCAACTGGATGCTGGGCCGGCTCAATACGGCGAGCGTCACGCATATCGCGCCAGGCACGCCGAGCCTCGTCCGCAATTCGAGCTTCACCTACGATCCGGCCACGGGGCTGCTCGCAAGCGAGACCATCGAGCCCGGCAACGCGCTTTCGACGACCAAGACCTATGTGCGCAACGGCTTCGGCGCGGTGACTTCCCTGACCGAGAGCTGGGCTTCGGACGGCAGCGTGACCACGGCGGCGGGCGCGCCCATTGCGAGCCGGACCACGAGCTACACCTACGATCCTTACGTCCGCTATCACCTGACCGAGACCAACCCGCTCGGCCAGACCCAGACCAATACCTACGATCCGCTGCACGGCCTGCCCTTGACCACGACGGGGCCGAACGGGCTCACCACGCAGTGGACCTACAATGCCTGGGGCCAGGTCACGCAGGAGCTGCGCGCGGACGGCACCAAGACGAAGAGCTACCGCTATAACTGCACCACCATCGTCTGCCCCGCGAACGCCGCTTATGCGCTCGTGACCGTGGCCGATGGCGCGCCGGTCTCGGCGGTCTATAAGGACATCCTGCACCGCACCGTGCGCAAGTCGGTGCAGGGCTTCGACGGCCGCCTCGTCAACGGGGACGCCGTCTACGACAGCCAGGGCCGCGTGCTGCAGCAGTCCGAGCCCACCATCGAGGGCGCCACCCAATATTGGACCACCGTCCAATACGATCTCCTCGGCCGACCGCTGGTCTCGGCCAAGCCCGACAATACGACCGAGGCCATGAGCTATAACGGCCTGTCGGTTACGACCACCAACGGGCTCGGGCAGACCAAGACCGTCACCTCCGACCCGATGGGTCACCTGGCGGTTGCCACCGACACCAACGGCAAGACGCTCACCTACCTCTACGACGCCATCGGCGAGGCGCTCCGCGTCACCGACGCGGCGGGCAACGTCACCACGATGTCCTACGACATCCGCGGCAACAAGGTCGCCATGACCGATCCCGACAAGGGCAGCTGGACCTACAGCTATAACCCGCTCGGCCAGCTTGTGAGCCAGACGGACGCCAAGGGCCAGACCACGCGCATGAGCTACGATGCGCTGGGCCGCATGCTCACCCGCATCGACGATGCCACGGGCGCCAGCCCGCAGGTCTCAAGCTGGGTCTACGACACCGCGACGATGGGCGTGGGCAAGCTCGCGAGCGAATCCGGCTATGGCTATAGCGCGAGCGTTTCCTATGACGCCCTCGGCAGGCCCTCTGCCAAGGCCGAGACCATGGACGACGGCCAGCACTATACCGTCAGCACGAGCTACGACAGCTACAGCCGCCTGCGACCGTCGCCTATCCGACCGGCCTGACGGTGCAGACGAGCTACACCGCTTACGGCCAGCTCGCCAAGCTCGCCAACGCCTCGACGGGCGCCCCCTACTGGACGGCGGTCAACGTGGACGCGCGCGGCAATGTGACCGGCGCCGCTTACGGCAATGGCGTGAACCTGTCCAAGAGCTACGACGCGGCCACGGGGCGCCTGACCGGCATCCTGTCCACGAGCGCCGCGGCGGGCACGATCCAGAACCTGAGCTATCAGTTCGACACGCTGGGCAACCTGCTCTCGCGCACCGACAGCATCCAGGCCATCCAGGAGACCTTCCAATACGACACGCTCAACCGCGTGACGGCCTCGACGGTGCGGCCCACGGGCCAGGGCTCGGGCGGCACCACCGTCTCGGTCGCCTATGACGCGCTCGGCAACATCACGTCCAAATCCGACATCGGCGCCTACACCTACGGCGCCGGCACCGCCTGCGCCAACGCCTTCGCCGGCCCGCACGCGGTCTCGGCGGTGGCGGGCACCAAGAACGCCAATTATTGCTACGACAACAACGGCAACCTGACCCAGGGCGACAGCCGCACGGTGGCCTGGACGGCGTTCAACATGCCGCCGCTGATCCAGCAGAATGCGCGGCAGGTGGCCATCACCTACGGGCCAGACCGCGGGCGCTTCAAGCGCGTCGACCTCAACGAGACCGGCACCAGCACGACCTATTACGTCGCGGGCGGCAGCCACGAGGTGGTGGAGAGCGGCACGACCGTCACGCACAAGACCTATATCGGGGGGGCGGCGGTGGTGATCGAGACCACCTCGGCGCCGGCCTCCACCGAGACCGTCTACCTCCTGCACGACCACCTGGGCTCGACCGACGTCATCACCGCCGCGGACGGCACGGTGCAGACGCGCTACTCCTTCGACGCCTGGGGCAGGCGGCGCGACGTGACCTGGGCGGCGTTCTTCCCGACCGTGCCCGCGAGCCTGTGGCAGACGGCCAAGACCACGCGCGGCTTTACGGGCCACGAGCAGCTCGACGAGGTGGGCCTCGTGCATATGAACGGGCGGGTGTACGATCCGGAGCTGGGGCGGTTCCTGTCGGCCGATCCGTTCGTGCAGGACGCAACCGACCTGCAGGCGTTCAACCACTACGCCTACGTGCGGAACAACCCGCTGTCGCTGCTCGATCCCTCCGGCTTCTCCTGGCTCGGCGGTATCTTCAACGCCATCGGGAATTTCTTCTCCGGCATCTTCCGCGGCATCGGGCAACGCGATCAAGGCCTTGCTCAGCAACTCCCTCGTCCGGTCCGTCATCCAGATCGCGGCCTGCACCTTCGGAGGCCCGATAGGCTGTGTCGCCGCCGCTGGAGGCCTAACCTTGGCCGGAGGCGGGTCGCCGCTGCAGGCCTTGCAGGCGATGGCGTTCGCGGCCGCATATCCATGGCGGTCTGGACGAATGTCGGGCAGTTCTTGCGAGCCGAGGGCTTGGCCGGCAACTTCCTCGCCAAGGGGCTCGTGCATGGCGTGGTCGGCGGCGCGCTCTCGGTTGCCCGCGGCGGCAGCTTCATGCAAGGCTTCGCCGCCAACGCCATCGGCGCCGAGCGTTGGCCTTATGAGCAACTCGATCAGCGGCGGCGATGTTTTCCTCGACACCGCCATCGTTGGCGCGGCGGGCGGCGTTGCTTCCGTGCTCACCGGCGGCAAGTTCGAAAACGGCTTCATCACCGCAGCGTTTGCGAATTTGTTTAATAAGTTTGGGGACCGCCAAGGTCGAGAACTTGCTCCCGATTCCAGAGAGCGCAAGGTGCTGGATGCGTACCGAGATTCTTGCGATGAATGCAAAATCATCGTCGATAAGCTAGATAAGTCGGAGGCCTCTTATTTCTTCGAGATAACGGACAAGAATGTAGATCTGGGAGGGGGGAAAGCTTATACTGGATTTTTCCCAATGGGAATACTCATCAATCCCGAGCAGGTAGGAGAGGTGTGGTATGAGGCGACTGATGGCTCATTTTTCCTGTCCAACTTTTTCCGCACCCTAGGACATGAACTCGGCCACATTTTCATACAAGATCAAGCGATTGTGCCAACCCATGCCACTGGCCTCAACCGCTACAGTGACGAAGCCATATGGTATGAAAATCTCATGGAGCAGCAACGAAACCCTTCCGCTCCTGGTCGCGTACTTGACCATTCAAAGTACTTTGCTTATTAAGACCATGCGAGGCGATTACATGGGAGGAATAGGTAATTGGCTTTTTCTGGGTTTGCTGGCCCCATCAGCGTTGGCGCAGGAGGCTATAGCTGAAACCAGCAACAGGGCGTGCCAAGAAAAAATCGATAGGATCTTAGCAAACTCAAATTTCCAGACCCCGTTTAAGTTCGAGATCTTTACTAATGAGAAGTATCAGGTGCCAGGTTGGCACGGAATTTTCGTGCCACCAAATTCGTTATACGAAGTAAATGATATCGGAACCGCCGGTTGGATTGCAGTAAATAATCACTTTTGGAGAAAGCTAGGGGATCGATGGCTGTCGGCGACGTCTGTGGCATACGACCTAGGAGCAAGATCTGAGGCATGGTTAACGCCGAGGTATCTCGCAATCGATTACAATGTCTATAAAATAACGAACAAGTTATGCTTATCAACCGATCTCGATAAGGAAACTATTTACGAATACACGCTTAAAATCGATGGAGACAGTAGGGTCTTGCGAAGAAAGATGTTTATCAACGCGGATAGTGAGCTGGCGGTAAGAATTGAGACGTGGTTAGGGGATGATCTAGTTCAATGGGAAACCCGCATTTATAGTTACGATCTCAAAGTTGTCCCCCCAGATGCTCCACACTGAAGATATGAGTTACTGCTCGTAGAGCTAATAATTACGCAATATCCCACATTTTCCATCATCGCGAGCGCGAAGAATGGTCACACCAACGCCTTCGCAGGCCCGCATGCGGTCTCGGCGGTGGCGGGCACCAAGAACGCGAACTATTGCTACGACGACAACGGCAACCTGACCCAGGGCGACGGCCGCACGGTGGCCTGGACGGCGTTCAACATGCCGGCCGTGATCCAGCAGAATGCGCGGCAGGTGGCGATCACCTACGGGCCGGACCGCGCCCGCTTCAAGCGCGTCGACCTCAACGAGACCGGCGCCAGCACCACCTATTACGTCGCGGGCGGCAGCCACGAGGTGGTCGAGAGCGGCACCACCGTCACGCACAAGACCTATATCGGCGGGGCGGCGGTGGTGATCGAGACCACCTCGGCGCCGGCCGCCACCGAGACCATCTACCTCCTGCACGACCATCTGGGCTCGACGGACGTCATCACCGCCGCGGACGGCACGGTGCAGACGCGCTACTCCTTCGACGCTTGGGGCCGGCGGCGCGACGTGACCTGGGCGGCGTTCTTCCCCACCGTGCCCGCGAGCCTGTGGCAGACGGCCAAGACCACGCGCGGCTTCACGGGGCATGAGCAGCTCGACGAGGTGGGCCTCGTGCATATGAACGGGCGGGTGTACGACCCCGAGCTGGGGCGGTTCCTCTCGGCCGACCCGTTCGTCCAGGACGCGACCGACCTGCAGGCGTTCAACCATTACGCTTATGTGCGCAACAACCCGCTCTCGCTGCTCGATCCCTCGGGTTTCTCCTGGATCGGCGACGTCTTTAAGTCCATCGGGAATTTCTTCACGAGCGTGTTCCGCGGCATCGTGCAAGCGATCAAGGCCGTTCTCAGCAACTCAATTGTCAGGGCGTTGATCCAGATTGCGATTTGTGCCACGCCAGGGGTCGGCGCCATTGGCTGCGCGGCCGCCGCGGCAGGGCTCACGCTCGCGGGAGGGGGTAGCGTCACCCAGGCGCTGCAAGCGTTTGCATTCGCATACATATCCGTGAAGGTCTGGACGGAAGTTGGGCAAATTCTAAAAGCAAATGGCTTAGCTTATAACTACCTTGCCAAAGGCCTTGTACATGGCACGGTCGGCGGCGCGCTTTCGGTCGCGCGAGGCGGCAGCTTCATGCAAGGGTTCGCTTCCAATGCAATCGGCGCCGAAGCTGGCCTCTTGAGTAACTCAATCAGCGGCGGTAACGTTATCCTCGATACCGCCATGGTTGGCGCGGCAGGCGGCGCAGCCTCCGTGCTGACCGGTGGCAAGTTCGAGAATGGCTTCATTACCGCAGCTTTCGCGAATTTGTATAATAAACTAAATATCTTGGGAGCCAGGTCTCAAGAAGTCTATGATGATCTGAGAGCACGGTCATATACATTTAGAATAATTTCAGATTTTCTGGACTTAGTCGACCCAAGGGAATGGACCTTCGAAGTAAAAGATGTGCGCGGAGGCGGAGCTGGCGAAACCCAAGGGATCAAAGGATGGCCAACTGGCACGATCACGGTATACGAACCAAACGTTTCGCACGAACAGTACTTTGATAAGGATGGCAATCCGTTCAGCCGATCCGTTGAGGAAATTGTGGGGCACGAATTCGGGCATGCTTTGTCAATTTTTCTGAGCGATTTCATAGGGCTGGCCTACTTTCACGATGATGCCATCAAGGTTGAAAACGGAATCGCGAGGGAACTGAATTCAAATGCGCCTCTTCGAGTTGGCCATGGTGGCAAAACTATTCCATTCTAAGATATCGCCCCATTTGGCGGCTGCACTCGCGTTGATTAGTTCAACGTGGCTAGATTGCGCTGCGTCAAAGGTTTTTGCCAACAGTACATCATCTTACAGCATAACTAGGAGCGCGTGGGAGAAGGGGTGTACTTACGACAATATTTGCGCCACTTTTGTCTCTCAAATTAAAGCCGACGGCGTTATCTCCGCACATCTTGGTGTAGCTCTTACAAGAGGTGGTGATTATTATTTCTTTTTTTTGCCATCCTGTGATGTTCCGGCTCCATCCCGAGTTCGTGTCAACGATATGTATACGCTTGAGTTGCGTTTGCAGCCCTCTTATCCCTGCACGATGCTGTTTGCAAAACTTTCCAATGTTCAACGAGACGGTATAATATTTGGAAGTTTTTTGACTTACAGCACCGTAGATACTTCCGGGCTAACCAGGGAGTTTAAAGTAGACTTAACCGATTTCCCGCGCAACATGCTGGGGACACGTGAAGACTGGCACCCCGCAGGCAAGCACTGGGATATCGTTCTTAGAAGTTTGGATAAAGCCCTGAACGAATAATGGTAGAAGCGCGATCATCGCTTATTCGTACGGCGCACCGAGGTGGTGGGCATCTTCCCGAACGAGGAGGCTATCACCCGCCTCGTGGGCGCGCTCCTGCTGGAACAGAACGACGAATGGGCCGTTCAACGCTGCCGCTACATGACGCTGGAAGCCATCGCCCCTTTGAGCGATGATCCTATCGTCAGCTTGCCCGCTGCGGCCAGTTGATCGCTCCGGCGAGGTCCGGAATTTGCGGTGCTGCCCCGCTCAAGCACGCCTGGGGACACGATCCCAGGACGCTTTGAAGCCGACACCCCCGGCTCCTCCAGCGCGGCGCAGCCGGGCGGCCACAATCTGAGCACAGCCTTGCCGCAACAGTTAACGCAACATGGTTAACGCGCGAATCGCGATGCTCGAATCAGGCCGGAATTTGCAGAAAACTGCTTGAATTGGGCCGTTTTCGGGCTTTCAAAAATCCCGTTAAATATTGTGGCTTTACCATAACCGCGCCGTCGGACGGCTGACTATTGCGTGCAATTTCAATGACTTGTGGCGCGCTCGCACTCCCAGCTTTCCAGTAAAGCGCGTCGGTTATAATCAATTCAAGCTCAAAAAGTGACATTTTGTGAGGCCGAGGAGGTAACGATGGCTTAACCTGGGCGGCGTGTAGCCGGACGCCGGCCTACGCCTACGATGCCATCGGCGAGGCCGTCCGCGTCACGGACGCGGCGGGCAACGTCACCACGATGTCCTACGACATCCGCGGCAACAAGGTGGCGATGAGCGACCCCGACAAGGGAAGCTGGAGCTACAGCTACAATCCGCTCGGCCAGCTCGTGAGCCAGACCGACGCCAAGGGCCAGACCACGCGCATGAGCTACGATGCGCTGGGCCGCATGCTCACCCGCGCCGACGATGCCACAGGCGCCAGCCCGCAGGTCTCAAGCTGGGTCTACGACACGGCGGCCAAAGGCATTGGCAAGCTCGCGAGCGAATCCGGCTATGGCTATAGCGCGGCGCTCACCTATGACGCCCTCGGCAGGCCCTCGGCCAAGGCCGAGACCATGGACGACGGCCAGCACTATACCGTCACCACGAGCTACGACAGCCTCAGCCGGCCTGCGACCGTCGCCTATCCGACCGGCCTGACGGTGCAGACGAGCTACACGGCCTACGGCCAGCTTTCCAAGCTTTCCAACGCCTCCACGGGCGCCGCCTACTGGCAGGCCGTGGATGTGGATGCACGCGGCAATGTGACGGGCGCGACCTACGGCAATGGCGTGAACCTCGCCAAGAGCTACGACGCGGCCACGGGGCGGCTGACGGGGATCCTGTCCACGAGCGCGGCGGCGGGCACGATCCAGAATTTGAGCTACCAGTTCGACACGCTGGGCAACCTGCTCTCCCGCACCGACAGCATCCAGGCCATCCAGGAAAGCTTCCAATACGATACGCTGAACCGGGTGACGGCCTCGACAGTCAGGCCCACGGGCTCTGGCTCGGGCGGCACCACGGTGTCGGTTGCCTATGACGCGCTGGGCAACATCACGTCGAAGTCTGACATCGGCGCCTACACCTACGGGCCTGGCACCGCCTGCGCCAGCGCCTTCGCGGGCCCGCACGCGGTCTCGGCGGTGGTGGGCACCAAGAACGCGAGCTACTGCTACGACAACAACGGCAACCTGACCCAGGGCGACAGCCGCACGGTGGCCTGGACGGCGTTCAACATGCCGTCCGTGATCCAGCAGAACGCGCGGCAGGTGGCGATCACCTACGGCCCGGACCGCGCCCGCTTCAAGCGCGTCGACCTCAACGAGACCGGCGCCAGCACCACCTATTACGTCGCGGGCGGCAGCCACGAGGTGGTCGAGAGCGGCACCACCGTCACGCACAAGACCTATATCGGCGGGGCGGCGGTGGTGATCGAGACCACCTCGGCGCCGGCCTCCACCGAGACCATCTATCTGCTGCACGACCACCTGGGCTCGACCGACGTCATCACCGCCGCGGACGGCACGGTGCAGACGCGCTACAGCTTCGACGCCTGGGGCAGGCGGCGCGACGTGACTTGGGCGGCGTTCTTCCCCACGGTGCCCGCGAGCCTTTGGCAGACGGCCAAGACCACGCGCGGCTTCACGGGGCACGAGGAGCTGGACGAGGTCGGCCTCGTGCATATGAACGGGCGGGTGTACGACCCTGAGCTGGGGCGGTTCCTGTCCGCCGATCCGTTCGTGCAGGACGCTACGGATCTGCAAGCGTACAACCGCTATGCCTATGTCCGCAACAATCCGCTCTCGCTGCTCGATCCGTCCGGCTTCTCCTGGATCGGCGATGTTTTCAAGTCGATTGGGAATTTCCTTTCAAGCGCGTTCAGGGCTATCGGCAACGCCTTAAAGGCGATCCTCCATAATTCCCTCTTCAGGGCTGTGCTCCAGATCGCGGCCTGCATCGCTGCGCCCGGAATAGGCTGCAGCATTGCTGCCGCAGCCTTGACGCTGGCAGGAGGAGGGACGCCGCTACAGGCGCTGGAGGCCTTTGCCTTCGCAGCGGCAAGCCAATTTATCTGGACCAATGTCGGGCAGATGCTCCGGGCCGAGGGCTTGGCAACTAACCTGCATTATGCACGGCGCCTCAGAATAGGCGCCGGGCCATCCCCTAGATTGCCAGCCTCTGGACTTTGAGCATAGCAAAGGGCGCCGCTTCGAAAGCGGCGGGCGGCAAGCGTGGTTTGCGGTTGAGAGGGATGGGCTCATTCGGGGGCATCGCCGCCCCGGCGTTCAAGTGACGAAGCACGGCAGGCGGCCGAGGAGGGTTCGCAGAATCGCCTGATGCGGATAGGCCGATTGCGGAGTGCGCCGGGAGACCGGCAAGGAGTAGGTGGTGAAAGTCCACTACGATGAAGGATGTAGCAAACCACATCGGCCCCGAGCCGTGCGCAGTTGTCCGCGAGGACATCGGCGAAGCGTCGGCAGGGGATCGCATAGGCCAGCCATTGAGCCGCGAAATCGACGTTATTCTGGGTGCCGACGCTGTTCTGCTAGCGGAAGGCAATATGGACGGGCGCGCTATTGCGAGCGCCCGTCCGGCCCAGCGCGGTCGGAGACCCTGGCATGTGCGGACGCTCCTTGTGCGGGAACCGGGAGATCTCATGCCTGACCAGGGCGGCTCGCCGCCTCTGGCCCGCATCGGGAAGGCGAGGAGCCGAAGCCGGTGATGCACGGGCATGAGAAGTCAGACTCCGCCATTGTAGCAACGAAGCTGCCGAACAAAGCCGGGAAACCGGCGGCGGAGGCGGTGGAGCGAAAGGCGGGGACCAAGGGGAACACGGGCCAGCAAAGCACGCGCCGGACTCAGATCCGGGAAAGCGTGTCCCAGGCGCTGGACCGTGTGCGGAAAGCCGCAAGGCAAAGGAAGAAGGAGAAGTTCACCGCGCTCCTGCACCACATTAGCGTCGAGACCCTGGAGGTGGCCTTCTACGCCCTCAAGCGTAAGGCTGCCCCAGGGGTGGATGGCGTGACGTGGCAGGAGTACGAGGCAGACCTTGAGCGCAGGCTCATCGATCTGCATGGCCGCATCCACCGCGGGGCTTACCGGCCCCAACCGTCCCGCCGGACGTATATTCCGAAGGCGGACGGACGGCAGCGGCCACTGGCGATTGCCGCCCTGGAAGACAAAATCGTCCAGGGCGCTACCGTTTTGGTGCTGAACGCCATCTACGAGGAAGATTTCCTCGGGTTCTCTTACGGGTTCCGTCCCGGAAGGGGAGCGCACGATGCGCTGGATGCCCTGGCGGTAGGCATCGCCAAGCGGAAGGTGAACTACATACTTGACGCCGATATCCGGTCGTTTTTCGATTCTGTCAGCCAGGAATGGTTGGTCAGATTTGTGGAGCACCGGATCGGCGACAAGCGCATCATCCGCCTGATCCGTAAATGGCTGCAGGCGGGTATCCTGGAAGACGGGACGGTGACGGTCAGTGACAGGGGAACCGGGCAAGGTTCGGTGACATCGCCGCTGCTTGCCAACATCTACCTGCACTACGTTTTCGACCTCTGGGCCGAACGCTGGCGACGGCGCGAGGCTACCGGCGACATGATCATCGTGCGCTACGCCGACGATCTGGTGCTGGGCTTTCAGCATGAAAACGACGCTCGCCGTTTTCTCGATGCGATGCGAGCGCGGTTCGAGGAGTTCGCGCTGCAGCTCCATCCGGACAAGACCCGCCTGATCGAGTTCGGCCGCTTTGCTGCGGCCGGGCGCGAGAAGCGCGGGCTCGGCAAACCGGAAACCTTCAATTTCCTGGGGTTCACCTTCATCTGCGGCCGTAGCCGCCGGGGCACATTTTCTGCTCAAGCGGAAATCCCGGCGGGACCGCGTGAGGGCCAAGCTCAAGGAAATCAAGGAGGAGCTGCGGCGGCGGATGCACTGGCCGATCCCCGAACAGGGGAGCTGGCTGGCGCAAGTGATCAGAGGCTTCTTCGACTACCACGCCGTGCCCACCAATTTTGCGGCGCTCGGCAAGTTCAGGCATCAAGTCATCCGGCATCTGGCTGCGAACGCTCCGGCGGCGGAGCCAGACGGATGATACACCCTGGACGCGGATGGAGAAGCTTGCCGAGGACTTCCTCCCGAAACCGAAAATCCTTCATCCCTGGCCCGCTGTGCGCTTCGCCGCCAAACACCCGAGGTAGGAGCCGGATGCCTTAATTGGGCCTGTCCGGATCTGTGCGGGGGGCGCGGGGTAACCCGCGTTCCTACCGCGATCCAGACCCGGTTCGGTTTCGCTACCGGCGACATGCTGGTCCGGCAGGCACTTGTGGCTCAGCCCGCGCTGCCGCGTTTCGTCCGTCCGGGCGATAGCTTCGAGGCGGGATTGATCGGCCGCGTGGTCGAGGGGCCGGGCGGAACCGGGCGCGCGGCCATCGCCGCCGAGGGGCTGTCGCTGCAGGGTGCTGCGGAGCAGCGCTTCGCCTGGGAGAAGAATTTACCCGCGCGTCTGGCATTCCAGGCCAGTGCCGGCGAGCCCGCCCCCGGCAAATCGTCCGTAAAACTGCGCTTCAGCCTTGCCCGTGACGCGGATCAGGCCGCGGACAATGTGGAGATTGAGCTGCCGGTGAAGCCCGACCGCCCGCCGCTGCGCCAGCATCAGATCGCCGATATCGCCGCAGGGGGACGGGCCGATTTTCCGGCGCCCAAAGCGGGTGTGCGGCCCGGCTCCTATGAGCGGACACTGACGCTGGCGGCGGACTCTTTCGCTGATCCGTCTTATCGGCGGCCTCAAATATCTCGTCGAATATCCTTACGGCTGTACGGAGCAACGCATCGCGCTTGCCTCTTCGGCGCTGGCGGTCAAGCCCTTTGCGCCGCTGCTTGCGGCGGCGGGTCTTGATGGGCGCATCGCAGGCCATGTTAAGAGTGCCGCGCAAGCCATCGAGCAAAGCATCGACGGGGATGGTCTCGTCGCGTTCTGGCCGAAAGCGCGCGGCAACGTCATGCTGACCGCCTGGGCCTATAGCTTCCTGTATTCGGCGCAAAAGGCCGGAGAGCCAGTCGATGCGAAGCTGCTGGACCGTCTTGCCGCCGTCCTGAAGCAGGCGCTGCGCTCGGATTACGCGCGCCTGCTCACAGGCAGCGAGATGCAGGAGCGGGTAGAGGCGCTGGCGGCGCTTGCCGAGGGCGGCAAGCTCGACCAGGCTTATGCGGCCGAGCTGGCACGCCGCGCCAGTGTCATGCCGAATGCATCCCTTGCGCAAGTGACCGCCGCGATGGCGGAGCTGCCTGCCGGCGAGGGGCGCATCGTCCCGGCGCTGATGGAAACCCTGTGGAGCCGCGTCACCCTGTTCTCCCGCAATGGGCGCCAGGTCTATGGCGGGCTTGCGGGCGAAAGCGCCGATCCCGCCATCCTGCCGTCCGAGACGCGCAGTCTCGCGGAGGTGACGCGTGCCGTGGCCCTGGCCGCGCCCTCCGACGCGCGGCTTGCTGTGCTGCGGGAGGGGCTGGTCAGACTTGGCGAAGGCGACGGCTGGGGCAGCACTAACGCCAACGCGGCCGCGGTGCGGGCGCTTGCCGCAATCTGGCATAAGCCTGCTGCCGGTTTGCCTGTGACGGTTTCAGACGGGGCGGAGACTGAGGTTTTGACGTTGAATGGCGCAGCACCGGTCAAGTTCAAGAGCTTCGCTAACCCGGAGACGCTCGCGGTAAGTAATGGCGGCGCCGCGCCGCTCGTGGCGCTCATCGACGTGCGCTACCAGCCGCAAGAGCCGGGCGACAAAGCGCAGGCTCTGGCGCAAGGCTTTGTTGTGGCGCGCAGCTTCTACCGCGTGCCGGCCGGTGGCGGAGCGCTGGAGAGGATCGATCCAGAAGCGGATGGCACGCTGCATGTGAAAGCGGGCGAGGTGATCGAGGAGCGGCTGGAGGTGGTCAATGCGGAGGATCGCACGCACGTGGCGATCACGGCGCCATTGGCGGCGGGTCTGGAGCCGCTCAATCCCAATCTCGCCAATGCGCCCGCCGAGGCCGTGCCTTCCGAAACATCGGCGATTGCGCCCGACTGGGCTTCCTACGGCGACGACCGCGTTCTTTACGCCTTCGACCGCCTGCCCAAGGGTAACTACCGCTTCGCGTTCCGCACGCGCGCTCTGATCCCCGGCAGCTTCATCGCGCCGCCGGCCGAGGCCGAAACCATGTACCAGAGGGGCGTCTATGGAGCGAGCGCCGGTCAGCGCGTGGTTGTCAGCCGGTAGGCTGATCGCGCGCGAGATTATGGGCGAAATTCCATCGCTTCAGCGACCGCCGCGAAGGCCCCCTCACCCTGTCCCTCTCCCCGTTGGGGCGAGGGGACGCCTTCTCAACGGTTGCAAGCGGGACCCCCTCTCCCATACGCATCCGCGAGCGGACGCGTGCATCCCAAGTGGCAAGCTCGCCAAGGCGAGCTTGCGGGGAGAGGGCTGGGGTGAGGGGGCCTTCGTGAAGCATCCGGCCGGATTTGGTATTAGGTCAAGGTCAATGACTACGCGCATCGCGAGAGTGGCCGGCGCGATGTGTTTCGCCGTGTTTGCGCTGTACTGCTGGGAAGTTGCTTCACGCGCGAGACTTCGAAGCGCCAGCCGCCACGCCGATCCTCTACGACCGTCATGGCGCTTACCTGACGCAGATCGGTCATGATGGCGCAGGGGCCGCGGCCCGTTCAAGGACGCGCGGAGCGAACGCCGCCGCAAGTGCCCGCAGCCGTGCCGGGTATGGCAATTGGCCGCTGGAGGCAGTGCCGGACCGGGTGGCCCGCGCCACGCTCGCGCTGGAGGACCGGCGCTTTGCCGGTCACCCCGGCGTCGATGCCTGGGCCCTGGGGCGCGCCTCCTGGCAGTGGCTGAGCCGCGCCCGCCGCCGCACGGGCGCTTCCACCATCGCGATGCAGACGGCGCGCATGCAACGCCCTTCGCCGCGCAACCTGTGGGCCAAGGCCGTCGAGGCGGGAACCGGGCTGGTCCTGACCTGGCGCTACGGACGGCGAGGAGGTGCTCTAAGCATTATTTGCGGCTCGTGCCTTACGGCAATGAAAGCCATGGCATCGCCCACGCCGCGCGCTTCTACTTCGCCAAGCCGGTCGCCGATCTGAGCTGGGCCGAGATCGCGCTGCTATCGGCCATTCCGCAATCGCCCTCGCTGATGAACCCGATGCGGCCGCAAGGGCTCTATAAGGCGAAGCTGCGCGGCCACCGCATTGTCAATGAGTTGGCGCGGCAGGGCGTGATTGACGGAGCCGAATGCGCACTGGCCCATGAGCAGCTTTCCGCCATTCGCATGCCGCACCCGCCGCGCCGGCCGGATGCCTTGCACGCCATATTGCGTTACGAGGCTCTCGTAAGGGACGGCGCCGTCCGCCCGCCCTCGGCGTTCGATCCCCGCATTCGCGCCACGCTCGACCTTGCCATGCAGGAGACCGTGACGAAGCTCGCGCGGGCGCATCTCGACCGCTGGCGCGACGCAGGGGCGCAGCAGGCCGCCGTAACCGTCGTGGAGCGCGGCAGCCGGGATGTTCTCGTTCATCTGGGCTCGGCCGATTATCGGGGCCGCCGGGCGGGCGCCATCGATTTCGCCCGCGCCATCCGCTCGCCGGGCAGCACCTTGAAGCCGTTCGTCTATGCGCTGGCGCTGGACCGCGGCATGTTGAGACCTGCGGATGTGCTGGCGGAATTTGCCGGAAGGCGCGTCCGGCATCGGCAATGCGGACGGCGTCTTTCCAGGCCCCATGCTGCCGCGCCAGGCGCTCGCCAATTCGCGCAATGTGCCCGCCACGAATTTGCTGCGCGCGGTTGGGCTCGAAGCGGCCTACGGCTTTTTCCGCGACTTGGGGCTTCACGATTTGGATGCTCCCGCGGACAATTTCGGCCTGGTCGATGGCGATAGGCTCGCTCCCAGCCAGGCCTGGAACGGCTCGTCCGTGCATATGGCGCGCAGGCGGAAGACGGGCTGCCGGTGATCCTGTCTGGGCGCAAGGCCAAGAACGGCGCGCCGCGTGCCGCGGTGCTGTTCAGCCCGGCAGTGGTCAGGCTCATCACCTCTTTCTGTCCGATCCGCTTGCGCGGCTACCAGTTTCCGCGCTATGGCGCGACCGAATATCCCTTCCCCGCCGCCCTGAAGACCGGGACCTCGCAAGCCTATCGGGACGCCTGGATCGTAGCCTATTCGGCGAAATACATCGTAGGCGTCTGGATCGGGCGCGGCGACGCCGGGCCGATGAACCGGCTGTCTGGCGCGCGTGCAGCGGCCCCGCTCGCCAAGGCAATCTTGATGCAGCTTCACAGCGTACTGCCGGGCGACATTGCCGAGGCGAAATTTCCGCCGCCTGAAGGCCGGGCAGCCGTCGAGCTTTGCGTGATCGGCGGCAAGCGCAGCAATGGGCAATGCGGACAGACGCTGACCGAGTGGCTCCGGCCCGATGAGACGCCGCCCATGGAGGAGGCGCCGGCGCCACTCGAAGGGAACGGCTCACGGTCGACGTTCCCGCGGCTTACCGCGCTTGGGCCAGGGAGGAAGGCTTCCCCATCGATGAGCGGACAGGCGCTGGCGCACCGGCACATTTGTCTATCGCTACTCCCGAGCATAATAGCCGCATTTGGCGCAATCCCGAGGCGCCACCCGCGCTGAATCGCCTTGCGCTGAAGGCAGTGGTTGAGCCGCACGCTGAGCAGGTCGTCTGGTATGTGGACGGCGAGCCCTTCGCCCTTAGCGATCCCGATCAAGTGGTGTTATGGCCCATGACACGTGGCGCGCACCGCTTCCAGGTGCGGCTGCCGCTGCAGAAGGGTGCCTCCCGCATCGTCCGCGTTGTGATCGAGTAGCTGCGCTGGACGAAGTGGATGGCGTGAGCCATTGCGGAGTGCGCCGGTTGAAATCTGGCGATGTTGGTGGTGTAATCCCAGGGGTCACGAGTTGCATTCATCGGTTTATGTCAGGCAGAAATTCCACTTATAGCGCCGGGTTGGCCCCGATTACTATTTCTCGCAGTTGCAATAATTCCATCAGCTACCTGGGGATAAGCGGGCAAGTTGGATATTGAGCTGCGAAACGGGTCTAATTCGGGGCGCCGATCTCGTTCTGCTGAAGAGAAGGCAACACCGCCGCTCACGCAATTGGCTTGTGAAGGGCGGCCCCCGCGCAGTCTTAGACCCCATGCATGCGGAGACGTCTTTTGTACGGAACCTGGGAGATTCTCATCCGTGCCCGGCGGCGAACCGGGCCGGTTCATGAAGGCAATAGCTATACGATGAACATGGACGCGGATGAGAAGTCGGACGAGGTAATACGAGCTGAGAAGCGGCCGGACAAAGGGGGCTTGCCTCCCGCGGAGGCTGTGGAGCAAAGGACCTCGCCCAAGGGAAACGGCGGCCGGACGGCCGCGGCCCGGACACTGAGCCGGGGCACCGCGTCGAACGGGCTGGCAGCCGTGCGCCAAGCGGCGCGACGAAGTAAGCATGCAAAGTTCAGCGCACGGCTGCATCACGTAACCATTGGTCTTCTAAAGCAAAGCTTCCAAGCTCTTGAGCGGAACGCGGCGCCTGGGATCGATGGCGTGACGTGGTATGCGTACCGGGAGGAAAACCTCGAAGAGAAGCTGAAAGACCTGCACGTCAGGATACACAGGGGCAGCTACCGCGCCCGGCCAGCCAAACGGACCTACATCCCGAAGGCGGACGGCACACAGCGGCCCTTGGACATTCGATGCCTGCTTCATATTGCACCTTGTTCAATCCGGCTCCGGTAAGATGAGGCAATGCGGGGAGAGTTGGCAACATATTCGCGCGATGCTTGGTCTGTGGCGCCGGTGATGGTGATGGCGTAAGGCATTCCGCACTTTCCGCGACGGGCGGGTAGCAAGCCTTTGCCGATCCACTTATAAACCACCCACTGGCTCACGCCGTAACGCTGGCGAACCTCGGCGACGCTTAGCGTTCCGCCCGGGCGGGGCGGGCCAAGTATACGGTGCTTATAACGTATCCATTGGATCATGCTGGCCGTGAACGGTTTGCCCGTGGTGCTTTGGAGCCCTTCACGGTTGAGGCTGCCGGCGATTTCTTCGTCATAGCGGTTCTTGGCGAGGTCCCGGATGCGGGCGACGAATGGAGACGGATAGCGCACCGCCTCGGCGCGGTTCTGCATTGCTTTCCGTGTCGCCAGCCGCGCACGGATCAATTTCCGCTCCCGTATAATTAGAAAAGTAGTCCTCTGTGCCAGCAGTAGCGTGACGTTACTTGCACGAAATCGGGTAAAATCAGTTCGCTCCCGGATAAAACGTAAGCGGTGCTCCAGTACCCTTGCTGGCCGCGCTTGGCGTGTCCTACGCCGCAATTTTGATTTCGGGGGCGATGGCCGGCTTGGCGTAGGCCCAGGGCAGGAGTTCCCCAATACGCGCGGCGGGCCAGCCGTTGACGAGCTTTTCCAGCACATCGGCGAGATAGGCTTCCGGGTTTACGGCGTTGAGGCGGCAGCTTTCGATGAGCGAAGCGATGCAAGCCCAAGCCTCGGCGCCTTCATCGCAACCGGCGAACAAGGCGTTCTTACGGTTCAACGCGATGGGGCGCATGGCGCGCTCCACCGCATTGGTGTCGAGTTCGATGCGGCCGTCGTCGAGGAAGCGGATGAGGCCATCCCAGTGGTTAAGACCGTAGCGGATCGCTTCGGCGGTTGGGCTCTTGCCCGAGAGGGTTTTCAGCCGTCCCTCGAACCAGGTTTTGAGCGCGGTCACGAGCGGCTTGGCCTGCACCTGCCGGCCCTCGCGGCGCTCTTCTGCCGTCCTGCCGCGCAAGGCGCGCTCGATGGTGTAGAGCTGGCCGATGCGGACCAGCGCCTCCTTCGCCGCGGGCGCGGGGCTGGTGCGTTCGATTTCTACGAAGCGCCGGCGCAGGTGCGACCAGCAAAAAGCAAGCGTGATTGTCTCCGCGCAGTTGTTCTTGCGCGCAGGGTTGGTCAGCGTTTTGTAGGCGGCGTAGCCGTCGCATTGCACGATGCCGGTGTAATTGTCGAGCAGCTTCAGCGCGTGCACCGCCCCCCGGCCCGGGGCGTAAGTGTAGGCAACGCCCGGCGGCTCGGAGCCTTTCCACGGCCGGCCGTCGCGGGCGATTGCCCAGAAGTAGCCGGTCTTCGTCCGGCCCCTTCCCGGATCCAGCACAGGGGCCGTGGTCTCGTCCACATCGATCTTGGCCGAGGATAGGAGGCACGCCTTGAGCTGCGCGTAGACCGGAGCAAGCTCGGCGGCCGCATAGCCCACCCAGAAAGCAAGCGTCGAGCGGTCAAGCACGATGCCTTGCGTGGTCATCATCTGCGCCTGCCGGTAAAGCGGCAGATGCCATTGATATTTGGCGGCCAGCACATGGGCCACGAGCCGCTCGGTGGGCAGGCCGCCCTTGATCAGCCGCTCCGGCGCTGGAGCCTGCGCCAGGCTGCCAGGGCAGGCCCCGCAGGCGAACTTCGGCCGCCGCGTCACGATCACCCGGAACTGGGCCGGAACAACATCGAGGCGCTGGCTTTCATCGGCGCCGATTTCGTGCATGGCCTCGCCGCAGCACGGGCAGACCGTGCTTTCAGGCGCGATGGTCTCAACAATGCGCGGCAGGTGCTCCGGCAGCGCGCCGCGATTGGCCCGCCTCTTGGCAGCGCGTTCGCGGCTCTTGGCCGGGCTCTCCTTGTCTTCCCCCGCTTCGATCCCGGCAATGGCCTGCTCGACGTCCTCAAGTGTCAGCTCAAGCTGGTCCCGATTAAGCTTTTCGGACGAGCGGCCATACTGGGCATTGCGGGCCACGCGCAGCAAATGCTCAAGCTTTTCGCAGCGGGCCATGACAGCATCGCGCTCCGCGATGAGTTCCCGCACCAAAGCCTGCAAGGCTTGCGGATCGGCGGGCAGTTCCTCCGGCAGCGGATCGTCCGTGCTTGGCGCGCGCTCTATCATGGCGGCCACCTTGCCATGCTTCGCGCTTCCCGCAATCTTCAATCCGCGCGCCGGAAGCATTCAGGCCACCTCTTTCGGCTGCGCTATGCGCGGCGCGTGCATGCGCGTCCAGTCCATCCCGGACAAGAGCGCGGCGAGTTGGGCTGCGTTCATCCGCATGACGCCGTCCGCCACCGGCGGCCATTTGAACGCGCCGTTCTCAAGCCGCTTGTAACTCAGCTCGGAATGCAGACCTTCCCACCGCTTCGGCGCAGCTTGTCCGCATAACCCATCCGTTCCATCCATTCGCAGGCTATCTGCTTCCCTGCATTGGCGAACGGTACAACCGGTCCGGCAAGAGGCTTCTGCTGCGTGCCGGCGACGGAACGATTTGCTCCATTCCCCCGCAATGGACTGACCTTGCCTCCCCGGAGCCCGAAGTGGTCATAGGGAGAGGGCGCGCACTCTTCCGGTTCGCGGACTTGATGGAACTCGCAAGTCTGGTGACGCGTCTTTGCTCAGAGAGGCGCAGTGAGCCTCTAACGTTGTGTAAGGAGAATTTTGCCGCAAATGTAAAGCAAATGACGCCGCAGAGGCACCGATGATGGCCATTTATGCGCCGAAGTACGCGGCCGTGTGCTAGACATCGGACTTGACGGAACACCTGTTAGCGGCATAATTATAGTTACAGTATCGATATCTGGAATGCTGCGGGGGGATTCAACGTGTCAGCAAACATCAACCACAAGCGCTCCAAGGCGGACGTCCTTCTTGAAGAGGGGGCGCTAAATCCAGCGCCCGGGAAGGTCCGCGATCCGAAGTTTCAGGAAGGCGGATTCTTCGATCCACGGGACGCCGTTCAGGTGAAGTACGAGATGCTGCGCCGCGTCTCGGTCGAGAAGGCGCCGGTGACGGACGTGTCTGACGAATACGGCGTCTCCCGGCCAACCTATTACCAAGCTAAGGCAAACTTCGAGGAGGCGGGCATTGCGGGATTGGCGCCCAAGAAGCGAGGCCCCCATGGTCCGCACAAAATCCAGAGTGAGGTGCTGGCGTTTCTGGAAGCGCGGCTTGCTCCCGGCGAGCCAATCCGGGCGCGCGAACTGGCGAAGGTAATCCAGAACGAAATCGGCGTCGATGTGCATCCAAGAACGATCGAGCGCGCCATCGGCGGAAAAAAAACTGCGAAATGATCGAGACCGGAGCAAGACCGCCAGCGTACTCGTCCGCGATTGTCACCCGGTACGAGGCGCTGCGCTCGGCCGCACTTGGCGAGCCGTTGGCTCCAGAGGCCCGCAGCGGGCTGTTCGTCTTTCTCAACAAAGGTATGTGGGCATGGGCGCGCACAATAACCGCCTGCAGTGTCCCGCAAGAGGCAGTCCCCGACCGATCCCCAGTTCCACGAGAGCCTTTCGAGCATCGTGCTGTCATTCACGTGCTCGCAGCCATGGCAATGACGATCAATGACCGGAGAGCAGCATGAACGAGTCGCTCAAAGTTCAACCCCATCACCTCGAACGGGGCGCTTATCTCTATATCCGGCAGTCCTCGATGCGGCAGGTCTTCGAGAATGTCGAAAGCACAAAGCGCCAATATGCTCTTCGCAGCCGGGCGGTCGCGCTTGGCTGGCGCGATGATCAGGTCGTCGTTATCGACAGCGACCAAGGCGAGTCCGGCGCCTCGGCGTCTTGGCGCGAGGGATTTCAGCGCCTGGTAACCGATACCAGCATGGGACGCGCCGGCATCGTCATGGGGCTGGAAGTGTCCCGCCTGGCGAGGAACAATGCCGACTGGCATCGCTTGCTAGAGATCTGCTCCCTCGCCGACACGCTGATCCTGGATGAAGATGGCGTCTACGATCCAGCCAGCTTCAACGACCGGCTTTTGCTTGGCCTCAAGGGAACAATGAGCGAGGCCGAACTTCATGTCCTCAAAGCCCGGTTGCGGGGAGGGATTCTGAACAAGGTGCGCCGCGGCGAGTATCGCTGTCCGCTGCCAACCGGATTTGCATATGACGAGGCTGGCAACGTGGCGCTCGATCCCGACGCGCATATCAGGGAGACGATCTCCCACTTTTTCGAGACGTTCTCGCGGGTTGGGTCCGCCTGTCAAACGGTCAAGGCGTTCCGGAGCGAGGGACTTCGTTTTCCATCCCGCAACCGTAATCAAAAGCAGACGGTTTTCCAGCCGCTGACCCTATCGGCCGCGATCCGGACTTTGAACAATCCACGTTACGCAGGCGCCTACGTCTATGGCCGGCGGTCTTACCGGCGAGCCGCCGATGGGAAAAAGGTGCTACGGAAGCGTGAGTGCAATGACTGGCTCGCCTGCATCCAGGATGCCCATCCCGGCTACATCACTTGGGAGCAGTTTCAGCAAAACCGCAAAATCCTCGAGGCGAATGGCCGCGGATACGAAGCCGCGCGAGCGTCGCCGCCGCGGGAGGGCGTAGCCCTTCTGCAAGGGCGCGCAGTCTGTGGCCGCTGTGGCAGGCATCTCCGCGTCCGGTATGCCGCGCGGCGCGAAAGGATGGAGGCGTGGTATGTCTGCGACCGCGCCCATGGCACTCTGGGGGAACCAAACTGCCAGTCCATTGCCGCCGCCCCCATAGACGAAGCGGTTGGCGAGTTGGTCGCCGCCGTGATGACGCCCGCCGCGGTCGAGCTGGCGCTGGAGGTCCGGAAAGAAATTGAAGCCCAGTACGACGAAGCCGATCGCCTGCGCCGCCGCGCCGTTGAACGCGCTCAGATCGACGCCGATCTCGCACAGCGGCGGTTTATGCTCGTCGATCCGAATAACCGTCTTGTCGCCGGCACGCTCGAACGCGAATGGAATGACAAGCTGCGCGCCTTGGCCAAGGCGCAGGAAGAAAGGGAGCGCGGCCAGCAGGAGGACCGTCTTGCCTTCGACGATGCAATCCGCGACCGGCTTGTCGCCATGACCGCCGACTTCAAAACGCTCTGGCGCGACCGGAGCCTGCCGAACCGCGAGCGCAAGCGGCTGCTTGCTTACGTCATAGAGGATGTCACGCTCGTCAAGCTTCCGGAAGAAGGAACGGCCAAAATCCATGTCCGGTTCAAGGGCGGCAGGACCGAGACGTTGACGGCGGAGAATCCCAAGTCCTCCGCACAACAGGTGAAAACCCCGCCCAATGTGGTCGAACTCGTCGACAAGCTCCTCGACGATCACATCTATCCTGAAGTCGCCGCCATCCTCAACGAGCAAGGCATTCATCCAGGCGGTTCAGCGCGCCGGGGCTGCGCTGACGCCCAGTTCACCGCTCTGCGTGTTGCCTATCTCGCCCACGAATACAAGCTCCGCTCACGCTATGACCGGCTCCGGGATCGGGGAATGCTTACAAAAGCCGAGGCGGCGGCACGCTTGGGTATCAGTGAGAGTACGCTCACCAGGTGGGTAGAGCACGGTCTCGTCACGAGACGCGCCTACAACGCCCACGCCCATTTGTATGAAGTGCCTGGTCTAAATATGCCGGCCAAACATTGCAGCCGCTGGGACCGGCTCACTGACCGGGCGGCGGCGATCAAGGCTTCCGTATCAAACTGAAGGAGACGCAGTATGACCTTAGATAGTTGGCGAACAGGCAAAAGCCCTGGCCATCCCAATAGAGGATTTTGATCAGATCGCCCCGGCGCCCCCGGAAGGCGAACAGATGGCCTGCGAACGGGTTCTGCTTCAGCACCTCTTGAGCCAGCAGCGAAAGGCTGTCGAAGCCTTTGCGCATGTCCGTGACACCGCAGGCCAGATAGATGTGCACCCCGGCCGGTACCGTGATCACCGCTTGCCTCCATCGAGCGCTGCGGCAAGCCTGGCCAGAAGCGGCGGGATCGATCTCCTCGTCTACCTTCAGGCTGCGGCCATTGCCAAGGGCGATCTCGACAACAGGGACGCGGCGGCGCGCAGCAGGCGCTGGGCGCGGGCAGGCAGCGGCGGGGCCGTAGGCTCTTCCACCTTGACCGGCACGAAAGCGGTGCAGGCCGCGGAGCTAACGGAGATTCCAGGCAGCTTGCCCGCGCGCGCTTTCCTAAGCCACCCGTAAACCTGGCTGCGGGCAACGCCATGCCGGTCTGCTACGCCAGCAACCGTGGCGCCTGGCGCCAGCGCTTCCTCCATGATCCGTGCGATCTCCTCCGCCGGCCACTTCCGCCTGCGTTCCACCAGCTGCACGATCTCAAGCCGCTTCGTGTCCATTACCGTCCTTACTCACGTGAATAAGGACACTAAGCCACACGATCCGCATCACCCGCGCAAGGCAGCCTATAAATGACGCTTACAATGCCTGCGGCATCTTGGCCGCCTGCTGCGGCATTGATTATAAAGCAGATGCTGTCGTTCAAGTCGCGCTCGCCCCGGACGCCTCATCAAATCATCTCTAGCCATGTTACCTTGACGCTCATCCAGCAACGGCCAGGCGCTTCCGCCACAAAGGCTTCAACACCTCAAGGCAAAGGAACACAAGAAGAGCGGCACCGAACGAAACCGCAAGATCATCCGGGTGTAAAGGCCCGAAGCGAAAAAGATCGCTTCCCCATGGCCAAAGAAGCGTCAGCCCTAACGCTAGAGTGACGGCCACAATCACGAAAAGGAGCGCAGCATTGGACCATTGAAAAGCTAAGGCTATCGACGCACTAAAGGAGCGGTTCACCAGGATGAGGCTCACAATTGTTAGTACAAGGGCAAAGAACGTTAGCGCCCGCACTTCCGTTTCCGGCATGCCCCGCAGGGACGCCGTAAGAAAGACCAAGGCGGCTGACGCAAACGCAAGGGTTCCTTGCAGAAGACCCCAACCGATCAAGGCCTTAGGGAATAACGGTACCTGGGGCGGCCGTGAGGCCGGCGCATTAAGTCATCTTCCTCAGGCTCGGCTTCGAAGACGAGCGAACAAACTGGATCGATCACCATCTCCAAGAACGCGATGTGCGCCGCAACCCGGATCGGCAGACCGGATAGCAGCGGCAGCAACGCTAGTCCTGCGATCGGCACGTGGACGGCGAAGATGAAGACCGTGGCCTTGCGCAAATTGTCGTAGATGCGGCGGCCGAGGCGGAGAGCCTTTACAATGGAACCGAAATCGTCATCGAGAAGAACGATCGAGGCAGCCTCACGCGCGACATCCGTTCCGCGGCCCCCCATAGCGATACCGATATGAGCGGCCTTGAGCGAAGGCGCGTCATTAACGCCATCGCCAGTCATCGCAACGATCTCGCCGTTTGCCTTAAGCGCATTGACGATCCGAAGCTTCTGCTCTGGCATAATCCGGGCGAACACTGTCACTGGCGAATCGCTCCGCCAATTCGGCTTCGCTTAGGCGATCGAGCGTCTCGCCAGTGACGGTCTCGCCGACTTGAAGGCCGGCCTGCCGGGCAATTGCTTGGGCGGTAGCCGGATAATCCCCAGTTATCATGATTACCTTGACACGGCGGTCTGGCATTCCCTCACCGCAACGGGAACACTCGGCCGGATGGGATCGGCGAGGCCGGCCAGCCCCAAGAAAGCGAACCGGAAATCATGCTGAGAGTCCGGCAAGGCTTCTCCCGTAAATGAGGCGCGGGCGATGCCCAGCACGCGCAATCCTTCGGCTGCCATCGCATTGGCGGATTGCGTAAGCGCATCGCGATCCGCAGTGCTGAGATGGCAAAGATCGGCGATAGCTTCTGGGGCTCCCTTAGCGGCAATGATGAATTCTTGCCGGGCATTGGCTTTTTGCCAAACCTGGGCCATGGCAAGAAGGCCAGGGCGCAGGCCATAGGAGTGCACGAGTTTCCAGTCCTCACCACGCCAATCTCTTGGCGCCGGCCAGTCGTTCGCGGGCGAGGTCATGGAAGGCCTTTTCCATAGGATCGAATGGTTCTGGCGCGCTTGCCCTGAGGCCGGTCTCAGCAATCTCCTCGAAGATCTCTGGCAAGCGGACGCCAGCAACCTCAAGGGGCCGCGAGGCTTCTCCATTGGCTGCCAGGGGGAGCAAGACCGGCCGCCGGCATGTAAAGACGCTGATGCTGCGGATGGGCATCGAGGCGCTGTACCGTCATCCGCGCACGACGAAGCCGGAGCCGGGGCACAAAATCTACCCGTATCTGCTGCGCGGCATGGAGGTCACGCGGCCGAACCAGGTCTGGGCGATGGACATCACGTATATCCCCATGGCGAAGGGTTTCGTCTATCTCGCCGCCGTGCTCGACTGGTTCTCGCGGCGCGTGCTGTCGTGGCGTGTGTCGATCACGATGGCGGCCTCGTTCTGCGTCGAGACGCTGGAGGACGCACTGGCGGAGCACGGTAAGCCTGAGATCTTCAATACCGATCAGGGCTCGCAGTTCACCGGCACGGCCTTCACCGGCGTGCTCGCCAGCAACGGCATCGCCATCAGCATGGATGGCAAGGGTGCCTGGCGGGACAACGTCTTCGTCGAACGGCTGTGGCGCAGCGTGAAATACGAGGAGGTCTACCTGCACGCCTACGACAGCGTGCCGGACGCACGCGCCTCGATCGGGCGGTATCTCGATCTTTACAATCGCCGCCGCCCGCATTCGAGCCTTGACGGCATGACGCCCGATCAAGCCTACTACGGAGTACACAGCCTACCGCCAGTCCGCTTGGCGGCCTAACCCCGGCAGACGTTCCACTTATCGAAGCGGGAAATCTGTCCTAACGACCGGGGCCGCCT